>NZ_CP125781.1:4030617-4340665 GCF_030053895.1 Trabulsiella odontotermitis
AATCGAAATCGCGTATGGCCTGGCCGGACTGGAAGTCACCGAAGAGGTGTTCGAGTCGGCGCACTCCATCGTGTTCGATGAAGCGGAAAACCGCATGCATACCATTAAAGCCGTCATGGTTGCCACGCTTGGCGAGTAATGCCTGAGAAGGGATGCCGCCGGGTGCGGCGCCCTTCCCTCTGCGCAACCAGACAGGAGGATAATACGATGACTGATTTAACGAAGGACGACGCAACAGCCGCCAGTACCGGCGAGAAAAAGCTTGGGCTGAGCGCGCTGGTGGCGCTGGTCGTGGGATCGATGATTGGCGGCGGCGTGTTCAGCCTGCCGCAGAACTTTGCTTCTGTTGCCTCACCCGGCGCGCTGATGATCGGCTGGGTGATCACCGGCGTCGGCATGCTGTGCCTGGCGTTTATTTATCAGAACCTGAGCGCCCGCTGCCCGGATCTCGATGGCGGTATCTACAGCTATGCCAGAGCCGGATTTGGTGATTTCATTGGCTTTCAGGCGGCATGGGGTTACTGGTTTTCGGCCTGGCTCGGCAACGTCTCCTACGCCGTGCTGCTGTTCAGCGCCGTGAGCTTTTTCATTCCTGTGTTTGGCGATGGCAACAACCTGGTTTCAATCATTGGCGCATCGGTGGTGCTGTGGCTGGTCCACACGCTGGTGCTGCGTGGCGTCAGGGAAGCGGCGTGGATCAACACCATTCTCACCGTCGTCAAAGTGCTGGTGCTGATTATTTTCATCATCGCCGTGCTGATCGCCTTCCGTCTGGGGGTGCTGACCGCCGATTTCTGGGGTCGCATGATGCGCGTCGATGGCACCGCGCCTGAGCTGTTCAATCAGGTGAAAAATACCATGCTGGTCACCACCTGGGTGTTTATCGGAATTGAAGGGGCAACGGTGGTTTCCGCGCGGGCGGCAAAACGCAGCGATATCGGTAAGGCGACGGTCGTCGGCCTGCTGGGGGCGCTGGCTATCTATGTGCTGGTTAGCGTGCTGTCGATGGGGATCCTTGACCAGGCGACGCTGGCAGGCTTAAAAAATCCCTCAATGGCCGGTGTGCTGGAAAGCGTTGTCGGGCCGTGGGGCGCGAAATTCGTTGCCGGTGGCGTGATCTTCTCGGTCGCCGGGGCGCTGCTGGCATGGACGCTGTTTGCGGCCGAACTGCCGAGAGTCGCTGCGCAGGATGGCGTTTTCCCGTCAGTGTTCGGTCGTGAAAACAGCCGCAATTCTCCGTCGGTCTCCCTGTGGATCACCAACGGTCTGGTACAGCTTTTCCTGCTGCTGGCGCTGTTTTACCAGGCGGGTTACCAGGTGCTGTTTTCCATTGCGACAGCGGCAATCCTGCCACCCTACCTGTTCAGCGCGGCGTATGGCCTGAAGCTGGTGATGACGCGGGAACATTATCAGTCTGACGAGAAAACCCTGCGCGATGGCATTATTAGCGTTATCGCCACACTGTATGGTTTCTGGCTCTGTTATGCCGCGGGCGATTCCATGTTGCTCAGCTCGCTGTTGTTTATTCCGGGTGCGGCAGTCTATATCTGGAAGAAAAAAACCAGCCAGCAGCGCTGCTTCAATACGCTGGAATGGGGCGTCCTGGCCTTGCTGGTGGTGGTGGCGTTGTATACCCTCATGCAGATCGCTGCGGGCACCATGTCTATCACCTGATGAATAACCCCGCCCCGAAAGGGGCGATTTATCTGGGTAAACAATAAATAACCAATAAAATCGGCACGTAAGTTATTGATTGTTCAAAAACGTTCGTTTTATCAACATGGAAACTGAAATCCGATGATGAAATTTGACCAACCCACCAGTGATAAAGAGCAACTCCAGCTCGCCGTTTGTCAGCGCCTGATAGGTGAAAAAAGTTATTTATCCCAGGAAGAGCTTCGCCGCGATTTGCAGCGCCACGGCTTTGACAGCATCAGCCAGTCGACGGTGTCCCGCCTGCTGAAATTGCTTGGCGTCATAAAAATAAGAAATGCCAAAGGACAAAAAATTTATTCTGTGAATCCCCAGTTACGTCCTGCGCCTAACGCGGCGCGTTCGATTGCCGAAATGGTGGTGAGCGTCGAGCACAATAGCGAATTTATCCTTATCTACACCGCGGCGGGATACGGACGTGCGGTGGCGCGAATTCTCGATTACCACGCTCTGCCTGAAATCCTCGGCGTGGTGGCAGGCAGCAGCATTGTCTGGGTCGCCCCGCGTGATGTTAAACGCACGGCGCTGGTGCACAAACAGATTAATTATTTACTTATGATGAATTGATATGCAGAGATAACCGTTTCCCCTGGCAAATTTGTGCATTAATCGCTTGATCCGAAAATGCAGCTGCGTATAATCCCGGACAATTTGCCGGGAGGAAGTATGGTTCAGTGTGTACGACAAACTGTCTCACCGCGTCTGAAAAAGGGCGCAGGCCTGCCGTTTTTCTTCCCGTTGATCATTCATTCTCAAAGCCCCTTATTTAAGGGGCTTTTTTTTGCCCAGCGATCAGGAGATAAACATGGCTAACCCGCTATATCAAAAACATATCATTTCCATAAACGATCTGAGTCGCGAGGACCTTGAACTGGTACTGGCGACCGCGGCGAAACTGAAAGCAAACCCACAGCCGGAGCTGCTGAAGCACAAGGTCATTGCCAGTTGCTTCTTCGAAGCCTCGACCCGCACCCGCCTGTCGTTTGAAACCGCGATGCATCGCCTTGGCGCGAGCGTGGTCGGTTTCTCTGACAGCGCTAACACGTCGCTGGGCAAGAAAGGGGAAACCCTCGCCGACACCATTTCGGTCATCAGCACCTACGTTGACGCCATCGTGATGCGTCACCCGCAGGAAGGCGCAGCGCGTCTGGCGACCGAGTTTTCCGGCAAGGTGCCCATTCTGAACGCCGGCGATGGCTCCAACCAGCACCCGACGCAGACGCTGCTGGATCTGTTCACCATTCAGGAAACCCAGGGCCGTCTGGAAAACCTCAGCGTGGCGATGGTTGGCGACCTGAAATATGGCCGTACCGTACACTCACTGACCCAGGCGCTGGCGAAATTCAACGGCAACCGCTTTTACTTTATCGCCCCGGATGCACTGGCGATGCCGCAATACATCCTCGACATGCTGGACGAAAAAGGCATTGCCTGGAGTCTGCACAGCGCCATCGACGAAGTGCTGGCCGAAGTAGACATTCTGTACATGACCCGCGTGCAGAAAGAGCGTCTCGATCCGTCGGAATACGCCAACGTCAAAGCGCAGTTTGTGCTGCGCGCCAGCGATCTGGAACATGCACGCAGCAATATGAAGGTACTGCACCCGCTGCCGCGTGTTGATGAAATCGCCACTGATGTCGACAAAACGCCGTACGCCTGGTACTTCCAGCAGGCAGGCAACGGGATTTTCGCGCGCCAGGCGTTACTGGCACTGGTACTGAATAGCGATCTGGTTCTGTAAGGGGGAAACGACAATGACACACGATAATAAACTTCAGGTTGAAGCCATCAAATGCGGCACCGTAATTGACCACATCCCCGCGCAGATCGGCTTTAAACTGCTGACGCTGTTCAAACTGACCAAAACCGACCAGCGCATCACCATCGGTCTGAACCTGCCATCCGGCGAGATGGGGCGCAAGGACCTGATTAAAATCGAGAATACGTTTCTGACCGACGAGCAGGTGAACCAACTGGCGCTGTACGCTCCGCAGGCCACCGTCAACCGTATCGACAACTATGAAGTGGTCGGCAAATCACACCCGAGCCTGCCGGATCGCATCGACACTGTGCTGGTATGCCCGAACAGCAACTGCATCAGCCACGCAGAGCCGGTCAGCTCCAGCTTTGCCGTGAAAAAGCGCAGCAGTGATATCGCTCTGAAATGCAAATATTGTGAGAAAGAATTCTCTCATCATGTGGTACTGGCTAACGATTTCTGACTGGTAATGACGGTCCCGGTCCTTATAATGACCAGGACCCTAATTACCGCTGTATTCAGGAGATAACATGAGCAAAATTATCGCGACGGAAAATGCACCCGCAGCTATCGGCCCGTATGTCCAGGGCGTTGATCTTGGCAGCATGATCATCACTTCCGGTCAGATCCCGGTGGATCCAAAAACCGGCAGCGTACCGGATGCCGTTGCCGCACAGGCGCGTCAGTCACTGGAAAACGTGAAAGCGATCGTTGAAGCAGCAGGTCTGAAAGTGGGCGACATCGTGAAAACGACCGTTTTCGTCAAAGATCTGAATGACTTCGCGACCGTTAACGCCACGTATGAAGCCTTCTTCACTGAGCACAACGCCACTTTCCCGGCGCGCTCCTGCGTTGAGGTTGCGCGTCTGCCGAAAGATGTGAAGATCGAAATCGAAGCTATTGCGGTTCGTCGCTAATCGCTGTGCCGGGTCACGAAGACCCGGCAAGTGTTTTCACCGCATCAGGCTCATGGCGCATCAGTAGAGCGTCACCCTTTCAAGAATTTCCCGCGTTTGCGGTGCCGCGTCCGGCCATGGCTGGCTACTGCCGAGCATGATGTTAGGTTTGTTTTTGCCGTGGAAGTCGCTGCCACAGGTCGCCAACAGCGAGTTATCCAGCGTGTACTGATAAAGCTCGCGGCGAAGCGCCTCATCATGATAGCTGGAGAACACCTCCACTCCCTGCACGCCGAGCGGCAGCATCTGCTCAATCACCGACAGATGTTTTTCTTTCACGTTGGCACCGATATGCGCAATCACCGGAATGCCGCCGTTATCGATAATCAGCGCCGCCATTTCTGCCATCGGCGGGAGTTCAACCGTCACATGACAGGGTTTGTCTCTGCCGAAAAAATCCCAGAAAAAGTTTATCAGCGGCATATCGCTGCGCGCATTCCCGGCCCGATAAGGCAACAGTAGATCGTGGTTCGCGTTACGCGCATCCTCTAAAATCAGCTCTGCCATCTGCTCTTCCTGCGGGATGCGGTCACCCGCCATGGCGTACAGGCGCACTTCATCGAGATGGAATCCGAGCGCCCGTAACTTGCTGAGTTTCAGCGGCGTCGCCGCACGTTCCAGTTGCTGAAAGTTCTGCTCGACAGCGGCAAAATCGCGACTGTCACGACGAAAGCCGTAGCCCAGCAAGTGGTAATTATTACCGGCAAACGCACAGTCAATTTCGATTCCCGTCATCACGCTGACGCCATTCGCTTTGCCGCCACAAATGGCCTCTTCCACTGAACGCGCGGAGTTGTGGTCGGTGATCGCCAGCACCGCAAGATCTGCCGCTTTCGCCATCGTTAACAGGTCACCGACGGCGAAATCGGCATCGTCGCTGTACGCCGAATGGGTATGTAAATCAATACGTTCCATCACCTTCTCCTTAAGCTGATAATCATGTACTGACAGGCACTATACCGGACGGCGTACCGGGAAAAATTGCGCTCGAATAATAATTACTGCCAGCCGTAACGACGGCTGTAAAACCCTTTCACCAGTTGCGTCAGCGTCATGTAGCCAACGAGAATCGCTACCAGCCACGGGAAATAGCTCAGCGGTAACGCCTGCAACTGCAAGTACCCCGCCAGTGGCGAAAACGGCAGCGCAATGCCTGCGACCATCACCACCAGCGTCATCGCCAGCAGCGGCCACGCGGCACGACTCTGGATGAACGGAATGCGGCGCGTGCGGATCATATGCACAATCAGCGTCTGCGACAGCAACCCGACCACGAACCAGCCGGACTGGAACAGGGTCTGGTGTTCCGGCGTGGTGGCGTGGAATACAAACCACATCAGGCAGAACGTCAGGATGTCGAAGATCGAGCTGATCGGCCCGAAGAACAGCATGAAGCGCCCCAGATCTCGGGGGTTCCAGCGCTGTGGTTTCTGGATCTGTTCGTCGTCCACGTTGTCGAACGGGATCGCCACCTGCGACACATCGTACAGCAGATTCTGAATCAACAGGTGCAGCGGCAGCATCGGCAGAAACGGCAGGAACGCGCTGGCGACCAGCACGCTGAAGACGTTGCCGAAATTGGAACTGGCGGTCATCTTGATGTATTTCAGCATGTTGGCGAAGGTACGACGCCCTTCGATCACCCCGGCTTCCAGCACCATCAGGCTCTTTTCCAGCAGGATGATATCCGCGGCTTCACGGGCGATATCCACCGCGCCATCCACTGAAATACCGATATCCGCCGCACGCAGCGCAGGGGCGTCATTAATGCCATCCCCCATAAAACCCACCACATGCCCTTCACGCTTGAGCAGTGTCACGATGCGCTCTTTGTGCATTGGCGTCAGGCGGGCGAACAGCGCCGTGTTGCGGGCAAGCCGCGCCAGTTCATCGTCGTCAAGACGCTCAATGTCGCTGCCGATCACCACCTCGCCAGGATCCAGCCCGACGTCGTGGCACACTTTGGCAGCCACCAGCTCGCTGTCGCCGGTGAGGATTTTGACATTGATCCCGCTGGCCTTCAGCGCATTCAGCGCCGGAGCGGTGCTCTCTTTCGGCGGATCGAGAAACGCGATGTATCCTTCGAGGATCAGATCAGATTCATCAATGCGCTGATAATCCCCTTCGCGAGCCGGCAGCACTTTACTGGCCACGGCCACCACGCGCAGTCCCTGACGATTGAGCATGTCGGTCACCCGCGTAATACGGCGCAGCATGGTGTTATCCAGCGGTACGATATCGCCGTTATGACGCACCTGCGTGGAGACGCTGAGGATCTCCTGTAGCGCGCCTTTGCAGATCAATTGATGGACGTGTTCCTGTTCAGCGACCACTACCGACATCCGGCGACGCTCAAAATCAAACGGGATCTCATCCACTTTCTGCCAGCGCTCGGCCAGCCCGCGCGCGGCATCCTGCCCGACCCCTTCCAGCACCGCCGTATCGAGCAGGTTTTTCAGCCCGGTCTGATAATGGCTGTTGAGCCAGGCGCAGTGCAGTACGCGCTCGCTGACCTTGCCGGATACATCGGTATGGTTTTCCAGCACGATTTTATCCTGCGTCAGGGTGCCGGTTTTGTCAGTGCAGAGGATATCCATCGCGCCGAAATTCTGGATAGCGTCCAGATGCTTGACGATCACCTTTTGTTTCGACAGTTTCACTGCCCCGCGCGCCAGCGTGGAGGTGACGATCATCGGCAACATTTCCGGCGTCAGGCCCACCGCCACGGAGAGCGCAAACAGCGCCGCTTCCCACCAGTCGCCCTTGGTATAGCCGTTAATCAGCAACACCACCGGCGTCATCACCAGCATAAAACGGATGAGCAACATGCTGACGCGGCTGATGCCTTTCTGGAACGCGTTCGGTTCGCTCTCCTGCTCGCTGACACGCCCGGCCAGTTGCCCGAACCAGGTATTGCCGCCGGTGGCGAACACGACAGCCTGCGCCGTGCCGCTGACCACGTTAGTGCCCATAAAGCAGAGCGTGTCGCACTCAAGCGGGTTGCTTTGCTGCGGTTCACGACTACGCACCACCTTCTCAACCGGGATGGATTCGCCGGTCAACGACGCCTGGGCGACGAACAGATCGCGGGCCTGAAAAATGCGCAGATCAGCGGGGATCATGTCGCCTGCCGACAGCTTCACCACGTCGCCCGGCACCAGTTGATCGAGCGGAATTTCGCACCAGCGGCTTTCGCCCCGATCGTTAACCACCCGCAGTACGGTGGCGGTATTGCTGACCATCGCCTTCAGCGCATCCGCCGCCCGGGTGGAGCGCGCTTCCTGAATAAAGTTCAGCAGCGTGGAAATGCCCACCATCAGAGCGATCACCACCGCCGCAAATAAGTCTTCGGTGGAGTAGGAGATGATCCCCAGCGCCGTCAGCAGCAAATTAAACGGGTTGCGATAGCACAGCCACAAATGTCCCCACCACGGCACCGGTTTCTGCGCCGGAATGGTGTTTTCACCGTACTGTTCGCGATGATCCTCAACCTCCATCACGTTCAGCCCTTCCGGGTGGCTGTCGAAAGCGCGCCAGATTTCGTTTTCATCCATCGCAGCGATGTTCAGACAATGGCGGGCAAGCGAGTCCGGGACTGGACCGCTGGCAAGCGTTTTCTCTGCGGGCATCGGATCGCGCTGAACGAGACGGCGCGGCAAGCGGCGGCCAAGCTGTGCAAGCAGCTGCCGGGTAATAGTTTTCCACATAAAAAAGTCCCTCCACGCCCATAGCAGACGGGCGCAGTATGGTTTTCAGGCAGAGCAAAGCCATACCTGAAAGGCACAAAAATTGACTACAGGGACATCAACGACGTCACTGCCTCACCGCACCGGTAAGACAGCAATCACAGCCTTACCGGAGCGAAAAAAATCCCCATCGATGGCGGGGAGTGGGATCGGGATCCATACAGCCTCCGGTAAGTGAAAGAAGAGATACCGCGCAAGTCAGCCAGATAAACAATGAAGCTTGTGCGAGGTTGGCGTTATCATACGACCGCGCAACTAAACCGGGCATCAACCAGATTTTACCCATTGCGGTTTGGTTGAATAACAGTAGTCTCTGTTTATTCTGCAGCACTGACTGACTACGGGAATTGAGGATGCAAAACCGGCTGACCATAAAAGACATCGCTCGTTTAAGCGGGGTGGGCAAATCCACTGTCTCCCGCGTGCTGAATAATGAAAGCGGCGTGAGCGAACGCACCCGGGAACGTATTGAAGCGGTCATGCTTCAGCACGGATTTTCCCCTTCCCGCTCGGCGCGCGCCATGCGAGGGCAGAGCGACAAAGTGGTCGCCATTATCGTCACCCGTCTCGATTCCCTCTCTGAAAACCTCGCTGTACAAACGATGCTGCCCGCCTTTTACGAACGCGGTTACGATCCCATCATGATCGAGAGTCAGTTTTCCCCGGCGCTGGTGGAAGAGCATTTAGGCATGCTGAGCCGCCGTAACATTGACGGTGTGGTGCTGTTTGGCTTCACTGGCGTCACCGACGCGATGCTCGCGCCCTGGCAATCGACGCTGGTGTTGCTGGCACGGGACGCCAGCGGGTTTGCTTCGGTCTGTTACGATGATGAAGGCGCCATCGAGATGCTGATGCAGCGCCTGTACGGTCAGGGGCATCGCCATATCAGCTTTCTCGGCGTGCCGCACAGCGACGTCACCACCGGCAAACGCCGCCATGCCGCCTATCTTGCCTTCTGTAAAAAACGCAAAATCAACCCGGTTGCCGCGCTGCCAGGTCTGGCGATGAAACAGGGTTATGACAACGTCGCGAAAGTCATGAACGCTGACACCACCGCCCTGCTCTGCGCCACCGACACCCTCGCCATTGGCGCCAGCAAATATTTGCAGGAACAACGCATCGACACTATCCAGCTGGCGAGCGTCGGCAACACACCGCTGATGAAGTTTCTTCACCCGGAAATTATCACGGTTGATCCCGGCTACGCCGAGGCGGGAAGCCGCGCGGCGCAACAGTTGATCGAGCAAATCAGCGGTCATGCCGAACCCCGTCAGATAGTGATCCCCGCCCGGCTCGCGTAACCCTCGCCTGTATAAAATGTGTGATCTTCGCTGCGTTTCGGGAACGTTCCCATTTACCGGATTTGAGGAAAGGCTCAGGATGCTCATCAGGTCATTACGCAACATCCTTCATCTGCCATGAGGCTTCATGATGAGCAAAGTCAATCAGCAGGATATCGACAACCTGATCGATCTGGTGGGCGGGCGCGAGAACATCGCCACCGTCAGCCACTGTATTACCCGTTTGCGCTTCGTCCTGAACTCGCCCGCGAAAGCCAACCCGAAGGCCATCGAAGCATTACCGATGGTCAAAGGCTGCTTTACCAACGCCGGGCAGTTCCAGGTGGTCATCGGCACTAACGTCGGCGATTACTACCAGGCGCTGCTGGCCACCACCGGCCAGGCGTCTGCCGATAAAGAACAGGCGAAAAAAGCCGCGCGCCAGAACATGAAATGGCACGAGCAGTTGATTTCCCATTTCGCTGAGATCTTCTTCCCGCTGCTACCGGCTCTCATCAGCGGCGGCCTGATCCTTGGTTTCCGTAACGTGATTGGCGATCTGCCGATGAGCAACGGCCAGACGCTGGCGCAAATGTACCCGTCGCTGAAAACGATCTATGACTTCCTGTGGCTGATCGGCGAAGCCATCTTCTTCTATCTGCCGGTCGGCATCTGCTGGTCTGCAGTAAGAAAAATGGGCGGTACGCCGATCCTCGGCATTGTGCTGGGCGTCACGCTGGTCTCGCCGCAACTGATGAACGCTTACCTGCTCGGTCAGCAGGCGCCGGAAGTATGGAATTTTGGCCTGTTCAGCATCGCCAAAGTGGGCTATCAGGCGCAGGTCATTCCGGCGCTGCTGGCAGGTCTGGCGCTCGGGTTTATCGAAACGCGCATGAAGCGCATCGTGCCTGACTATCTCTATCTGGTCATCGTGCCGGTCTGCTCGCTGATCCTCGCCGTGTTCCTCGCTCATGCATTGATCGGCCCGTTCGGGCGTCTGATTGGCGATGGCGTGGCCTTCGCGGTGCGCCACCTGATGACCGGCAGCTTCGCCCCGGTTGGCGCTGCGCTGTTTGGTTTCCTGTATGCGCCGCTGGTGATCACCGGCGTGCATCAGACCACGCTGGCAATTGATATGCAGATGATCCAGAGCATGGGCGGAACGCCGGTGTGGCCGCTGATTGCGCTTTCCAACATCGCGCAGGCCTCGGCGGTGGTGGGCATTATTATTGTCAGCCGCAAACACAACGAACGTGAAATTTCCGTTCCGGCCGCTATCTCCGCCTTTCTCGGCGTCACCGAACCGGCGATGTATGGTATTAACCTCAAATACCGTTTCCCGATGCTGTGCGCGATGGTGGGTTCCGGGCTGGCGGGTCTGCTGTGCGGCCTCAATGGTGTGATGGCGAACGGCATTGGTGTTGGCGGCTTGCCGGGCATTCTCTCCATCCAGCCAGCCTACTGGCAGGTTTACGCGCTGGCGATGGCCATCGCGGTAGTGGTTCCAATTGTACTGACTTCAGTGGTTTATCAGCGCAAGTTCCGTCAGGGCTCGCTGCAAATTGTGTAATGATGTTGGGGCGCGGGGCGCCCCTTTTTTAGCAGGAAAGCATAATGAATACCCTTCCCCACTGGTGGCAAAACGGCGTTATCTACCAGATTTACCCCAGAAGCTTTCAGGACACGACCGGCAGCGGCACCGGCGATTTACGCGGCGTCACCGCCCGTCTCGACTACCTGCAGACACTCGGCATTGACGCCATCTGGCTGACGCCGTTCTACGTCTCGCCGCAGATAGATAACGGCTACGACGTGGCGAACTACACTGCCATCGATCCCACTTACGGCACGCTGGACGACTTCGACGAACTGGTGGCTCAGGCCAAATCGCGCAACATTCGTGTCGTGCTCGATATGGTGTTCAACCACACGTCAACGCAACACCCGTGGTTTCGTGAATCGCTGAACCCGGACAGCCCTTACCGGGAGTTCTACATCTGGCGTGATGAGCCCAACAACTGGCGGTCGAAATTTGGCGGCAACGCCTGGCAGTGGCACCCGGAGAGTAAACAATACTTTCTGCACCTGTTCGCACCAGAACAGGCGGATCTCAACTGGGAAAATCCGGCGGTACGCGCAGAGCTGAAAAAAGTGTGCGAGTTCTGGGCCGATCGCGGTGTGGATGGTCTGCGCCTTGACGTCGTCAACCTGATCTCCAAAGACCAGGCCTTCCCGGACGATGATCGCGGCGATGGCCGCCGTTTCTACACCGATGGCCCACGCGCACATGAATTTTTGCAGGAGCTGAGCCGTGATGTCTTCACGCCCGGCTACCTGATGACGGTGGGCGAAATGTCCTCCACATCACTCGAACACTGCCAGCAATATGCCGCCCTCGACGGGCGCGAGCTGTCGATGACCTTTAACTTTCATCATCTGAAGGTCGATTACCCCGACGGCGAAAAGTGGACGCTGGCAAAACCCGATTACGTCGCCCTGAAAGCGCTGTTCCGCCACTGGCAGCAGGGCATGCATAACGTCGCCTGGAACGCGCTGTTCTGGTGTAATCACGACCAGCCGCGCATCGTCTCACGGTTTGGCGACGAAGGCGCGCTGCGCGATACCTCGGCGAAAATGCTGGCGATGGTGCTGCATGGCATGCAGGGCACGCCGTACATCTATCAGGGGGAAGAGATCGGCATGACCAACCCGCACTTCCGTCAGATAACCGAATATCGCGATGTGGAAAGCCACAACATGTACGCTGAACTGGGCGCTCAGGGGCGTAGTGGCGATGAGCTACTGGCGATCCTCGCCAGTAAATCCCGCGACAATAGCCGTACGCCAATGCAGTGGTGCGCGCAGCCGCACGGCGGTTTCACCACCGGCGAGCCGTGGATCGGGCTTTGCGACAATTATCGCGAGATCAATGTCGACGCTGCGCTGCACGATCCGGATTCGGTGTTTTACACCTATCAGCGGCTTATCGCTCTGCGTAAGTGTGAACCGATCCTGACCTGGGGAGATTATGACGATCTGTTGCCGGAGCACCCGGCGTTGTGGTGCTATCGCCGCCAGTGGCAGGGGCAGACGCTGATGGTCATCGCCAACCTGAGCAATCTGTTCCAGCCATGGTCACCCCAGAACACAGACGGCGCCTGGAAAACCCTCATCAGCAACTATACGGAAACCGCACAAAAACCCGGCGATATGACGCTTCGCCCCTTTGAAGCGGTCTGGTGGCTGCAATAAATCACCTGGATCCAGGCAGGGTAGAAACCTGATCCGGTTTTTACCCTGCCGGTTGTCGTTAAGTGACGTGAGTCCGTGTTTTTGTTGAATATTTACTCAGAAAATTCTCATCAACATTTACATTCCCACCGATTCCCTGCTGATGCCCGTCTACTGCGCCACGCGCTTTTTACTTTGTTCTGAATCAATAAAAATGCAAACTTGTTTGATGCAAATCACTATATATAGAATTTAGAATGCACCTCGACCCAACATATAGTATTAATCGTCTATTATGTCATCAGCTCCCATCGAATTATGGCGGTGATGGGTGTGGATAAAACGGGTCATGGCCGAAGGAAGTGTTTGGTTGCACTATGAATAACGCCTTCCGCCATCGTTCCGCCTCTGTGGATAACCTGTTCTTTTATATGGAGTGATCATGACACCGCATGTGATGAAACGAGACGGCTGTAAAGTGCCTTTCAAATCAGAACGCATTCAGGAAGCTATTCTGCGTGCGGCAAAAGCAGCGGGAGTCGATGACGCAGATTACTGCGCCACCGTCGCGGCAGTGGTGAGTCAACAAATGCAGGGCCGCACGCAGGTCGATATCAGCGAAATTCAGACAGCCGTGGAAAACCAGCTGATGTCTGGCGCCTACAAGCAAATGGCGCGTGCTTATATTGAATACCGACACGATCGCGACATCCAGCGCGAGAAGCGCGGTCGTCTGAATCAGGAAATTCGTGGGCTGGTCGAGCAGACCAACTCCGCGCTGCTGAACGAAAACGCGAACAAAGACAGTAAAGTGATCCCGACGCAACGCGATCTTCTGGCCGGTATTGTCGCCAAACACTATGCCCGTCAGCATCTGCTGCCGCGCGACGTGGTGCAGGCGCACGAGCGTGGCGACATTCATTACCACGATCTCGACTATTCCCCTTTCTTCCCGATGTTCAACTGCATGCTGATCGATCTGAAAGGCATGCTGACGCAGGGCTTCAAGATGGGGAACGCGGAAATCGAACCGCCAAAATCCATCTCGACGGCAACGGCGGTTACCGCGCAGATCATCGCGCAAGTGGCAAGCCACATTTATGGCGGCACCACCATTAACCGTATTGATGAAGTGCTGGCGCCGTTCGTTACCGCCAGCTTCAAAAAGCATCGTAAGGTCGCTGAAGAGTGGCAGATCCCCGATGCCGACGGCTACGCCCATGCGCGTACCGAGAAAGAGTGCTATGACGCGTTCCAGTCGCTGGAATATGAAGTCAACACGCTGCATACCGCCAATGGTCAGACGCCGTTCGTTACCTTCGGTTTTGGCCTCGGCACCAGTTGGGAATCGCGCATGATCCAGCAGTCGATTCTGCGCAACCGCATCGCGGGTCTCGGTAAAAACCGTAAAACGGCGGTCTTCCCGAAACTGGTCTTTGCGATCCGCGACGGCCTGAACCACAAGTTTGGCGATCCGAACTACGACATCAAACAACTGGCGCTGGAATGTGCGAGCAAGCGCATGTACCCGGATATTCTGAACTATGACCAGGTGGTGAAAGTCACCGGCTCGTTCAAAACCCCGATGGGCTGCCGCAGCTTCCTTGGCGTGTACGAAGATGAAAACGGCGAGCAGGTTCACGATGGCCGTAACAACCTCGGCGTCATCAGCCTTAACCTGCCGCGCATTGCGCTGGAAGCGAAAGGTAACGAAGCCGTGTTCTGGAAACTGCTCGACGACCGTCTGCAACTGGCGCGTAAGGCGCTGATGACGCGTATCGCCCGTCTGGAAGGGGTGAAAGCCCGCGTGGCGCCGATTCTGTATATGGAAGGCGCTTGCGGCGTACGTCTGAAAGCGGACGACGATATTTCCGGCATCTTCAAAAACGGTCGCGCGTCGATTTCACTGGGCTATATCGGCATCCATGAAACTATCAACGCGTTATCTGGCAACCAGCACATTTATGACAGCGCTGCACTGCGTGAAAAAGGCGTGGCGATTGTCCAGCGTCTGCGCGATGCGGTAAACCAGTGGAAAGACGAGACCGGTTATGGTTTCAGCCTCTACAGTACGCCGAGTGAAAACCTCTGCGACCGCTTCTGCCGTCTGGATACCGCAGAATTTGGCATCGTTGAAGGCGTGACGGACAAAGGCTATTACACCAACAGCTTCCACCTCGACGTGGAGAAAAAGGTTAACCCGTACGACAAGATCGACTTTGAAGCACCGTACCCGCCGCTGGCGAGCGGGGGCTTCATTTGCTATGGCGAGTACCCGAATATTCAGCACAACCTGAAAGCGCTGGAAGATGTCTGGGATTACAGCTATCAGCACGTGCCGTACTACGGTACCAACACGCCGATTGATGAATGCTACGAGTGCGGTTTTACCGGTGAATTCGAGTGTACCAGCAAGGGCTTTACCTGCCCGAAATGCGGCAACCACGACGCTTCTCGCGTGTCGGTCACCCGCCGCGTTTGTGGTTACCTCGGCAGCCCGGACGCACGTCCATTCAACGCCGGTAAGCAGGAAGAGGTGAAACGCCGCGTTAAGCATTTAGGTAACGGGCAGATTGGCTAATGCACTTTCATCAATACTATCCCGTCGATATCGTCAACGGGCCTGGTACGCGATGCACCCTGTTTGTGTCAGGGTGCGTCCATGAATGCCCCGGGTGCTACAACAAAAGCACCTGGCGGCTCAACTCCGGACAGCCGTTTACCCAGGCGATGGAAGACCAGATCATCAACGACCTGAACGATACCCGCATTCATCGTCAGGGCGTGTCGCTGTCGGGCGGTGATCCGCTACACCCGCAGAATGTGCCGGACATTCTGAAGCTGGTACAACGCGTACGCGCCGAATGCCCGGGCAAAGACATCTGGGTATGGACGGGCTACAAGCTGGACGAACTCACCGACGCGCAAATGGCGGTGGTCAATCTGATCAACGTGCTGGTTGATGGTAAATTCGTACAGGACTTAAAAGACCCGGCGCTGATCTGGCGTGGCAGCAGTAACCAGGTAGTGCATCACTTGCGGTAGTTCTTACTCATCCAGCCGTTTGTCCGCACTAGCGTAGACGGCTGATTTCTCTCGTTTTCCCACCGCAATGACCATCACCACAACAATTTCCTCTCTGACTTGATAAACCAGTCTGTAACCTGCTGTTTTTAATTTTATTTTATAGCAGTCCGGCAAATCATGCAGTCTGGCGGATTCAACGTGCGGGTGAACAAGCACCTCAGCCAGTTTCTTTTTGAACTGTGAACGGACGGTACTACCCAGCTTTTTCCACTCTTTCAAGGCGCGGGGATCAAACTCCAGTTCATAGCTCATCCAGCCTGACCTTAATGCCCTTTTGGGGATTAGCCAGCCGTTCACGCACGGTGCGCAGTAAGGCGTCTTCGGTATCGCTGACAGTCACCGTTTTCACCGGCATGCGACCGTTTTCCGCGAGGTATTGAAACAACAACCGAACGGCTTCTGTTGGGGTGAGATTGAGTTTATCCAGCACGGCGTATGCCTCTTCCTTAAGTTTGTCATCAAGTCTGACGTTAAGTGTGGCCATTATGCCTCCGGAAAAAGAAAAGATGTAATGCATTATAGCATTACATCTGCATTACATTCATTTCTGGAAAGCGGCTCGCAGAACTTATCCCGCACTCAGAAACGGCTTACACACTCCATTGCCACCGCTTTAAATTCGCTAAAGCTTTGACAGGCGGAGAGTCTCTGCATGGCGCGCTCGCGCAGGAAGGTGACGAAAATGTCGTAAATCGCCATCGCTTCTTCGTATTCGCTTTTACTGATCGCCAGCAGGAAAATCGCGTGCGCGGTTTCATCTCCCCAGCGGATACCCTGCGGCGCCAGCACGGTATAGACCACCGTTTTTTTCGCCAGCAGGCCAAGGGCGTGGGGCAACGCAATCCCTTCACCGAGCATGGTACTGACGATAGCCTCACGCTCGACCACCGAGGCATGGAATTCGGCATCGACGAAACCCTCTTCGCAAAGGCTGTCACACAACTCACGGAACAACGTTTGCTGATCCATCGGCGTGTTGATCACCCGGAAATGAGAGGCATCAAAGAATTTTTCCAGCATCCACGGGCGCGTTCTGTCCACCAGCACCAGCTTGCCGATTTGCTCCAGTTGATAATCGGTCGGGAATGGCGCAATCGTCACCACCGGCTTGTCTTTTTCGCTGATACGAACGGTCGATATCACAAAGTCTTCGGCGATGCTTTCGCGGTCTTCATAGTCGCGCAGTGAAAGCGTATCGGTAATTTCAATCTGCGGATATTTTCGCAGCAGTACCGCTTCGATCATTCTGACCATCGCATTGCCGGCGTCGCACACCAGCAAGACGCGCGGCTGCCGCTGGTAACCAATGTTGTAATGGCGCTCAAGCCCGACGCCGATATGCAGCACCAGGAAACCGATCTCGTTTTCGCTGATGACGTACGGCGTGTATTTCCCCCAACTGGAGACTGCCGCCAGCGTCATGTCCCACGCCATCGGATAGTGCTGTTTGATGTTATCGAGCAGCGGATTGGGGATCATGATCTGGTAGCGCACCCGGGTGATCATCGTTTTGATATGGGTGAGCAGATCGGCGTGTAGTTGCGCATCGTTCAACAGGTTGTAGTTATATTGCGTGTTGATATAGCGAAGAATGTAGTTCACCAACGCTTCGTCATCGTCGGCGCTAATGGTTTCCGGATCAACATCCTGTACCTGGCGTGCAGCGATGTGCACGCACAGCCACTCCTCTTCCGCCGGTGATAACGTCTTCCCTGCCAGTTGCTGCAACGATGCCGCGATATCCTGTGCCGCATCGCGCACGTTCTGCGCAACATCTTCCGCGCTGAATTCTGACAGTGGGTAACCTTCGCTGATGCGGCGAACCGCCACCGCGCAATAGATACGCACAAAGCGCTCGCCTTCCGCCGTCAGGCGCACATGGTGGCGAGTAAACGCCTCCTGTAATACTTCCGCCAGCCGCTCCGGGACCCCGGCGTTGAGCGCCTCTTCGGTGATCAGCGGGTTGGCGCTGTCGGTTTGTGCCAGCTCCCATAACAGGTCCGTCAGACAGGCGCGAATGGACACTTCGCTGCCAAACAGTTTCATGCCATGACGCGGGCGGGTTTCCAGCGTCAGTTGATAGCGCTGAAAACGTTCGCGTACGTCAACCATATCGCTTTGCAGCGTGGCGCGGCTGACAAACCATTCATCGGCTAAATCTTCCAGCTTGAGGGAAAAGGCAGAGGTGAGAAAGCGTACGGATAAGTAATTCACCCGCTCATGGGCAGTGCGCGGAATGCGCAACGCTTTCGGGCGTGAGGCATCCAGCGTCTGGTAACGTGAGGGGTCATCGATTTTCAGCTGATAACCACTGCCGCGCGTCAGAATAAACTGCGCGCCATAGTGCAGCAGCAGTGAATTCAGCGCGGTAATATCAGCGCGAACGGTACGGGTGGAAACCGACAGTCGCTGCGCCAGTTCATCCTGCGGCAGCGTTTCGTTTTGCAGCAAATCAAACAGTTGCGCTAAACGTTGGTTGGGGAATCGCACGTCAGTTTCCTCTCTGATTGGCGGGCACCTCGCGCACCCGCCTTACCACTTAGGGTTTTGATGATATGACCATTTGCGATGGGCTTCCCACCGCCGTGTAGTCCTCTGCAAAGGTTAACTTGCCATCAGTCGGCGACACGCTGAAACGGGTGATATTGTCGCTGCGCTGATTCATCACATACAGCCAGCGGCCTTGTGCGTCGAGCGTCAGCGTGCGCGGATAGTCGCCGCGCGTCCAGATATCCTGCTGGTGTGTCAGTGTACCGTCGGCCGTTACAGTAAAGTGACCAATACTGTTATGCAAACGGTTGGCAACATACAGCTGTTTTCCGTCCTGGCTTAACACCAGACCCGCAGCAAAACTGGTGCCTTTGTAACCGTCCGGTAATGCCGAAATCGTTTTACCCTCGCGCAGTGTGCCGGTGGCCGTATCCAGTTGATAGTAAGTTAGCGTAGAAGCTTCTTCGTTAATCAGCCACAGGCCGTTACCTTTCGGGGTAAAGACAAAGTGGCGCGGACCGGCGCCGTTAGAGGAAGCTGCCACAAACGGCGGATCGTTCGGCGTCAGCTTGCCGCTCGCGGCGTCAAAGCGGTATTGATAGACGCGATCCAGCCCCAGATCGGTAGAAAAAACATATTTCCCGCTGGGATCAGCGGCGATCATGTGGGCATGCGGGCCATTATGATCACTAATAGCAAAACTGCCTTCGACAGCGCCTTCAGGCTTTGCCGCGCCCGCCGGACCTTCGTCCTGATGCGTATCGCTCGCCTCGCCCAGGCTGCCATCCGCCTTCACCGGCAACACGGCAATCGAACCGCTGACGTAGTTTGCCACCAGCAAATGTTTGCCATCCGGGGTCAGCGAGAGATAAACCGGCCCGGCACCGCCAGAAGCGGCCTGATTCAGCTCGCTCAGTTCACCCTTTTCATTAATGCGCCAGGCCTGCACGACACCTTTTTCAACTTCGCTGGCGGCATACAGCGTTTTACCATCTGCGGAGACGGTGAGCTGTGCAGCGTTAGGTAGCGTGCTGACCAGCGTTTTGTCGCTGAGTACGCCGGTTTGTGGATCAACCGAAAAACGGTACAACCCTTCACCATTCGGATTGTAGGTGCCCACCCAGGCAAACTGCGTTTGCGCCGTGGCGGCGGTGGCGAGCAGAGAAAATGAAGCAACAAGCAGATGACGTGCGCAAAGCATATTAACTCCTTGATGGATCGACAGAGATTATTTTCCCTTCACTCCGGCCCTCCCCTTACGGGAGAGGGCGAAGGGGCAGGTTATTTAACCCGTTGTTTGGTCATCGCCAGCAACTGGCGTACATCGTCAGGGCGGGTATCACCACTGGCTTTATCAATGATTGAGCTATAGATGTGCGGAATGATTTTGCTGACCCCGGCGTCGAGCGCGATCTGCAGGATCTCGCCGAAGTTTTCCAGATCAATCCCCCCGGTTGGCTCCAGCCAGAAATCATGACGGGCGCAGGCTTCCGCCACGGCTTTGTATTCGTCACGGCACTTGAGGCCACCCATCGGGAAATATTTCACCGAGCTGCCGCCCATGTCTTTCAGCAGGGCGATAGCGGTGTCTACCGGCACAATACCGTCCGCTTCAGTGCTGCTTAGCGGGCCGGTGGAGATCTTCACCTTGCCTGGCGTGCCGGTCGGTGAAATCAGACCATTGACCACGGTCTGGTTCTGTCCCAGCAGCGCGCGGCTGGTCGCCACGCCGGTGAACACCTGGTTCACGTGCTGCGGCTGTACCTGACGGGAGATTTCACTGACCATTGCCGACTGATTCGGATCGCCCGCGCCCAACCCGACGGACAGCGCGTTATCGATAAGCGCCGCATAGTCACGCATATCCGCCACCGCCGTGGCGACATCCGGGTAATTTTTGGAGAGCACACCGACCAGCACGTGGCCTTCTGCCGCTTCATAAATAGCGCTGGCATTCGCTTTGCTTCCCGCCAGCACGTTCAGGCAGACACGGTCACGATAGAAATTCGGGGTCAGTTTCATGCTTTTTTCTCCTTATTTAGTACTTCGGCAATACGGCGAGCGACAATTTCAAGCTGATCGGCGTTAACGCTACGCACATCGGCTTCGATGATCCCTTCGTTCGCTTTATAACCACGGAAATAAATCGCGTACTGCCCTTGTTTGAGGGCGTTGACCAGATCGCCGGTCGCTACGTTGGTCACGGCTTCATCAAATTTGATTTCAGTACGGGCAATGTCACGTCCGGCGCTGTCCCATACCACACGGGCAGTCACCCCATTCAGGGTATTGAGCTGGTTGATGAATGGCGTCATCTTCGCCACCATCTCATCGCCGCTCTCTTTGCTGGCGGTGAGGTAATGTTCGATGGCGCAGGTCAGACCGAGAATGCCCTCTTTCCCGACTTTCATCGCCCGGCCAATGCCCGCCGTCTGGCGTTTCACCCATTCAACGTACTGCGTTTTGCCGATCACCAGACCGCTGGTTGGCCCTTCAATGGCTTTCGCGCCGCTGTAGATCACCAGATCGGCGCCCATGCGGTAGTAGCACTGCAAATCTTCCTCAGCGGCAGCGTCGACAATCAGCGGCAGATTATGCTTACGCGCCACAACGGCGGCCTGCTCAACGCTGAGCATGCTTTTCTGTACGCAGTGGTGAGATTTGATATACAAAATGGCGGCCGTGCGCGGGGTGATTGCCGCCGCCAGTTGATCGGCTGAGCATTCGTTGGCATAGCCCGCTTCCACCAGCTTACCGCCGCCGAGTGCGACCATCGTGCCCACCGGCGCGCCAAAGTTGACGTTATGCCCTTTTGGCAGCACGATTTCGTTATTTTCAATCGGTGTGACGTGCAGGTTTTCCAGTAGCCAGTCGCTGTCTTTCACCAGCACCGCCGCCACCGACTGCGCGATCCCCGCAGAAGCGCAAGAGACCACCGTCGCCCCTTCCACTTCCAGCAGTTTTGCAATGTATTCCCCGGTTTTGTTGACCAGATCTTTCATTTCAAAGTAATGGTTCATGCCGCTCATGACGGCCTCGACCACTTCCGGACGCGGCGTGGAAACCCCCAACGCCGTCATGCGGCCGGACGTATTAATGACTTGTTTTAAATTATATTTTTCAAAAATCGAAGGCATGTTCCGTTCTCCCTTGTTCGGTCATATAGCCCTTGCCCGCGCGAATGGCGGCCAGCGGCAGCAGAATGTTGTCAACCTGCAGGCTTTCGTTTTCGGCATCCACCATCACCGTGGCCTGATGTTTCAGCGTGAAGAGGGTCAGATCAGCGTCAAAGCCCTCGGCCAGACGCCCTTTGCGCGTTAAGCGCAGCCCTTCAGCCGCATGGTCGGTCACACAGGCGATCACCTGCGGTAGCGACAGACCAATGGCAAGAAATTTCGACATCACGCTCGCCAGAGAACGTACCGGGCCGTCGATACGGTTACGGCAGTAGATATCCGAGCTGATGGTGTGCGGCAGAATACCCATGCTGATGGCGCGTCGCGCTACTTCAAAGCTGAAACTGGCGGTGCCGTGGCCTACATCAAGGCGTACACCGCGCTGAATGGCGCGAGTAATAGAAGCTCGCAGTTCGCCCGCGGGCGTCAGAATGCGGTTTGGTTTGCCGTTATAGCAGTGAGTAATGATATCGCCGGAGGTCAGCAGCTCCGCGATTTCATCGAGATTCGGCGGATTGTTGCCGATATGCACCATCAGCGGCAGGTCGCCATTCTCTTTCTGGATACTTTTGGCGTGCTCCAGCGGCGTGATGCCGTTTTCGCCGACCACGCTGCTGCTCATACGCGCTTTCAGCCCGACGATAAAATCCGGGTGGCGTTTAACCGCGTCGCGAACCGCAGCGGCATCGATGTTCGCCATGTTCGACAGTTCGTTCTGGGCAATCAGCCCGACGCGGGAGATATTCAGCAACGCATAAACTTCGGTGCTGGCCTGACGGGTCAACTGGTAGAAATCGTCAATGTCGTCCGCGCCAGTGCTACCAGCGTCGATGACTGTGGTGACGCCCGTCGCGATGCCGACACTGTCAGGTTCATCATGATAAATCGGGGATTTCGGGTAGCAATGAACGTGGGAGTCAATCCAGCCTGCGCTGACATAAACCTCGCCGTGAAGCTCTACCGTCTTTTTCGCGGGTGCGGTGATGTCGCCCAGCGCGGCAATTTTACCGTCCAGAATGGCGATATCGGTCAGGGTATCGTCGACAAGGCGCGCACGGCGCAGGAGTAAATCAAACATGTTTTTCTCCTGTGAGAATGAGTAAACCTTTTGCCGGATGGCGGCGAAAACGCCTTATCCGGCCTACAAAATCGCACCGACTTGCAGGCCGGATAAGCGCTTAACTAATAGCTATCGGGAACAGGGAACCGAGGATCATGGCGCCAAGAATGGCTCCCCCGGTGATCGGCTTCTGCCAGAGGTAAAACAGCAGCGCGCCAATCAGTGAACCCACGCCAATCGGAATGGACGCGGTCATCGCGCTCAGGATAATCAACGGACCGAGGAAGCGGCCTGACGCGTTACCGGCACCCATCATGACATCGGCACCATAGGTGGAGTCGCTCTGGTTGATGGTGAACTTACGCGCCAGAATGATGACGTAACCAATCGCCAGACCAATCACCAGACCGGTCACCAGCGACGCAATAAAGTTCGTCACCGGGAACATAATCCCCGCGCCCAGCAGCAAGGCCGGAACCCCAAGACCGACACCGGTCTGAATGGCGCCGCCGATATCGAGGATCCCCACCAGAGAACCTTCGATGATACGGGCAAACAGGAAGCTCGCGCCAAACGCCGCGACCGCACCGTATACGCCGGTATCAATCCCCGCTTTCAGCATGGCCACG
This sequence comes from Trabulsiella odontotermitis, assembly GCF_030053895.1. Classification (NCBI taxonomy): domain Bacteria; kingdom Pseudomonadati; phylum Pseudomonadota; class Gammaproteobacteria; order Enterobacterales; family Enterobacteriaceae; genus Trabulsiella; species Trabulsiella odontotermitis. Next base: position 4,053,745 of record NZ_CP125781.1, read on the forward strand.
AAGGCCACTTCGTTAAACGCGCCGATACCGTAGAGGTAATACATGTGCGTCCCGGCGAACACGCCGGAGGAGAGCAGGCCAACAAAGATCGGGAACGACCAGTCGGCATACCAAAAACCTTTTTTCTCTTCCATTTCAGGCTCCTGTTATTTACCGCTGAGAGAGTTATGGATCACATCCAGCCAGTTCGGGACGGTCAGATGGAAAGATTCGATCATTTTCATGTCGAAGCCGCGGAAGAAGCCGCTCAGGACGAACAGCGCCACAATCGCCACCATCATCACTTTGGTCACGCGATGCCAGCCACTCTCTTCAACGCCTTTACCGATGAGAATACCCAGTACCAGACCCGGTACGGCGTTACCCATGATCAGCTGCGCTGCGCCGCCGAAGACAGTTGCCCAGAAGCCGGATTTTTTACCCGCATCGATAGCCGCCAGCCAGAAGATCACCGGCATCACGGTATTCACCAGCAGGTTTGCCGCCGGCACCAGAACCTTCACCGCCGTCACCTGCAGCGCTTCCGGTACGGACGAGGCGGTCAGGTTAAGGAAGGTCACCACGATCATGCCGATCACGCCGCAGGCGATCGCCATTTTCTTCGGATCGTGCAGTGTTTCGCCGACATTGCGGTTTTTCAGCATCAGCGCTGCCGCACCCCAGTTAGGAATAATGCGGTGGTCGACGTCCTGTGTGAAAGAGCCCGCCGCAACAGAAGAGGCCCACGCGTTGAAGAAAAAGCCTAACCCAAAGGAGAAGTGAGACGCCGGGTCCCCTTCGCAAGAGTTCAGTTCCCCCAACGTACGAAACGCGCCCATCCCCTGTGTGGTGGGCGCATGAAACATGCGTGCAGCCCCAGCACCCACGCCGACGCCCACGAGGCCACCGATGATGAGTGATTTTATTAAAATTATCAGGAACATTAGTCTGCCCTTTTAGTAAGAATCAGCGTTGCGTGACAAAATCTACCCTGTCGAGGTTGATGGCGGTCACGTTGACGGTGACATCCAGCTCCACGCTGTACGACCGTCTTTCCCGGCGCAGAAAGAAGAACAAAAATGCTTCCTTACGCACCGCTTCACGCGCATGAACAACTTGCACATCCTGTGGCTCAATACGCAGTAAAATGTGCGGTGAACTCTTCATCACCGCTGATTGCACCTGGTTAAGCGCATCGGCAAAAGCGCGTGCTTTTGAGTCGCCTTTGCCCTTAACCCTCACCGTGGTGGTGAACTGCTCTTTCATAGTTATGCGCCGTATTTCTTTTTCCAGGCTTCCACCAGGCGTTCGCCCAGCTCTTCTTTATCCATAAAGCCAAAGCCCAGAACATTGCAGCCTTCATTGATGGCCGTTACGCCCTCATCCACAGAACGCATGCCGTATTTCGCTTTGTAGCCATATTTGTTTTGCGCCGTAATGGCGCCAGCGCCACCACTACCGCAGAAAGAGATACCGAAGGTGGCGTTTTCCGCTTTCATCACATCGCCAAGCTTCATATCTGCCGCCACACCCGGAACAACCACGGCACGGCCACCGGCTTTCTCAACGCCTGCAGCCACTTTCTGTCCTTTGCCAAGGCGATCGCCAATTACAACGGTAATCTGTTCCATCATTTGCTCCTTAAAGGTTGTCTTTCGCTACTTCGAAGTGAACGGAGAGCAGCCAGGCTTCTTCCTCAGGGAGGTTGCCAAACTGCGCGACCACTTCTCGGGCAAGCGTCATTGAATCTTGTGAAATTTCTTCGAACAGGCTGGCATCCACTTCGGGCAGCGGTTCACCGGTCACTGACCGATGCGCCATCGCGCGGACATGAGAGGTCAGCATCTGCTCCTGTACTGCATTGGGGAGGATGTTGTGGCGGCTGAGCAGCGCAAAGGTCTGCTTCAGCATGGTATCGGCAAGTTTCTCTGTCTGAACTGCCTGGTCCCCAACGTCGTTCATTACCGCTCCGTTAATCACTCGTCTTACCCCGTTAATGTCTCTGAGATAAAAGTAGCGTTGGGCAACCGGAGTTTGTAGACAGTTGTTTTCCACTTCGAAGTGGAAAGGAAACAGGCAGCAGTGATCTGTGCCACATTATTGCGGTGAATAAGTTCAATTGACTGGAATTACGTGATGAATATCACAGGGATTGGTGGCAAATCATGGCGCACGATAGAGAAAAACCTTGCGAGGCTTCTCGTAAAAATGTGATGTCGATAAGGTTTGCTTATGAAAAATCGCTAAGATGCTTGCGGGTGCTTGAGACTTTCCGTCTCAGGCATGGGACGGAAAGTGGAAAGCCCCACCTGACTATAAATCAAGGTTGTGTACTGCACCCATTTTGTTGGACGATGAAATGGAATAGTCCCTGATATGTCAAAGCCAAAATACCCCTTCGAAAAGCGCCTTGAAGTCGTGAATCACTACTTCACAACTGATGATGGTTACAGGATCATCTCTGCACGTTTTGGTGTGCCTCGAACCCAGGTCAGGACGTGGGTTGCCCTCTATGAAAAACATGGAGAAAAAGGTTTAATTCCCAAACCTAAAGGCGTTAGTGCTGATCCAGAGTTGCGCATTAAGGTCGTGAAAGCCGTGACCGAGCAGCAGATGTCCCTCAATCAGGCTGCTGCTCACTTTATGCTTGCTGGTAGTGGTTCTGTAGCCAAGTGGCTGAAAGTCTATGAGGAGCACGGAGAAGCTGGTTTACGCGCACTCAAGATCGGCACCAAAAGAAACATTACAATGTCAGTTGATCCAGAAAAAGCGGCGTTAGCATTGGAGCTGTCGAAAGACCGACGTATTGAGGATCTTGAAAGACAAGTTCGATTCCTTGAAATGCGGCTTACGTATCTAAAAAAGCTGAAAGCCTTAGCTCATCCCGCGAAAAAGTGAAAGTACTCAACGAGCTAAGGCAGTTTTACCCTCTTGATGAGCTTCTCAAGGCAGCGGAGATACCGCGCAGTACGTTTTATTACCATCTAAAGGCTCTCAGCAAGCCTGATAAGTATGCGGATGTTAAAAAGCGTATTGGTGAGATTTATCACGAGAATAAAGGTCGTTACGGATACCGTAGGGTAACGTTGTCTCTCCATCGAGACGGGGAACGGATTAACCATAAAGCCGTTCAGCGCCTGATGGGAACCCTCTCGCTTAAGGCAGCGATTAAGGTCAAGCGATACAGCTCCTACAGAGGAGAGGTAGGGCAAACCGCCCCCAATGTTCTCCAAAGGGATTTCAAGGCTACACGGCCAAACGAGAAGTGGGTTACCGACGTTACTGAATTTGCAGTCAATGGGCGAAAGCTGTATTTGTCTCCAGTAATAGATCTCTTCAACAACGAAGTTATTTCTTACAGCCTGTCGGAAAGACCTGTGATGAACATGGTCGAGAATATGCTCGATCAGGCATTCAAAAAGCTTAAGCCTCACGAGCATCCTATTCTGCACTCTGACCAGGGATGGCAGTATCGTATGAGAAGGTATCAAAACATCCTTAAAGAACAAGGCATTACACAGAGCATGTCCAGAAAAGGCAATTGTCTGGATAATGCAGTCGTGGAATGTTTCTTTGGAACCTTAAAGTCGGAGTGTTTTTATCTTGACGAGTTCAGTAATATAAGCGAACTGAAGGATGCTGTTACGGAATATATTGACTACTACAACAGCAGAAGAATTAGCCTGAAATTAAAAGGTCTGAGTCCAATTGAATATCGAACCCAGACCTATGTGCCTCGTGTTTAACTGTCCAACTTTTTGGGGTCAGTACAAGGTGGGGCCCTAAACTTCACGTCGCACCGTGGAGGTTAGTGCCTTACCTGCAGAAGCAAGGAGGCATCCATGAAACGACCGCAACCAATTATACGGGCGCTGCTGATAATTGCCATAACAATCATCGCAGTGACTCTGATTACCCGGCGATCGCTTTGCGAAATTCGATATCGCAACGGTTCGCAGGAAGTTGCAGCACGTCTGGATTGCAAATCTGACAAGTAAGGAGCTATACCGGGGGGAGTTCCGAACTCCCCCCGCCCCACACAATGAGGGCGTAAGGCTCAAGCACCTATTTTAACGATACTTTTTGTGATAGGTATTGCGCGTTGTCACAAAGCCGTCAGCCGCAGCCTGCGCCTCTTTGACTTTACCTTCGTTCGCCAGCTTCAGCGCACCGTCGATTTGCCCGACCAGCGTATCCAGGCCGTGGCGGAAATCTTTCATCTCAGCGCTGTCTGCCGCTTTACCTTCCAGCTTCGGCGGCGTCTGTTTCTGCGCATCCAGTGCGGCGGCGCGCATTTTACTCAGCGCGTCCTTCATGTCTGCGGCGTTATCGGTCTTCTGAACAATTTTCAGGTTTGCGTTGAGGGTATCCATATCGTCTTCAAGATCGGCGGCAAAAACGTTTGCCGAACTGAGGACAAGGGAAGACACCGCTAACATCGCGAGGAGTTTTTTACGCATTGCTCACTTCCTTTTTTGTTATTAACGGCGCGGCAGGTCGCGCCAACAAGTGAATCATTGCCCGGCGATTTTCATCTCCGGTAACAGCACGGAACCACACTGTATATTGCTACGTGTTTCAATATCGTCGGCGATGGTGACAATATTACGCCACATGTCTTTCAGGTTTCCGGCAATGGTGATTTCACTCACCGGGTACTGAATTACGCCATTCTCGACCCAAAAACCTGAAGCACCGCGCGAATAATCCCCCGTTACGCCACTGACACCCTGCCCCATCAGCTCGGTCACCACAAGACCCGTGCCCATTTCTTTTAGCAACTTTTCAAAACTCAGGCCGCGCCCGGCAATGCGCCAGTTGTGAATACCGCCTGCGTGCCCGGTACTTCTGAGGCCCAGTTTGCGGGCTGAATAATTGGTCAGTAGCCATTGGGTGAGAATGCCGTCTTTAATAATATCGCGGCGCTCCGTGCGTACACCTTCGCTGTCGAACGGCGTCGAGGCCAGCCCTTTACGCAGATGTGGATGTTCCTCGATGGTCAGCCACTCCGGCAGGATCTGTTTGCCAAGGGAATCCAGCAGGAACGTGGATTTGCGGTACACCGCACCACCGGCAATCGCGCCGACCAGGTGACCGAACAGCCCGGTCGCCACTTCGTGGGCGAAAATCACCGGCGCTTTCATGGTCGACAATTTACGTGGCGCGAGGCGAGCCAGAGTGCGGCGCGCGCATTCTTCACCAACCCATTCCGGTGATTGCAGATCCTCAATCGCCCGGCCGATGGTATAGGCGTAATCGCGTTCCATTTCACCGTTTTCTTCCGCAATCACGCAGCTGGAAAGCGAGTGGCGGGTCGAGCAGTAGCTTTGCAGCATGCCGTGACTGTTGCCGAACACTTTGATGCCATAGTGGCTGTTAAAACTGCCGCCTTCGGTGTTGGTAATGCGCTTATCGGCCTTGAGGGCGATTTGTTCGGCACGTGCCGCCAGCTCGATGGCTTCGTCGGGTGAAACTTCTGTCGGGTGGAAGAGATCCAAATCCGGCGCGTCAAAGGCCAGCAGGTCTTTATCTGCCACCCCGGCGTAAGGATCGGCAGACGTGTAGCTGGCGATATCCAGCGCCGCCTGCACAGTGCGGGCAATCGCCTGCGGGCTTAAATCAGTCGACGAGGCACTGCCTTTGCGATTCTGGTGATACACCGTAATGCCGAGCGCGCCGTCGCTATTGAATTCGACATTCTCCACTTCACCGTAACGCGTGCTGACGCCAATACCGGTGGTTTTCGACACCGAAACTTCAGCGCCATCTGACTTGCCTGACGCCAGTTCCAGCGCGGTAGAGACCGCTTCTTCCAGTGCTTTACGCTGCTCTGCAACTTGAGTGATTACTTTCATCGTCAATGCCATAATGTAAAGAGAGTTTCAATGAAGTCTAACAGAGAACCGTTTTCCAGTGCGCGCCTTAACTGGTAACATGTGCCTCTTTTTTTAAGGAGCCTGAGATGACCAAGCAGCCCAAAGACTGGCTCGACGATGTTCCCGGTGATGACATCGAGGATGAAGATGATGAAATCATCTGGGTCAGTAAAAGTGAAATTAAACGCGACGCCGAAGAGTTAAAACAGCTTGGCGCGGAAATGGTCGATCTGGGGAAAAACGCGCTGGATAAAATCCCGCTCGACCAGGATCTCCGTGACGCCATTGAGCTGGCACAGCGTATCAAGAAAGAAGGTCGCCGCCGTCAGCTACAGCTGATTGGCAAACTGCTGCGTCAACGCGATGTCGATCCGATTCGCCAGGCACTGGATAAGCTGAAAAACCGTCACAACCAGCAGGTTGTGCTGTTTCACAAGCTGGAGCAACTGCGCGATCGCCTGATCGACGAAGGCGACGATGCCATGACCGACGTGCTGAATCTGTGGCCGGATGCCGATCGCCAGCAGATGCGTACGCTTATCCGCAATGCGAAGAAAGAGAAAGAAGGGAATAAGCCGCCGAAATCTGCGCGCCTGATATTCCAGTATCTGCGCGAACTGGCAGAAAACGAGCAGTAACCGTTTTGCCGGATGGCGCTGCGCTTATCCGGCCTACAGAATCGTAGGCCCGGTAAGCAATGCGCCACCGGGCAATAAACTACTCTTCTACCGCGTCCGCTTTTTTCGCCAGACCGTCCAGCAGTTTCTGATGGATCCCACCAAACCCGCCGTTGCTCATTACCAGAATGTGATCGCCTGGCTGCGCGGATTTGACAATCATCTCCACCAGCGCATCGACGTCCGCACTCCAGAAAGCCGGCTGGATGCAGGCTTCCGCCACTTCCGCCACCTGCCAGGGAATATGCTGCGGCTGGAGCAGATACACTTCATCCGCACGCCCCAGCGACGGCGCCAGATCGTTTTTGCTGATGCCCATTTTCATGGTGTTGGAGCGTGGTTCCAGCACCGCGATAATGCGCGCCGTGCCGCCCACTTTGCCGCGCAGCGCCTGCAACGTGGCGAGGATCGCTGTCGGGTGATGCGCGAAATCGTCATACACGCAAACACCATTCGCTTCACCACGCAGTTCAAGACGGCGACGGGCGTTGATAAACGATCCCAGCGCATTCGCGGCATCGGCAGGCGTGACGCCCACATGACGCGCGGCGGCAATCGCCATCAGGCCGTTATTCATGTTGTGTTCGCCAACCAGCGCCCACTTCACCTGACCGACAACCTCGCCATCCAGCAGCACTTCCCATTCAGAGGCGTCTGCGTTCAGCTTCTTCGCCTGCCAGTGCCCCTGCTCGCCCACCAGTTCCTGCTCGCTCCAGCAGCCCATCGTCATCACCTGTTTCAGGTTAATGTCATTTTCCGGCAGGATAATACGGCCCTGACCCGGCACGATGCGCACCAGATGGTGGAACTGCTTCTGAATCGCTTTCAGGTCGTCAAAGATGTCCGCGTGGTCAAACTCAAGGTTGTTGAGCACCAGCGTACGCGGGCAGTAATGAACGAATTTGGAGCGCTTGTCGAAGAAGGCGCAGTCATATTCATCGGCTTCGATGACAAAGAACGGGCTGTCACCGAGACGGGCAGATACATCGAAATTGCCCGGCACGCCGCCGATCACAAAGCCTGGCTTGTAGCCGCAGACGTCTAAGATCCAGGTCGCCATTCCAGCGGTGGTGGTTTTGCCGTGAGTACCGGCAATCGCCAGCACCCAACGGTCGCGCAGCACGAAATCATGCAGCCACTGCGGACCGGACATGTACGGAATATTCTTCTCCAGCACCGCTTCCACGCACGGGTTGCCGCGCGTCATAGCATTGCCGATGATCACCAGATCCGGCTGCGGATCAAGCTGTGCAGGATCATAACCCTGAATTAAATCAATACCTTGTTTTTCCAGTAACGTGCTCATTGGCGGATACACGTTGGCGTCCGAACCCGTCACGTCGTGGCCCAGGGTGCGCGCCAGCATCGCCAGCCCGCCCATGAAAGTGCCACAAATTCCTAAAATATGAATGCGCATACGTTACGTCCTTTCTTTTCGCTGGCGCGTATTTTACTCATATGTTCGACGGCAGCGAAACGCATTTCAGTTAAATCCGTATTTTGCTGGCGCGATTCACCTGTGCGCTACTATTTGAATCTTTGTTAAGATTGTTGCGGTCGCTTTACTCCACATAAAATGCAGGGAAAGTGTTATGAAAACGTTAGGTGAATTTATTGTCGAAAAGCAGCACGAGTTTTCTCATGCTACCGGTGAGCTCACTGCTTTGCTGTCGGCAATAAAACTGGGCGCCAAAATTATCCACCGCGATATCAATAAGGCCGGTCTGGTCGATATCCTGGGTGCCAGCGGTGCTGAGAACGTGCAGGGCGAGGTTCAGCAGAAGCTCGATCTGTTCGCGAACGAAAAACTGAAAGCTGCACTTAAGGCGCGCGACATCGTCGCGGGTATCGCGTCGGAAGAAGAAGACGAGATCGTCGTCTTTGAAGGCTGTGAGCATGCGAAGTACGTCGTGCTGATGGATCCGCTGGATGGCTCATCCAACATTGATGTTAACGTTTCTGTTGGCACCATTTTTTCAATCTACCGCCGCGTGACGCCGGTAGGCACCCCGGTTACCGAAGAGGATTTCCTGCAGCCGGGCAACAAACAGGTTGCTGCCGGATATGTGGTTTACGGCTCCTCCACTATGCTGGTGTACACCACCGGTTGCGGTGTTCACGCCTTTACCTATGATCCGTCGCTGGGGGTGTTTTGCCTGAGCCAGGAACGCATGCGCTTCCCGGAAAAAGGCAACACTTACTCCATCAACGAAGGCAACTACATTAAATTCCCGATGGGTGTGAAGAAGTACATCAAGTTCTGTCAGGAAGAAGATAAGGCAACCCAGCGTCCGTATACGTCACGTTATATCGGTTCTCTGGTGGCTGATTTTCACCGTAACCTGCTGAAAGGCGGGATTTATCTCTACCCGAGCACGGCCAGCCACCCGCAAGGTAAACTGCGTCTGCTGTATGAGTGCAACCCGATGGCCTTCCTCGCCGAGCAGGCGGGCGGTAAAGCCAGCGACGGTAAAGGGCGTATTCTGGATATTATCCCGGACAGCCTGCACCAACGCCGTCCGTTCTTCGTCGGCACCAATCATATGGTGGAAGATGTCGAGCGCTTTATTCGCGAGTTCCCGGACGCGTAATGTCTGCGTTTCTGACCCTCTTCCCGGTGGGGAGAGGGTCAGTGTGGCGCATCAGACCGCGCCTGCACCCTGCAGTCTGAACGAAGCCATTGCTTCAATCAGCTCCTGCGACTGCTCTTCGAGCGAGCGCGTCGCCGCAGAGGATTGCTGCACCAGCGCGGCGTTCTGCTGAGCGGTTTCATCCATCTGGCTGACGGCGATATTTACCTGCTCAATGCCACGACTCTGCTCCTGCGACGCACTGGCGATTTCACGCATCAACTTAGTCATTCGCAGCACTTCGGTAGCGATCTCATCCATCGTTTCACCTGCCTGCAACGCCAGGTCACTCCCCTCGCCTACGTGACTACGGGAATCGCTAATCAACTGACGAATCTCTTTCGCCGCATCCGCACTGCGGCTCGCCAGAATTCGTACTTCGCCTGCAACCACCGCAAACCCACGCCCCTGCTCGCCTGCACGCGCCGCTTCTACTGAGGCGTTGAGCGCCAGAATGTTGGTCTGGAAGGCGATGCCGTCGATAACGCTAAGGATGTCGGCAATACGATCGGAACTGCTGGAGATATCACGCATTTTTTCAATGACGTAGCAAACCATTTCACTGCCGCGATCGGCGGTATCAGAGACCGCTTTCGCCAGCTGGTGCGCCTGCTCTGCGTTTTCGGCGTTCTGTTTCACCGTGGCGGTGATCTCTTCCATACTGGCCGCCGTCTGTTCAAGGGAGGTCGCGGTGGATTCCGTCCGCTGCGCCAGGTGCATGTTACCCGCTGCCAGTTCGCGGCTGCCGGTATCAATTTGTGAACTGGCGTCACGCACGCGCAGCACGGAGGACATCAGCGACTGGCGCATGTCGTCAATGGCCGCGTTGAGGCGGTTAATTTCGTGGCTCGCCTGTTTGTCAGTTTCCCAGGTGAGATCCCCGGCGGCGACATGTTCCAGTTGAGCGATAGAGGCATTCAGTGGTTTGAGCAGCATCTGACGCAGCGCCATCCATGCCAGGACGATCACCCCGGCTGTCAGCAGCGCGACAATGACGATAAACATCATCACCCGCGTTTTACTGCTCTGCACCGCGCTGACCTCTGCTTTTCCGCGCTGATCGACCCACTTCTGATACGCCTGCATATTGTTGTCAAACTGACGGGAAACCGGGATCAGGCTCTTCTCAAGTAGATCGTAATAACCATCCGCGCTCTGTTTATTCAGCGCCTCCAGCATCGGCTTGATACCCTGTTCGTTATAGACGGCGTAACTGTTCGCCACCGTTTTCAACAGATTATCGCCCTGCTCGTCCTGCATCGGCGTGCTGAGTGCCGCAGCTAACACTTTCTGCGCCTGCGCCACTTCCGTATTGATATTTTTGACCGCTTTGGTGGCGTCATCCAGCATCCCGATCTCCATCAGACGCACCGCCTGACCGGCTTCGTTACGCGCGCGCAAAATCAGGGTATAGCCTTCGTTGAGATGCACCATCTGCTCGCCCTGGAGCTGGTTGATGCGCTGCAAAGAGGAAGAACTTTGAGAGAGGGCATAAATGCCCATGCCGCTCACCAGCAGGAGCAGGAGCGTCATCACGGCGAGTACAGAAAGCAGGCCGGTTCGAATCGATAGCGTTTTTAGCATGATGTTATTTCCGGTAGCAGGGGACTTTCGGCATAAAATAAATTTATCGGCTGCTACCGGAAAAAGTTTAGTTTTAATGCAATTTCAACATGTTACCGGGTTGTTGCGTTATTAACCCTTGTGACCGGCGAACTCTGACGATTTTCCCATAGCACTGTCAGGCCGCGCTGCAGGGCAATGAAAATGAACAATAAAATGCCGATGGCGATCTTGGTCCACCACGAGCTGAGCGTGCCGTCAAAGTTAATATAGGTCTGAATCAGCCCCTGAATTCCCACACCGAACAGCGTTCCCAGCACTGTACCGACGCCGCCACTGAGCAGCGTACCGCCAATCACCACCGAGGCGATCGCGTCCAGCTCCACGCCAACACCCGCCAGCGCATAACCCGCCTGGGTATACACCGAGAACACAATGCCCGCCAGCGTCGCCAGCCCGGTGGAGAGCATGTAGATGCGAATGGTGGTGCTGCGTGTTGAAATCCCCATCAGGTTGGCCGATGTCGCGTTGCCGCCGATGGCATACACCTGATTGCCAAAACGGGTACGGTGGGCGAGGAAAATCCCTATCACGACGACCAGCAACATCAGAAGCCCCATCGCACTGAGACGACCGCCGCCGGGAATCGTCCAGGCGAGATCGGAGAGGGTGTCGTACACCGGATGGTTAATCGGGATCGACTCTTCAGAAACCAGATAGCTGACGCCGCGCAGGAAGAACATCCCGGCAAGGGTGATGATAAACGCCGGAATTTTAAGCGCGTCGATCAACAACCCCATAAACGCGCCAAACGCGCAGCCCATCACCAGCACCAGCGGAAACGCCAGCAACGGCGGGATCCCCCAGAAACCGATCGCTTTCGCCAGAAAAACCCCGGTGAAAGCGATCACCGAGCCGACGGAAAGATCGATACCCCCGGAGAGGATCACAAAGGTCATACCGACGGCGATGATCCCAAGAAACGCGTTATCAGTCAGGATATTGCAGATGACGCGCGTCGAGGCGAACCCCGGGAACTGCGTCAGGCAATAGAGATAGCCAAGGATAAACACCCCGAGCGTAATCATCAGCGGTAAATTACGTTTGATCATGGCGGCGGATCCTTTTCAGTATGCTGATAAAAGACGGTGACTGGACGATCAGGACGCAGAGCACCACCACCGCTTTCACCACCTGGTTGAGCTCCGGCGGGAAGCCGGAAAGCAGGATGCCGGTATTCATACCCTGAATAATCAATGCCCCGACCACCGACAACAGCAGGTTAAAACGCCCGCCCATCAACGAACCGCCACCGATAACCACCGCCAGGATGGCGTCCAGCTCCAGCCAAAGCCCGGCGTTATTGGCATCAGCGCCGCGAATATCGGCGGCAACGATAGTTCCGGCAATCGCCGCACACACGCCGCTCAGAACATAGGTCAGCATCACCACAACGCGCGTATTCACCCCGGCGTTTTTGGCGGCGCGAATGTTGATGCCGACCGCTTCAATAAACATCCCCAGCGCAGTTTTGCGGGTGAACAGCCAGAAGACGATCAGCGTCACCAGGGCGATGATCACCGGCGTCGGGAACAACAGGAATTTGCCGCTGCCGATCCACGCCAGGTTCGGCGCATCAAAAGTGACGATCTGCCCGGCGGTGATCAGTTGCGCCACGCCGCGTCCGGCGACCATTAAGATCAGCGTGGCGACGAAAGGCTGGATTTTCAGTATCGCCACCAGAATGCCGTTCCACAGCCCCGCCAGCACGCCTGTTGCCAGCGTCGCCAGCAGAATAACCGGCAGCGAGTGTCCGGCGACGGCCATGGATGCCGCCGTGGCGCCCGCAATTGCCATCACCGCACCGACGGAAAGATCGATACCGCCGGTGGCGATCACCAGCGTCATACCAATGGCGAGCAGCGCAACCGGGGCGGCGCGGTTAAGAATGTCAATCGGGCTGCCAAACAGGCGCCCGTCCTGCAGCACCACCTGGAAGAAATGCGGCGCCACCAGGCTATCAACCACTAGCACCAGGATCAGCGCCGCGAGTTGCGGCATCCCGGTGGGCCAGCGAAAACGGCGCTTTGCGGCGTCCGTTTGCGGAAGGGATTGAGGCATCACGGTTTACTCCTTATGCCGCAATAGCATTCATAATCGCCGGGACCGAGAGTGCATCCAGCGGGATCTCCGCGACCTGCTTGCGATCGCGCATGATAATCACCCTGTCGGCGTAGCCCACCAGCTCCTCCAGCTCAGACGAGATAACCAGCAGCGCCAGGCCATCGGCACACAGGCTTTCTATCAGACGGATAATTTCTGCGTGTGCGCCCACGTCGATACCGCGCGTCGGCTCATCAAGAATGAGAAACTGCGGGCGGGTCAAAAGCCAGCGGGAGAGCAGCACTTTTTGTTGGTTGCCGCCGGAGAGAAACTCAATCGGCTGCTCCCCGCTGGGTGTACGGATGCCAAGCTGGCGAATAAAACGTTCGGTGATCTCATGTTGTTCGCGCCGTGGAATCGGTTTTAGCCAGCCACGCTGCGCCTGCAATGCCAGAATGATATTCTCCCTGACCGATGCCGCCGCAATAATGCCATCGGTTTTCCTGTCTTCCGGGCAAAAACCGATGCCGAGACAGGAGGCCTGATGCGGTGACCGCAGGAGCTGTTTTTTCCCTTTGATCCACGCCGTACCGCTGTCGGCTGGCTTAATGCCGAAGATCACTTCTGCGGTTTCGGTGCGACCGGATCCTAACAATCCCGCCAGCCCGACGATTTCTCCGGGACGAACCTGCAAATCGAAGGGGTCGATGGTACCTTTCTTGCCGAAGCCTTCAAACGCCGCCACCGGTTTTTCACTCAGCAACGTACGCCCGGCACGCTGCAATGCCTGATGCTCAAGCTCACGGCCCAGCATCATCTTCACCAGCTCAATCTGCGGCAGCTCGTGGGTTTCCCGGCAGCCGACGAAACCACCGTTTCGCAACACGGTAATACGATCGCTGACCTGATAAACCTGATCGAGAAAGTGGGTGACGAAGATCAGGCTGACGCCCTGATCGCGCAACTGGCGCATCAGGCCGAAGAGCATGTCGACCTCTTTGGTGTCGAGACTGGCCGTCGGTTCGTCGAGGATCAGCACTTTGGCGGAGAGATCGATCGCGCGACAGATAGCGACAATTTGCTGCATCGCCACCGAAAAGCGGTTAAGGGGTTCGCGCACATCGAGGGAAAAACCGTAAGACGCCATCAGTTCGGTGGCGCGTTTTTCCATCTCCTTGCGCCGCAGAAAGCCGAAACGGCGCGGTTCGCGACCAATAAACAGGTTATCCGCCACCGACATGTTCGGCAGCAGGTTCACTTCCTGGTAGACGGTGCCAATACCCAGTTGCTGAGCATGTGCGGTATTCTTCGGTGAGATTGGCTGACCTTCCAGCCAGATGGTGCCGCGATCGGCATGATAAACCCCGGTCAGGGCTTTGATGAGCGTTGATTTCCCCGCGCCGTTTTCACCCAGCAGCGCCATGATTTCACCGCGCCGCAGACTAAAATCGACATTATCTAATGCCTTCACGCCGGGGAAGTATTTGCTCAGGCCTTCTGTACGCAGGACATCCTGATGATGGATTGATTCGGTCATTATCGCCTCCCCCAAAGGTTCCCTACCCTGACCCGCTTCCTAAAAGGGAGAGCGCCTGCGACGCCTCTCCCCTCAGGGGAGAGGGCCAGGGTAAGGGGTGATCCATTATCAGTAACCCATATTTTTTTTCTTCTCTAACTCTTCTTTTGCCGTGTCAGGCAGGTAGAGCGTGGACTTGGTCAGTGTCACTTTCTGCGGCATGGTGCCGTCTTGCTTGAATTTCTCAAGCGCATCAAACGCCGGACCGGCCATGTTCGGGGTAAGCTCAACGCTGGCATTCGCTTCGCCGGCAATCATCGCTTTATAGATATCCGGCACGCCATCGATGGAGCCCGTGAGGATATCTTTGCCCGGTTTCAGGCCCGCTTCTTTGATGGCCTGAATCGCACCGATCACCATGTCATCGTTATGGGCGTAAACCATGCAAATGTTTTTGCCGTTGTTTTCTGCCTTGATGAAGCTCTCCATGACTTCTTTCCCTTTACTGCGGGTAAAGTCGCCAGACTGAGAACGGATGATCTTAATGTTCGGGGCTTTAGCGATCGCTTCCGCGAAGCCTTTTTTACGATCGATCGCGACACTCGCGCCAACCGTCCCCTGCAGTTCCACGACGTTACACGGCTTACCATTAACGGTTTTAATCAGCCAGTCGCCAATCAACTGACCTTCCAGCACGTTATTGGCCGTCACCGTGGTCATATAGAGAGAATTGTCTTTTACATCAATAGAACGGTCGAGCAGGAACACCGGGATTTTTGCCTCTTTCGCTTCTTTCAGTACCGGTTCCCAGCCAGTTGCCACAACTGGGGCGATAAAGATGGCATCCACGCCCTGAGCGATAAAGGAGCGCACGGCTTTGATCTGGTTTTCCTGTTTTTGCTGTCCGTCAGCGATTTTCAGCGTGATGCCGCGTTTCTGGGCTTCACTCTTCGCGACGTTGGTTTCAGCGGCTCGCCAGCCGGACTCAGAACCGACCTGCGAAAATCCTACGGTCAAAGGAGCAGCCATCACCATAGACGACATGGCTGCGGAAACTGCTGTGACAAGAAGTAAGCGCTTCCACATAAAGGTATCCTCGTAGGGTTATTGTTGGATAAAACTTCACCTGCGGGATAAATATAGACAAGGCGGGATGTAACAGAATGCGTTACATCACACTTCAGAAAAGTGGATAAAATGTTAATCACAAATTTGTAATCGTTTCCACTTTACTATGAAAAAAGCGGCTGAGTTTATGGATTTTCCAGTTATGAAATTCGTCTGAAAAGAACAATATCAACACGATGAACAGGAAAACAGGAAAAGACATTCTTTGTGAGTTGGCTATAATACCGGGCACCAGATTGCCACACATTTTTAAGGAAACAGACATGAGCTTACTCAACGTCCCGGCGGGTAAAGATCTGCCCGAAGATATTTATGTTGTCATCGAGATCCCGGCTAACGCAGATCCTATCAAATACGAAATCGACAAAGAGAGTGGAGCACTGTTCGTTGACCGCTTCATGTCTACGGCGATGTTCTACCCGTGCAACTACGGTTACATCAACCACACCCTGTCTCTGGACGGTGACCCGGTAGACGTTCTGGTTCCGACCCCGTACCCGCTGCAGCCGGGCTCCGTTATTCGCTGCCGTCCGGTTGGCGTGCTGAAAATGACTGACGAAGCCGGTGAAGATGCGAAACTGGTTGCTGTACCGCACACCAAGCTGAGCAAAGAATACGATCACATCAAAGATGTAAACGACCTGCCGGAACTGCTGAAAGCGCAGATCGCTCACTTCTTCGAGCACTATAAAGATCTGGAAAAAGGCAAGTGGGTGAAAGTGGAAGGCTGGGCCGACGCTGAAGCGGCAAAAGCGGAAATCATCGCCTCCTTCGAACGCGCTAAGAAGTAATTCTTACCGCCGCTGAACGTAAAACACCGCCTGATTGAGGCGGTGTTTTTGTTTTATGGGCTTATTCAATAATTGCCTGCACACTCCCACCTGCGCTCGCAAAAAACAACGCCACCCGAAGGTGGCGTGGCTTTTCAGTCCTGGTTTCTGTCTAACCAGTTTCCGCTTTCAATCAGCGTTAACCCGTCGACCGGACGTTGGTACACGTACATCCATGCGCTTCCGTACGGTGTCTGAATTAAATGACGAGCGTACTCTCCGCCCTTGGTGCGTAGCGCATCAAGCTCGGCAAGGGTCGAGGCGTCGATACGATAAACTTCACCATGTACTGTGCCCTTTCCCGGCACTGCGCCTGGATAGTGGCCCAGACTGTACAGCTGATAATCATCGACACTGTGCGCACCCAGCCACTGAGCGTTGGTCATCCAGTGGCTGTTGCCTTGTTTGCGTCGTAAACTGCCGTAAACAAATATTCGCATTGCTAAAACTCAAACTGATAGAGCAAATCCAGTGCCTGATCGACGCCAGACACGGCTTCCAGATATAGCTTAGGCATCAGGCGATAGCGTAACGTGAGCGTTGCCAGTGAGTCAAAAATACCCACGCCATATTTCACCTGTAGACCCGGCAAGACATAGCCACTGACCACCACTTGTGAGGAGTCACCGACCCCCTGGGTGTCCAGCGCCAGATTGCTTACGCCAAACGTCTCGCCGATTTTACCCACAACCTGACCACTTTGTGCAACCCCCAGACCCACAAGCATTGATGTCATTGCTGCACTATCGCTCTGTTCGCTGTCCAGACCCTGCCCGCGGAGCAGGTAGGAAAGCGCTTGCTGCTGCGACATCGCCGGATCGGAGAACACTTCCGCTTTTGGCTGATCGGCAGTTCCGGTGACGCGAACGCCGGCGATCACGTCGTTTTCTGTGGCTTCCGGGTTGCGAATAGCTTCGATGTTCAGCAATGGCTGATCCGGCGGGCCAGAGAACAGCAGTTCACCTTTGCGCACAATCAGATCCTGGCCATAAGCATGGAAGCGGCCACTCGGGATATTTATCTGCCCGTTCAGCCCGAGCCCCTGTTTATCCTGCGCGACTTTAAGATCGCCCGTCAGGCGCGCTTTCAGGCCAAACGCATCCAGACGCACGTTGTTGCCGACGTGGATATTCAGGTTGCTGTTGATGGGGATCGACGCCGTCTGCGGTTTTTCCGGCTGCAGATCATTATTCAGCATCACCTCGTCGCTGGAGACGCCAACGGCGCTTTCCGGCAACTCGTGCACCACAATACGTGCCCACGGCACATCCACGTTGCCGTCCAGCGTAAACAGGCTTGGCGTGGCGGTAAACACCACGTCCGGCGAGACATCCAGACGCACCATTGGCGGCACGGTGATCCGCACCCGGCTGCCTTTGGCGGCGATGTTGGCGCGCCAGTTATCAATCTGGCTCCAGTCCGCATCGCCGCTGAGGTTGATCTGCCCCTGCTGCGTCAGCACTGAGCCCTGTAGCGTAGAACTCGTACCGTTGAAATTCATCGCTAAATGGCTCGGCTGCATATCGAACGGCATAAAGTTGCCGTCAATATCGACGCCACTCAGTTGCATCTGACCAAACAGTTGCGGCCCCTGCAGATTACCGCCCAGGCGCAAATTCGCGCTGAGCTTCCCGGCGGCTTTCTCGCCTCGCGAGAAGATCGGGTTGATCATCGCCAGCGAGAAGTCGCGGATGTTAACGTTGCCGCCGAGATTACGGCGTCCCTGCGGATCGGTCACCTGCACCTGACCATCCAGTTGACCATTATTGGTGAGACGAATCAGCCAGCCCAGTTCCGCACGATTGTTGCGCAGTTCTGCGTTCAGATTCAGCGTGTCGAACGCCACCGGTAGCGGCGCATCGTTCACCACCTGCATCACTTTGACGTTGCGCCCGGAGAGCGTCACACTCCCCTGCGGCAGCCCTTCTTTGGTAGTGTCCCAACTGACATCGGCTTTGCCGCTAAAGACCCCGCTGGCCTGCGTCGCTTCTGGCATAAACGGTTTCAGCATCGCGAGGTCGAAACGGTTGAGATTAACGACAGCGCGGCCTTCCGCGCCGGCATCAATAGTTTGCGGCACGCACAATTCAGCATCCGGGTTGTTCCAACAGTGTGGCCCGATGCTGATTTTTTGCGCCTGATTGCGGTAATCCAGCGCAATGGCGCGGCTCAGCGACCACGGCCCGACCGGCGTCTGGAAACGGGTATTGCTCAGCTCGCCTTTCCAGCGTTCCTCTTTACGGTCAAAACTCCCTTTCAGCGCCAGTTGACCCGACACCGGCTCGCCCTGGAGGCGCAGTTGCAGGTCATGCTGCTTCTCGTTGCCTTTGGCGTCCAGTTGCACGAGGCTCATGTTGACGCCCGGCTGGACGATGTTATCAACGCGAACCTTCAGGTTGCCGCCAATTTGATCGGTC
Organism: Trabulsiella odontotermitis; assembly: GCF_030053895.1. Lineage (NCBI taxonomy): Bacteria > Pseudomonadati > Pseudomonadota > Gammaproteobacteria > Enterobacterales > Enterobacteriaceae > Trabulsiella > Trabulsiella odontotermitis. Next base: position 4,072,464 of record NZ_CP125781.1, read on the forward strand.
GATTTAACGTCGCCTTCCACGCGTACCTGCGTAACGGAAAGTTCCTGCCAGCGCAGGTTCCGCGCGGTGATATCTGCCAGCAACTGCGGAGCGTCGATCGTTCCGCGAACCTTCAGCAGACCTTTCGCCGTGCCGCCCAGCCCCGGAAGGGCGTTATCGAGATTGGGGGCGTCGACGGTGGCATCCAGATTGAGATCCTTCACGCCCAGCTCGCCCTTCACGTCGGCGCTGTTGCGCCCCAGCGCCAGATGCAGCCCTGGAATGGTCCACTGCATATAGCTGTTGCCTTTCAGCGAGCCTTCAACGTTGACCTTGTTCTGTTTCACATTGCCGGTGATTTTCAGTTCCGGCACGTCCATCTGCCAGCTGCCGCCGTAAAGGCTGCCGCGGGTTTTAATCAGCCCGTCCAGCTTCGACGGCCAGTCAGGCACCTCTTTCGCGGTGTTAATGCCTTTCAGCGTTAATTCGCCGTTCCAGCTGATCGCCTGCTGCCAGTCCAGCAGCGCCTTGAGTTCGGTGGTGCCTTCCAGCGCCGCCACGACGAGCTTGTCGAGATTTACCTGTTTTTCGTTGCCCTTCGCATCCAGCGTGATGGTGGCGGGCGGTACGCCCTGCCCCTTCACGGAGGTACGGAACGACAGGGTGTAATCGGTCATTTTGCCGCTGAGTTTCAGCGCCAGGTCATCGGCCTGATACTGCTTCTCGCCGGTAAAAGGCCAGTACAATTGCTGGCTCTGTACCTCGACATTCAGCGGCAACCCGACCTCCGCCAGTTGCGTCTGCGCGCGAAGCGACATATCCACCGGACCGGAAAGATTCACGCCGACGTCCAGCTGTTTACGCAGCTCACCGCCCACTTTCAGTTTGATCTTTTCACCCTTCAGCGGATCAATATTCAGTGTACTGTTGAGCGTAATGTCGACCGGCCAGTTATCCTGCAACTGCGCGGTGCCGGTGGCGTTTACCGTTCCCTGATTCGAATCGATATCCAGCGCGTCCAGCCGGGTATTGCCGTCAATGCTGCTCACTTTCAGCAGCATATTAAAGATCGTCAGGTCGGTATCCCCGGTCAGGCGCAATTGCTCACCACGGAATTCCTGAATGTTGAGATTCAGCGGCAGATGAACGTCGGTCATCTCCGGCAGTACCGGTTTCGAGAACAGTTCGGTCAGCGTTTCACCCAGCGGTTTCTCTTCCGGCTGCGGATTTTGAATTTTCGGCTCGACCACCTCTTCCTGCGCCACCTTCGCCACTTTCGGCAGGGCAATCAGCAACCCCTTAAGCGTCGTCGGCGTCAGGGTCAGATCTTTCTCCTGCCAGTTGAGCCCGGTGGAGAAATCCATCACCGACACGGTGGTATCGTCGATGTTGATATTGACGTTATTCAGCGCCACGTGGCTCAGGGTGATGGGATACGGTGTGGAAAGATTAAGCGGGCCGCTCGCTTCTTCTTCGACCGGCGCCGCCGGCGGCATTTTCTTGCTGTCGATGGCGACGTTAATGTCGCGCAACGAAATGTCATTCACGCACAGCGCGCTGCTCCACAGGCAATCCAGTTTCACCGCCAGATGCAGTTGCCCGGCATCCACCGCCACGCCGGGCTGCTGATAGCGCACGTTTTTCAGCGTCAGATCACGCCAGCCGCCAGTCACCTGGCCGATTTCCAGCCCCGGCACCCAACGGTTCGCCGCCTTGAAAATCAGATGTAACCCGGATGTGGTGCCCACGAGATACGCCACCGCCCCCAGCAGCAGCACAATAACTATCAGTACGCCGAGGCTTATTTTCTTCCATAAACTCATAATTCAGGCCCCAGACCGATGTAAAACTGCAAACCGTGCTCTTCTTTGTCGCCGACCGGTACAGCGAAATCGAGTTTGATCGGCCCGACCGGTGACTGCCAGCGAACGCCGACACCCGCGCCAGTTTTGAAATCACTCTTGCGGATATCACTGACCGCTTCACCACCGTCGACAAACATCGCGCCCCACCATTTGCCGCTTACGTTGTACTGATATTCCAGCGAGCCGGTCGCCAGTTTTGACGCACCGATCAGCTTGCCATCGTCATCTTTTGGTGCGATGGATTTATATTTGTAGCCGCGAATGCTGCGGTCGCCCCCGGCGAAGAAACGCAGATCCGGCGGCACTTTGTCGAAATCGCCGGTTTCTATCCAGCCGAGGTTGCCACGCGCCACAAAACGATGGCGATCGTAAAGCGTACGGATCCAGACGTTTTGCGCCTGCACGACAACGAAATCAACATCAGAGCCCCAGGCAGTGTTGGAATAATCCACAGAATAACGCTGCGAATCACCCCAGTTCGGCATCAGGCCGCCGCGTGAACGGGTGCGGCTAATCATCACTCCCGGGTAGAGCAGCATCGTGGTATTAGTGACGTCAGCCTGGGTAAAGTGGTCGAGACTCCAGCGCAAATTGATAGCACGCTGCCAGCCGCTGGAAAGATCCCAGTAACGTGAGACGGCGAGCGTCGTGGAGTCTGATTTGGTGTCGTTAAGATCGGTACGCTTGAGGCCGCCCTGCACCAGGTAATACTGCTCCAGCGGGTTTTTCAACAGCGGCATTTTATAGCTGAAATCGAGTTGCTGTTCCGGTGCGGAAATACTGGCGCTGGAGGTCAGGCTGTGACCGTAGGAGTTGATCCACGGTTTTTTCCACGTCGCCTTCACGCGCGGCCCAACGTCAGTGGAATAACCGACCCCGGTTTCAATGGTATTTTCACTGCGGGGAGACACCACGCCATGCAGCGGCAGCACTTTGGTTTTCCGGGATTTATCAAATTCAGGCGCCACCACTACGGAGTTAAACCAGCCAGTGGCCGACAGGCGGCGGTTCAGTTCGGCTAAATCGGCGGAGGTGTAGTAATCCCCTTGTTTGAACGGCACCAGATGCTGCAGGTAGCGATCCTGAATCTGCGAGCCTTCAAAGGTGACCGCGCCGAAGCGATAGCGTTCGCCGCTGTCGTAGTCGATGTCCCAGAAAGCCTGGTGCCGGTCGGGCGCCACGCCAAGCTGGCTTTTGTTGAATTCGCTGTCGAAGTACCCTTTGCGCAGCGCCACGCTGGTGAGATCTTTCTTGAAGCCGTCATAATCGCCATGATTCAGCACTGTGCCAACCGCCGGACGCTTCTTTAGCAGGTCGAGATAGTCCCTGTCGGTACGCGCACCGCCACGCAGGATCACCCCGGTACCGCCGATACGCACCGGCTCGCCGGGAGTGACTTTCGCCAGCAGCACCTGGCGGCCTTTTGCCGGTGGCGGCTTGAGTTCGAAATCGATCGTCGGTTCGTAATACCCCAGCGCTTTCAGGCCTTCGCGGATGGCGTCGTCCACACGCGCCTGAAAGCGGCGGTCAGGCGTCACTTCATCGCCCTGAATGGTTGAAAGCTGGGCACGAACGTTTTTTTCCAGGTTTCCTGAGAGTCCTTCAACCTGCAAACGTACATTCGCTGCACTGGCAACCCCGCTGACCATCACCAGGCTGGCCACACATAACTGGCAGATTTTTGGCACGTTTTCTCCTGAATTTCCTTGTTTCCTCCCCTACAGGAAACACAAGCGTCGATCCACGACGTAACAATCCATTATCATTGGACTGAAAAAAAGACAACTTAGCTATATTCTCGTATGTTTAAATCTAGTTGCTTATTGTGTTAAAAGACGCAGCCTGTGACAACCTTAACCACAATTTCCTTTTCCCGGAGGCCAAATCGTGAGTCTTTTCGATAAAAACCATCTTGTCAGCCAGTCGGATGCGTTACCCGGTCGCAATACGCCAATGCCAGTGGCGACGTTGCATGCTGTTAACAATCACTCCATGACCAACGTACCGGACGGCATGGAAATCGCGCTGTTTGCCATGGGATGCTTCTGGGGCGTGGAACGGCTGTTCTGGCAGTTGCCGGGGGTGTACAGCACCGCGGCGGGCTACACCGGCGGTTTTACGCCCAACCCGACGTACCGCGAAGTCTGCAGCGGGGAGACCGGCCATGCGGAAGCCGTGCGCGTAGTGTACGATCCGAAAGTCGTCAGTTACGAACAACTGCTGCAGGTCTTCTGGGAAAACCACGATCCGGCGCAGGGCATGCGCCAGGGCAACGATCACGGTACGCAGTATCGTTCAGCGATTTATCCGCTGACGCCGGAGCAGGAAACCGCGGCGAAAGCCAGCCTCGGGCGTTTCCAGGCGGCGATGCGCGCCGCGGGGGATGACCGCCAGGTCACCACGGAGATCGCTGCCGCAAAACCGTTTTATTACGCGGAAGACGATCACCAGCAGTATCTGCACAAGAATCCGTACGGCTATTGCGGCATCGGCGGCATTGGGGTTTGCCTGCCGCCACAAACGGCATAATCAGGCGTCAAGCGCCACGCGAGCCGCGTGGCGCGTGGCATTCATCACCGAACCAAAATCCCGCATTTGCCCCTGCAACAGCAGATTAAACACCGGCGCCTGCGGCCGGTTCAGACGTTGCTGTAGCAAATGCACCGCCTCAATCCCCAGATCGCGACAGGGTACCGCAATCCCGTTGACCGGCGTCGCCAGCCCATTTTCCAGATTCCACATTACATCGGTGGTAATAAGCGAAATGTCTTCCGGCACGCGGAGATTGTGCCGCGCCAGCACCCGCAATACCCCCGTGGTCATATCGCTGCAGCCAGGGAAAATCACCTCGGGCCAGAGTTCACGTGGTCGTGCGGCCAGCCACGTTTCCAGCGCCTGCTCTGCCTCCCTGGCAGAAAAGCCTTCGGTCACCAGCAAATCCTGTTGTGGATCAAACGGCACATGGCAGTCGCGGTACGCTTCTTTGATGCCGTTCAACCGCTCATACAGCGTCTCCCGGCGCAGCGTGGTAATAGACAGCACCCGCCGGTGTCCCTGCCCGAAGACGTAGCGCAGCGCGTAAAAGCCGATGGCGCGGTGATCCGGCGAAACCGCATCCAGCCGCATTTCGCGATCATGAGTATTAATTAATACGCAGGGTTTGTTCAGCGTGGCGGCAACGTTAAACAGCGTGTCGTCATCACAGCCAATGATGATGATTGCATTGATATCTTTATGATTCGCCTTTTCCAGAAAGAGCTTAACATCTGCCCGCTGCTCTTCCAGCCCACAATAGCTCAGCCAGACGTTGTGCGGTTTCAGCGCCTGCGCGATCCCGCGCGTCACTTCCAGATAAAAGATATCGCCCCGGGCGTTGAAGGTTCTGCCGGGCGCGAAGACAGCAATGCCGTTGATCAGCAGCCGACCGGACGCCAGCTCATCCAGCACGCCCAGCTCCCGCGCGCAGCGCACGATGGCCTCACGGGCTTTGTCGCTGCTGTAGGACTTACCGCTTAATACCCGGGACACGGTACTGATGGAGTAGCCGGTGAGCGCCGCAATTTCCTCCATTTTCAGCTTACCTGGCATTATGTGACCTCCCTCGCAATCAATTTCTGCAATTATTTGCAGACCCAGCGTTCTGTTTTTTAAACCAAATTTTCTTCGCGTAGTGATTTTCTTATCCGCCCTGCGAGCGTTCTCACAAATTCTCATTGTCGCTTTTTTCTCTGTTTTTTATGTTCCGCACATTCCCCTCTGACGCTGAATGAAGGTAAGAAATGGAGAAGGTACGTTTTGGCATTATTGGTGTCGGTAATATCGGTACAGTCCACGCGCGTTACCTGCTGGCAGACCAGATTGAGGGCGCCAGCCTTACTGCTGTCTGCGATCACAACCCCGAAAAACATGCCGCGATCCGCCGTCTCACCGGCACCGACGTTCCGCTGTTTGATAATGCAGAAGAGATGATCAACAGCGGTTTAATTGACGCGGTGATTGTCGCCACGCCGCACTATGACCACCCGGCGCTGTCAATGATGGCCATGCGCGCGGGCATCCACACGCTGTGCGAAAAACCGGCAGGGGTCTACACCGCCCAGGTGCAAGAGATGAACGCCTGTGCCCGCGAGTGCGACGTACAGTTTGGCATCATGTACAACCAGCGCCCGAACCCGCTGTATCAGAAAGTGAAGGATCTCATCGACAGCGGCGAACTGGGCGAGATCCGCCGTTCCAACTGGATCATCACCAACTGGTATCGCTCGCAGAGTTACTACAACTCCGGCGGCTGGCGCGCCACCTGGAAAGGCGAAGGTGGCGGCGTGCTGCTGAATCAGGATCCGCATCAACTGGATCTCTGGCAGTGGCTGGTCGGCATGCCGGTGCGGCTGCGGGCCTTCTGCCAGTTCGGCAAACACCGGGATATCGAAGTGGAAGACGAGGTGACCGCGTATGCGGAATACGCCAACGGCGCCACTGGTGTGTTCATCACAACCATTGCCGAAACGCCAGGCACCAATCGTCTGGAAATTGTCGGCAGTCGCGGCAAAGTGGTGGTCGAAGCGGGCCAGCTTCGCTTCTGGCGGCTGCGTGAATCCGAAACCGACTTCAACGCCCGCTGGCAAAACGGCTTCGGCGAGCCAGAATGCTGGGAAGTGTCGATTCCCTGTGCGCCGGAGTGCAGCGATCACCAGGTCATTACCGCCAACTTTACCGCTGCTATTCTGCGCGGCGAACCGCTGATTGCTCCCGGTTACGACGGCATTCACGGCCTGACGCTCTCCAACGCCATGCATCTTTCCACCTGGACCGACGACTGGGTCAGTCTCCCCTTTGACGAACAGCACTACTACGCCCTGCTGCAACAGCGCATCGCGGCCTCCGTCGAAAAACCGGTCGCCAGCCGCACGCTGGACGCCTCCGGTAGCTGGTAATCACAGGGGAAACAACATGCTCAATATCGCCATTGTGGGAACCGGAAACATCTCACACCACCATATTCAGGGCTATTTGCAGTTTCCAGAGCGCTGTCGGATCGTCGCGCTGGTGGATATCTATCCGGAGAAAGCGCGGGATAAAAAAGCCCGCTACGGGCTGAGTCATGCCCGCGTTTACGCCAGCCACCAGCAACTGCTGGAGGACGGCGCGAATATCGATATTGTCGACGTCTGTACGCCGCCGTATGTGCATGCGGAAATCAGCATCGCTGCGCTGCGTGCCGGAAAACATGTGCTGTGTGAAAAGCCGATGGCCGCGTCACTGGAAGAGTGCGATGCCATGATAGCGGCGCAACAGGCCAGCGGAAAACAGCTGTCGATTATTGCCCAGAACCGTTTTACCGATGCCTTCTGGCGACTGAAAGCGGCGGTGAATTCCGGGCTCGCGGGGAAATTCTGCCATGCGCAAGTGGATTCACTGTGGTGGCGCGGTCACTGTTATTACGACCTCTGGTGGCGCGGCACCTGGGAAAAAGAGGGTGGCGGCTGTACGCTAAACCACGCGGTACATCACATCGACGCCATGCTGTGGTTGCTCGGTGTTCCCGATGACGTCAGCGCCATGATGAGTAACGTGGCTCACAACAACGCTGAAGTGGAAGATCTCACGTCTGCCATTTTCCGGTACCACAATGGCGCGCTGGCGCAGCTTACCGCATCGGTGGTGCATCACGGCAAAGAACAAAAAATCGTGATTCAGGGAGAGAAGGCGCGCATTTCCGCGCCGTGGAAAACCGTGGCCTTTCAGAGTGCGGACAACGGCTTTCCCGAAGACGCACACGACACCGACCGCGAAGCGCGCCTCAACGCCCTTCATGACGCCACACCCTCGCTCCCCTGGACGCTTCATGCCGGGCAGGTAGACAACCTGCTCAGCGCCATTGAGCACAATACGCCGCCACTCGTCGATGGCCTGCAGGGCAAACGGGCGCTGGAGGTGATCACCGCGATCTATGCGTCGGCGATTACTGGTCGCATCGTGTCATTGCCCATCCCTCCTGACGATCCTTTTTACTGTACCGGCGGCCTTACCGCCCTTGCCCCGCGCTTTTACGAAAAAACCGCTTCCGTTACCCGCTTTCGCGAAGTGGGAGCGATTCCCCTCGGCCAAAATCTGGATGAGAGAACCCCCGATGAACAAAAATGATGGCATGAATTACGCCCCGACAGGGAAACCGCAGCCGGTCGTCAAACCGGGCGAATTTGTCTTTGCTGCCGCAGCCCTTGACCACGGTCATATTTACGGCATGTGCAACGGGTTGCTGGAAGCTGGCGGCACCCTGAAATGGGTCTGGGACGCTAACCGTCAGAAATGCGAAGACTTTGTGCGCCAGTATCCGCAGGTGAAGATTGCCGATTCGCTGGCAACAATTCTGGCTGACGATGACGTGCAGCTCGTTGCCGGAGCGGCTATTCCCGCGCAACGCTGCGCGTTGGGGCTACAGGTGATGGCCGCCGGGAAGGACTATTTTACCGATAAAGCGCCGCTGACCACCCTTGCACAGCTGGACGACGCCAAAGCCATGGTGGCCCGATCCGGGCGGAAATATGCCGTCTATTACAGCGAGCGTCTGCACGTTGAAAGCGCGGTTTTCGCCGGACAACTGGTGAAACAAGGGGCGATTGGTCAGGTGATACAAACCCTCGGCACCGGGCCTCACCGGGAGGGCCAGGGCCGTCCGGACTGGTTCTATGAGCGCCGCGATTTTGGCGGCATTCTCTGTGACATCGGCAGCCATCAGATTGAGCAGTTTCTGTTCTTCACCGGCAATCACGACGCCACCATCGTCGCCAGCCAGACGCGCAACGTTAACCATCCCCAGTACTCCCGTTTCGAGGATTTCGGCGATGCCCTGCTGCGCGGCGAAAACGGCGCCACTGGTTATTTTCGCTGCGACTGGTTCACGCCGGACGGCCTCTCCACCTGGGGCGACGGCCGTCTGACGCTGCTCGGCACCGGGGGTTACATTGAGATCCGCAAATATGTCGATCTGACGCGCGGCGAGCAGGATGTGGTCTATCTGGTCAACCGTGACGGTGAATTCCGCTACCCGGTTGCCGGTCAGGTGGGTTTTCCCTTCTTTGGCGAGTTAATCCTCGACTGCCTGAACCGCACTGAACACGCCATGAGCCAGGCGCATGCGTTTAAAGCCGCCGAGCTGTGCGTGAAAGCGCAGATGCTGGCGAATGCTTCTGCCGGAGGCGCGCGATGACCTCGCTCAACGCCGCCATTATTGGCTGTGGCGCCATCCACCGTAACCACGTCGACGCGCTTCGCCTGCTCCCTGACGTGGATTTGCGAGCCATTGCCGAAGTAGATACGCCGAAAGGCGAGCACCTGGCGCAACGCTATGGCTGCCGGTTTTATCGCGACTACCAGGAGATGCTGCTGGCCCATGACATTGATGTGGTCCATATCTGCACGCCGCACTACCTGCACAAACCGATGATCATGGCGGCACTGGCGGCAGGGAAACATGTCTTCAGCGAGAAACCGGTTGCTATGTCTGGCGGTGATATTGCCGAGATCCGCCACGCCGCTTACGCCTCAACCGGGCGGCTCGGGGTCTGTTATCAGAACCGCGTGAACCCCACCAGCCAGACCATTGACGCATTGCTGACGGCGGGAACGCTCGGTGAGATGCACAGCATCAAAGCCATTCTGACCTGGTCGCGGAGTGACGCCTATTATCGCGACAGCGACTGGCGTGGCTGGTTTGCCACCGAAGGCGGCAGTCTGCTCATCAACCAGGCCATTCATACGCTCGATCTGATGCAGTGGTTTGGCGGCGGCGTCAGACGGGTTAAAGGCGTGGTGGATAACGCCACCCTGAACGAAGTCACGGAGGCGGAGGACAGCGCCATGGCGACGTTCGAATTTCATAACGGCGCGCGCGGACTGTTCTATGCCAGCAACGCTCACGTCACCGATTCACCGCTGCTGCTGGAGATCCACTGCCAGCATGGCACCCTGCGGCTACAGGACAACATTCTGTGGCTTCTCACCGGCGATGGTCAGCGCGAGCTGGCCCGTGACACCGCTCCGGATGGCGGCAAAAGCTACTGGGGCACAGGGCATCAACAGGCGATCGCACACTTTTACCATGCGCTTCGCCACCCCACGGCTGACGGCGTAATGGATCTTGACGCGGCGGCCTGTTCCTTACAACTGGTAGAGGCGATATACCGCTCATCCCAGTTACGACGATGGATAAATCTCACTGATGTAATCGATTAATTCCAGCCATAAAAACCCTACACACTGGAAAATAATATGACTAAACCTACTGAACGCAGAGTCGGTTACGGGATCGCTATTGGCTATGGCGTAACCGACCTTTTTGGCGGAGGCGCCTTCGCCATCATCGGCACCTGGCTTCTGTTTTTCTATACCACCTATTGTGGTCTGAGCGTATTAGAGGCCGGATCAATATTCGCGATTGCCCGCGTTATTGACGCGTTATTAAGCCCGGTAATGGGTTATATTACGGATAATTTTGGCAACACGTGGCTTGGCCGTAAATTTGGTCGCCGCCGTTTCTTTTTATTACTCAGCTCACCGTTAATGTTTTTATACGCCCTGCTGTGGCTGACTGACATGGGCTACTGGTATTACCTGGGCACTTATCTGTCTATCGAGCTGCTCTCCGCAATGGTGCTGGTGCCGTGGGAGACGCTGGCCGCCGAGATGACCAACCGCTACGAAGAGCGCAGCCGTCTTTCCGGCGTCCGCATGATCTGCTCCCAGCTCGGTGGTTTTCTCGCAGTTTCTGTGCCGGGGGTAATTATGCAATTTACCGGCAAAGATAATCCCTTTACCTATACGCTGACTGGCCTGTTGTTTTCCGCCATCTTTTGCATTGCGGTATTTATTACCTGGCGTTGTACCTGGGAGGCAAAAGATGTTCAGGAGGAAAATACGTTTCAGCCTGAAATACAGCGACGCGGCGGTTTACTGAATCATTTAAAATATCTGGTACTGGATCTGCTCTCCTCTTTCCGTATTCGCGCCTTTCGTCTGCATATTATTATTTATATCTTTTCGTTTACGGCGATGGATGTCTTTGGCTCCGTTTTCACCTATTACGTGGTTTATTGCCTGAGTCAGGATGCCGCCGCGGTTTCTGGCTGGCTGAGCATCGCCGCTTTTGCGTCAGTGCCTGGCACCTGGTGCTTTATGCAACTGCTTAACCGCTTTAATGTGACGCCATCCGCCGCGCTGCGCCTCTCTTACGGCTGCATTTTCTTCGTGCTGGCGTTTCTGTTTTATATCTACCTCACGGAAACCGCGGTTTCGAACCTGCTGTTTTCCGCGATTTTTATCCTGCTCGGGGCGGCGCGCTCGGGGTTGTATTACATACCGTGGAACATCTATAGCTTCATTCCCGACATTGACGAAATGGTCACCCAACAGCGTCGCGAAGGGATTTTCGCCGGCGTGATGGTGCTGACGCGCAAAAGTACCGTGGCACTGGCGATCCTGATCATCGGCCTGGTGCTGGAAGAGGCCGGTTTTGTGAAGGGTAGCGGTGTTCAGCCGGAAAGCGCTCTGCAGGCAATCATCGGCCTGATGATTTTTGCGACCGCCGGGCTGCTGGCTGTCAGCTTCTTTACCACGTACCGCTTTAAACTGACCCGCGACACGCACAAGCTGCTGCTCAAAGAGATCGCCCGCCGCAAGCTGGGTGGCGATTACCGCGACTGCGAGCCTGCGGCCCGTGAGGTGATTAAACAACTGACTGGCTATGCATACGATGAAGTCTGGGGCGGCACGCGTGCCGGTCATCGTCAACAGACCGTGCGCGTGTCCGGAATGGAGTAAGGAGCCCGTATGTATCAACAATGGAGTATCGAAGAGGCCCGGGCGTGGTATCAGCAACTGCCATGGGGTTGCGGTTTTAACTATCTTCCGCGCACAGCGGTGAACTGGACGGAAATGTGGCAGCAGGAGAGTTTTGATGCCGCCACCCTCGACCAGGAGCTGAGCTGGGCCAGCCGTTACGGCTATAACCAGTTGCGTACCAACCTGCCGTTTATCGTCTGGCAGCATGATCGCGACGGGCTGCTGTCGCGCATCGACCAGTTTTTAGCGATCGCCGCCCGCCATCAACTCCGGGTGATGCTGACCCTGCTGGATGACTGTGCCTTTTCCGGCGATGAACCGTTTCTCGGGCCGCAAAAAACGCCGCGCCCGGGCATTCATAACAGCCAGGCGGCGGCCAGTCCGGGGCGCCAGCAGGTGATGGATCGCAATCGCTGGCCGGAGATTGAACGCTACGTGCGTGACGTGGTGCGCCATTTCCGCGACGATCCGCGCGTATTGTTGTGGGATCTCTACAATGAGCCTGGCAACGGTGGGATTTTCACCGACGAAGGCGAATGCCATCAGTTCGACGATATGCTGGAGTTGTACGCCCTTTCACTGATGACCCGGCTGTTTCAGTGGGCGCGGGAAGAGCAACCGCAGCAACCGCTGACCGTGGGCGCCTGGCATATTGCCGATCGCCACGATTGTCGCCACGCCTTTATTCACCCCATTGATGCCGCCGCGCTGCACCTTTCCGATGTCATCAGCTATCACGCCTATGTGGATACGCCGGGGCAACTGGGGATCCTGAAACAGCTCTCCCGGCATCAGCGCCCCATTTTTTGTACCGAGTGGCTGGCGCGGCATGTGGGAAGCACGATGGTGGAACAATTGCCGTTGTTCAGAGCGCAGCGCGTGAGCGCTTTTCACTGGGGGCTGGTGCAGGGGAAAACCCAAACCTGGCTACCCTGGCCCGATATCGCGCGTGAAAACCCGCAACCGTCGTTGTGGTTCCATGACGTCCTGACGGCGGACGGGAAAGCGTTTAGCCAGACCGAAATGGCGCTGATCCGCCAGCTCAACAAAGCCTGAAGCGCCCTCTGGTGACTTTACAGCCCTTTACGCTATACTAACCTCGAAATCACCGGTCCATGGCCTTCGGACCGGTTTTTCTTGTCAAATCTCACGCTTAGTACACACGATCATTCATGAATGAGGTGTATAAAAGTGAGCAACTTCCCTTCCGAGGATCTGGCCTGAACGGCCGGATAAGATATGTTAAACAGTATTTTAGTAATACTTTGTCTGATTGGCGTCAGCGCATTTTTCTCGATGTCCGAGATTTCGCTTGCAGCCTCACGAAAAATCAAACTCAAACTGCTCGCCGATGATGGCGACATCAACGCACAACGCGTGCTGAAAATGCAGGAAAACCCCGGCACCTTCTTTACGGTGGTGCAGATCGGCCTCAACGCCGTCGCCATCCTTGGCGGTATCGTGGGGGATGCGGCATTTTCACCAGCGTTTTACGGCATCTTAAGTAACTATGTGTCACCCGAACTGGCAGAACAACTGAGTTTTATTCTCTCCTTCTCGCTGGTCACCGGCATGTTCATTCTCATCGCCGACCTGACACCGAAACGCATCGGTATGATTGCGCCCGAAGCTGTGGCTTTGCGTATCATCAACCCGATGCGCTTCTGCCTGTTCGTTTTCCGCCCGCTGGTCTGGTGCTTTAACGGCATGGCGAACACGATCTTCCGTATCTTCAAACTGCCGATGGTGCGTAAAGACGACATCACCTCTGATGACATCTACGCCGTGGTGGAAGCCGGTGCGCTGGCCGGGGTGCTGCGTAAGCAGGAACATGAGCTTATTGAGAACGTGTTTGAACTGGAATCACGCACCGTACCGTCTTCCATGACGTCGCGTGAGAGCATTATCTGGTTCGACATCAACGAAGATGAGCAGAGCCTGAAAAACAAAGTCGCGGAGCATCCGCACTCGAAGTTCCTCGTCTGTAAAGAAGATATCGACCACATCATCGGCTACGTCGATTCCAAAGACCTGCTGAACCGCGTGCTGGCGAATCAGAGTCTGGCGCTGACCGGCGGCGTGCAGATCCGCAATACGCTGATTGTGCCGGATACGCTGACGCTCTCCGAAGCGCTGGAAAGTTTCAAAACCGCCGGTGAAGATTTCGCAGTGATCATGAACGAATACGCGCTGGTGGTGGGGATCATCACCCTGAACGACGTGATGACCACGCTGATGGGCGACCTGGTCGGTCAGGGGCTGGAAGAGCAGATTGTCGCACGCGACGAAAACTCCTGGCTCATCGACGGCGGTACGCCGATTGACGACGTGATGCGCGTGCTGGATATCGACGAGTTCCCGCAGTCCGGCAACTATGAAACCATCGGCGGCTTCATGATGTTTATGCTGCGCAAAATCCCGAAACGCACCGATGCGGTGAAGTTCTCTGGCTACAAGTTTGAAGTGGTGGATATTGATAACTACCGCATCGACCAGTTGCTGGTGACGCGCATCGACAGCAAACCGACGGTGCTGACGCCAAAACTGCCGGATGCGGAAGAGCAGAAGAAAGGTGCCGCGTAAGGCCTGATAGATAACCATGGGCCGCTTTATTATCGTGGCGAGCAGTCTGTTTTTGCACTGACCATATTAGAAAGAAGTCCTGGCTTTTCAGTCAGGACTCTGTTAACAGCCTGAAGCGCCATGAGGGTGCTTTTTTGCTTTTCAGCCCCCTTCTCTTCAAAGTTAATTAAGCAATCTCTCCTTCACGGCTTTCGCCGCCTGCTTCATCTTTATAAGGTCTTCGCGTCGCTGCTGCATGTCGTCATTGTCTGGATCAACGTAATGCAATCGCCAGTAATCCAGGTGGTGCTGGTGCTCCCTCTGCCGATATCGAACCCGAGGCGGAGGAGCCTCAGCAGGGATCTCGCCACTGACAAAAAATAAATCTGGAAAGCTTCACACGAAATTCTTACACATTGAATAAATCCTTATTATTCAACAATAAATCATTCATTTAATAGATAATTTCTTTCGTGATGTAGATCACAGTTGCTTCTCTGCATACATGTAAGCATCCTTATAAAAATATCTAACTTATTGTTTTATTTGCTTTATTTATAATTTCTTAGCTTACATCATGTTAGTAAATAAATAAGAGAACAATAAACCATAGCAAAAGGATTTGACCATGACAGGAAAACCCGCCGCCCGACAGGGTGACATGACCGCCATCGGCGGCCCGATAGTACAGGGCTCCGCCGGGGTCTTCATTGGTGCCCCTACCGGCGTGGCCTGCTCGGTGTGTCCCGGTGGTATCACTTATGGTTCTCCAGTTAACCCGTTGCTCGGGGCTAAAGTGCTTCCCGGCGAAACCGATGTAGCGCTACCCGGGCCACTTCCTTTTGTGCTTTCCCGCTCATACAGCAGCTACCAGACAAAGACGCCCGCTCCGGTGGGTATCTTCGGCCCCGGCTGGTATGCCCCCTCTGATATCCACTTACAGATACGCGACGGCGAGATCGTCCTTAACGACAGCGGCGGACGCAGCATCCACTTTGACCCACTGTTTCCCGGCGAAACCGCCTTCAGCCGCAGCGAGTCGCTCTGGCTGGCCCGCTGCGGTACATTGAAACTGCATGAGAGTAACGTATTACACCGACTGTGGCAGGCTCTACCGGAGTCCATTCGGCTGAGCCCGCACATGTACCTGGCAACCTCCAGCCCGCAGGGGCCGTGGTGGCTGCTCGGTTGGGCTGATCGCGTGCCCGGCGTAGATGAAGCACTGCCCGCTCCGCTGCCGTCCCATCGGATATTGACTGGATTGGTGGATGGTTTCGGTCACGCTCTGACCTTTCACCGGGAGGCTCGGGGGGATTTCACCGGATACATCACGGCTGTGACCGACGGGGCCGGACGTCGCTTTCGCCTGGAACTTGCGCGAATAAGCGGCGTACCGCAGACCCACTACGGCGCGGATGAGGGCGTGCGCCTGGCGGCACTCTGGCTCACCCATGATCCTGAGTATCCGGATAAGCTGCCCCCAGTGGCTCTGGTGCGCTATGAGTATTCATCACGCGGCGAGCTGGCGGCAGTATACGACCGGGGAGATGCGCAGGTGCGATGCTTTGATTATGACCCGCAGCATCCAGGCCGGATGGTAGCCCATCAGTATGCCGGACGACCAAAAACCGTCTACCGCTATGATGCCGCCGGGCGTGTGGTGGAACAACATAATCCTGCCGACCTGAGTTATACCTACAGGTATGAGAAAAACACTGTCACCATTACCGACAACCTGAACCGCCATGAGGTGCTACACACCGAAGGCGAAAGAGGTATGAAGCGGGTTATAAAAAAAGATCTGGCGGACGGTAGTTCCACTCACAGTGAATTCGATCCAGCAGGCAGACTGATTGCACAAACGGATGCGGCGGGCCGCAAAACACAATATCGGCTGAGCCCAGGATCCGGCCTGCTGACGGAAATCGTCACTCCGGATGGTAGATCGCAACAATTTAACTATAACGGCCAGCACCTGCTTATCATCGCTACCGGCGCTGACGGCCTGAGCAGCAGAAAGGAGTATGATGACCTGGGCAGACTGGCGGCAGAGACCTCCCGTCGGGGCGATGTCACCCGCTATTTTTATGCTGACTCGCAGAGTGAATATCCTTCCGCCACC
The DNA here is from genome assembly GCF_030053895.1 of Trabulsiella odontotermitis. NCBI lineage: Bacteria > Pseudomonadati > Pseudomonadota > Gammaproteobacteria > Enterobacterales > Enterobacteriaceae > Trabulsiella > Trabulsiella odontotermitis. The sequence goes on from NZ_CP125781.1 coordinate 4,088,832, forward strand.
GAAGCCCCCTCAGGCAGTCGCAAACATATGACGTGGAGTCGCTACGGGCAGTTGCTGACCTTCACCGACTGCTCAGGCTACGAAACCCGCTATGAATACAACCGCTTCGGGCAGATCACGGCCATACATCAGGAAGAAGACCTAAGCCATTACTGGGCTTACGACTCACGCGGCAGACTGGTCAGTCGTAAAGATACACCGGGCCTTGAAACACGCTATGAATACAGCGTGGCGGGTGACCTGACGACGGTAGTGTCCCCGGACGGCAGCCGCAGAGAAACGCAGTACGACGCGGGGGGCCGACCGATCAGTATTACCGAAGGTGGCCTGACCCGAAAAATGAAATACGACGCTGCCGGGCGCATCACCACCCTAGTGAATGAAAACAACGCCACAACCACTTTCTCCTGGGATCCGATGGATCGTCTGGTGGCAGAACGCGGCTTCGACGGCAGGATACGGCATTACCACTACAGCGTTTCCGGGCATCTCATCCGCAGCGAAGACGAAGGCCTGGTTACGCTGTGGCACTATGATGCATCAGATCGCCTGACGCACCGTACGGTGAACGATGAAGAGGCCGAACGCTGGCAATACAACGAGTACGGCTGGCTGAAAGATATCAGCCATCACAGCAACGGCCATCGTGTGACCGTGCACTATGACTATGATGAGACAGGCCGGATGACTCGTGAGAGACAGACCGTCCATACCCCCGATGCCGGTGAATTGCAATGGGAGCATACCACCGCGTACGAATACCGGAACAGCCTGGTGTACCGGACCACCTCCGACCATTTACCGCCGGTGGAATGGTTGACGTACGGCTCCGGTTACCTGGCGGGCATGAAATTCGGTAATGAGCCCCTAATTGACTTCATCCGTGACCGCTTGCATCGAGAGACACTACGTAGCTTCGGAACTTACGAGCTGGCTAGCGCGTATACCGCAAGCGGACAGCTACAAGACCATACGCTGAGCCTGTCGGCATTCAACCGGGAGTACATATATAACAACAGCGGAGAGCTGGTACACATCCACGCCCCCCTGCAACAGCGACATTATCAGTACGACGCGGCGGGAAGGCTGAATCAGGAATACCAGACCCACACAAAGACCACAAAGGAATACTTCACCGACCCGGCAGGTAACCGGATTGCTGGTCAGCAACAGTACCCGGCACTGCCTGCACGCTTCCCCGATAACCGACTAAGTGAAGACGTGAACTGGTTTTACCACCACGACGCTCACGGCAGGCTGACGGAAAAGGATGAGCGCCGCGTTCGCGACGGCGGCAGCCATACCCATCACTATTCCTACGATAGTCAGCACCGACTGATACATTATGTTCGAACCCAACAGGGGCAGCCGCTGGAAGAAAGCCGGTATCTGTATGATCCGCTGGGCCGCCGCATCGCCGCAAAGACAATGCAAGGCACCACCTGGTACGGCTGGGACGGCGACCGGCTGACCACCGCGCAGACGGACAACCACCGCGTCCAGACGGTTTACCTGCCGGGCAGCTTCACCCCTCTGCTCAGAATCGAAACATCGATGGAAGAGCTTAAAAAAGCGGCACACCGCTCACTGGCGGAGAAGCTTCAGCAAGACGCAGGCATGACCTTCATGTCGGAGCTGGTAACTATGCTGGACGACCTGGAACAGGAGCTGCGACTGGGTAAAATCAGTGAAGCGAACCGCCAGTGGCTGGCACAGTGCGGACTGACTCCGGCACAGATGGAAAACCAGATGGAACCCGTGTACACGCCACTGCGTAAAATCCACCTGTATCACTGCGACCACCGCGGCCTGCCGCTGGCGTTGATACAGACCGATGGCGGAATCGCGTGGAGTGCAGAATACGATGAATGGGGCAACATGTTGCGGGAAGATAACCCGGATGATCTGGAGCAACTTATCCGTTTGCCAGGGCAACAGTACGATAAAGAGACGGGGCTGCACTATAACCGTCACCGGTATTATGACCCAACGCAGGGTCGGTATATTACTCAGGATCCTATCGGGTTGAGGGGGGGATGGAACCCTTATACGTATCCATTGAATCCTATCCAATTTGTAGATCCATTAGGCTTAGCTCAAGTTTGTTCAAGACCTCTCAAAGGTTCGCGAGGTATTAGAACAAATGGCATGACAGGTCTTGATCTTGGCGTTTTCCATGCACACATATTCTTCGATGATGGTACTAATATCGGCTTCGGGGGTGATAGTGGGTTATTTAGTGAGCCTAAAACTAATGATTACACCTGTAATAAAGAAAAATATAATGATGATATAATGAAAAAAGCAGTCGAGATAGTCAAAAACGAACCAGATAATTTATTGTTTCCGGAAGGAAGTAAGCAATATGGAAATGATAACTATAACTTCATAGTGAATAACTGTCAGGACTTTGTAAGCGATGTTCTGGATGAGTACAAAAAATTAGAAGGTGCGAAACAATGAGCCGTTTTCTAGTAAAAATTGTTATCGCTGATATATTTATATTATCAATTCAGGCGGCATTGCTACTTTATCGTCCATTTTATTCACAGAGAAATAATTTAATATCTGATTTGTTTATTCATTTAATTTTTACTATGAAAAATGATATTATACTCTTTTTAAACCTGCCTTTATTGATTTTTTTGTATTACGCATTATTTTTTTTAACACATAAAATGGATGGTTTGATACTGAGATTATCCCTGTTGGGAATTTTAAATTTTATTATTCTGTATTGTATTTCTTGGATTGAAATGCTTCTTTTAATAGCAAATGACGTTAGGGGATAGAAGTACGAATACGGTATGTGGAGACAGTGAAGCAAACCGGACGTGACTTGCGCAGTGCGGCAGACGCCGGAACAGATACAAAACCAGATGGAGCCGGACTACATGCCGCAGAGAAAACTCCACCTGTATCACTGCGACCACCGCGGCCTGCCGCTGGCGTTGATACAGACCGACGGCGGAATCGCGTGGAGTGCAGAATACGATGAATGGGGCAACATGTTGCGGGAAGATAACCCGGATGATCTGGAGCAACTTATCCGTTTGCTAGGGCAACAGTACGATAAAGAGACGGGGCTGCACTATAACCGTCACCGGTATTATGACCCAACGCAGGGTCGGTATATTACTCAGGATCCTATCGGGTTGAAGGGGGGATGGAATCTGTACTTATATCTGCTAAATCCAGTGACAGGTATCGATCCGTTGGGATTATCAGGTTGGGATTCCATTGGGAATGGTGGTCTTAGGGAAATATGTCAACAGGCTGGTTCAGCAGTGGTTTATTTACCACAGGAAGAAGCTATGAGTACAATACATAACATGGAAAATATGCATAACGCATACAACCCACTATCTGAATATGTTTTCGGGATATCAGCAGGTTCAGCTATTGCTGGTTTAACCGGTACGAGTTTTGGTGTAGCGACTGTAGCAGAAAAGGGTTCTGCATGTATTAAAGATGTGGCTGAATCCATGATAAAAGATAGAGAAAGGGACCCAACTAATTTGGCATTAACTTGTGTAAAAAGCTTTATAAATGAAGGAAACTCAAGCTTTCAGGGAAAAGCATCCGGCTATCTTATAGACTCTCTTTTTTCTTATAAACAAAAGCAGTAAACACTGCCATTAACAATATAAATTAAAATCGAAATAGTTCTTAATAACAAAAGAGAGAGATGACATGAAAAAAAACCTATCAATAATAGCATCTATAATAATCATTATATCTGCAGTTATTATCACTTCTTTTTGCCATTCAGATAGCGATATGAAAAGATTGAACGAAAATAGCGAATTAATAGTTCTAAAAAAATTAGCAACGCAGGGTGATGTGAAAGCACAAACAGCATTAGGATTTGCTTATGGAAATGGTAATGGTACAGCACGCAATTACATAAAAGCGAAATATTGGTATGAAAAAGCAGCGCAGCAAGATTACGCACCGGCGCAATTCAACTTAGGCCTTTTATATGAAAATGGCTGGACTGGAAACAATGACTTTATATTAGCAAGAGAGTATTACCGCAAAGCGGCAAACCAAGGCTTTGTTAATGCTCAAATAAATTTGGCAACTCTTTTTATAAATGGCAAAGGAGGAGAAGTCGATTATTATCAAGCGAGGGAACTTTTTCTGAAAGCTGCCGAATCCAATAATCCTGTTGCCATGTATAATTTGGGTTATATTTATAATTATGGACTGGGACTCCATAGAGATGATGTTCAGGCTGTAAAGTGGTATAGTCAAGCAGCAGATCTTGGTTCAATGAGTGCAAGAAATTCGCTTGCTCTATTCTATGCAAAAGGTTTAGGCAATCTTCCAGTCGATAAAACCAAGGCGTTGAAGCTAATAAGTACTTCTGCCTGCCAGGGTTACTCGGTAGCCCAAAATAATTTAGGTATATTGTATTTCGATGGCACAGATGAATTACCAAAAGATTATCTGCAATCCTACGCTTGGTTTTCAGTGGCTTTTCATAATGGTTTTAAAGAAGCAGGAGATTTACGAAACATAATTATGAAAAAATTAAAGGGACAGGAAATTGAAAAAGCTAAAGAACTTTCTAACCAATATATTAAAAATTACGCTCCTTCGCTTAATATGGATGGTACAGATAAAGAGTGTGAGGACTTACAATAAAAGTTAGTGCCGTATCATTGCAATAAATCACTTTTAACTTGTGAGGTTAATGCCTTAAATCAAATATGGAATGATGGTGATTGTAGCTTTAGCGATACATATATCGCAACTGAGGTAGGGATTCTAACTGAAGGTCGAGGCTTGATAGCCACAACAGGTAGAAATATTGCTGGATATTCAATCAGCGATATGATTAAAGGAACACTCAAACAGCACAGGGTATTGTTTCAACAATACTTGGTTCAGTATTCGGCTATGGAACAGGAAAGAGTTTAGGGGCCGTAACTAATGGGACTGTCGCAACAGCAGGTGGTGGGGATCATCACCCTGAACGACGTGATGACCACGCTGATGGACGACCTGGTCGGTCAGGGACTGGAAGAGCAGAAGAAAGGCGCCGCGTAAGGCCACCGCTTAAACATTAACGGCTCCCTATGGGAGCCGTTTTTATTTTATAAACTACTGCATAGCACAGCTGCTGGTTACGCCATCTCCGTTTGCAGACGCATAACCTGACGGTTGACTTCAGACATCACAGAGAGATGCTGTTTGTCCTTCACCTTCGGGATAAGGATTTTGCCCTTATCAAATTCGAAAGCCCCAACGTCCTTGATGTACAACCGTCCACGGAACAGGATCTTCACGTACTTCGCCACCTGAAGCGGGTTGTAGCGTTGGAAAATTTTCATTCTTTTCTCTCCTGCAGTATTGCGCTCCTGTGGTACCACAATCGGTCCAACGTGTCGGTGCGCAAAATTTAAAGCTCTTGAACTATAGTTCATAACCGGGAAGTTACCCAGTATGTATAAGTTTATTTACCTTTTGATTACAGTAATTCAGAATTTTCGTTTCAGCCATACGCAGAAGGCAGTATAAGTCTTCGTTTTTTCTCATATATGTGCGTTCACCCACAAACTGGCATCGGGTTTGCGGGTAAAGCGGCAAAATCGCATTTATGATTACTGTTCGGACCAAGTGGTCGGATCACCTGCATAAAATAAGGAAACCCCATGACCCTACGTAAGCTGATGGCGCTTTCGTGCCTTTTACTGCCGCTGATGGCCTCCGCACATGATTTTCAGGAGGGGCAGCGCGTCCCGCCAGTGGGGATTGCTGACCGCGGTGAGCTCATACTTGATAAGGATCAGTTTAGCTATAAAACCTGGAATAGCGCGCAGTTGCCTGGAAAAGTGCGCGTGGTGCAGCACATCGCCGGTCGCACCTCGGCAAAAGAGAAAAATGCTGCGCTGATTGAAGCGATCAAAGCGGCGAAATTCCCTCACGATCGCTATCAAACCACCACTATCGTAAACACCGATGATGCGATCCCCGGCTCCGGCATGTTTGTGCGCAGCAGCCTCGAGAGCAATAAAAAGCTCTATCCGTGGTCGCAGTTTATCGTCGACAGCAATGGCGCCGCGCGTAAGGCCTGGCAACTGGATGAAGAGAGCTCGGCTATCGCGGTGCTGGATAAAGACGGTCGCGTGGCGTGGGCAAAAGACGGTGCGCTGACGCAGGATGAGGTGCAGCAGGTGATTGCCCTGCTGCACAAGCTGCTGAAAGATTAATAAATAGAGACTCTGAAGCCGGGGTTGAGGAACGATTCACGCGGGGTGTAATCCAGCGGTTTCCCTTGCCAGTCGTGAACGTGCGCCCCGGCGGCAGCGGCGACTGCGTGCCCGGCGGCAGTATCCCAGACATTGGTCGGCCCGAAGCGCGGGTACAGTTGCGCCTGCCCTTCCGCCACCAGGCAAAACTTCAGCGATGAACCAATCGACGTGGTCTGGTGATCGCCCAGTTGTTGCAAATATTCCTTCAGTTCGCCATCGGCGTGCGAGCGGCTGATCACCACCAGCGGCGGCCTGGCGTCACGCACCTGAATCTGCTTGCGCACGCCGCACTCTTCTTTCCATGCCTTGCCGTCGGCGGCGCTGTACATCATCTTCATCACCGGGGCATATACCACGCCTAACACCGCTTTCCCTTTATCAATCAACGCGATATTGACGGTAAATTCGCCATTGCGTTTGATAAATTCTTTGGTGCCATCAAGCGGATCGACCAGCCAGTAGCGCTGCCAGTGCTGACGCACGTCCCAGGCCGGAGGATCTTCTTCCGACAGCACCGGGATTTCCGGCGTCAGCGCCTGCAGCCCTTTCAGGATCACCGCGTGAGCCGCGATATCCGCCGCCGTCACCGGGGAGTCGTCCTGCTTGCTGGCGAGTTCCATCGGTTGTTTTCCGTCGTACACCTGCATAATGGCGTCGCCTGCCTCCCGTGCAAGCTGGCAAATTTTATCTAACATACCCACCTCTCGTGGTCGCGTTTGCGTTAACTCATTGTTTTAGTTATATCGTATCGCGGCGAAATCCGCTATCTGTGAGACGTTGCCAGTTTCCTGACTTTCTTTTATGGCAAGATTCACAGTTCTGTAAGCAACACGCTGTAATTACATTTATTTCTGCCGATCAGATCAACAAAAGGATGCCTCTGATGATTAAGTTTAGCGCAACGCTCCTGGCGACGCTGATTGCCGCCAGCGTACAGGCCGCCACCGTGGATCTCCGCATCATGGAAACCACGGATTTGCATAGCAATATGATGGACTTCGATTATTACAAAGACAGTGCGACGGAAAAATTCGGACTGGTACGTACTGCCAGCCTGATTAACGCCGCCCGTGGCGAAGTGAAAAACAGCGTGCTGGTGGATAACGGCGACTTAATTCAGGGCAGCCCGCTCGGCGATTACATGGCCGCAAAAGGACTGAAAAAGGGCGATGTCCATCCGGTTTATCAGGCGATGAACACGCTGGATTACGCCATCGGCAACCTCGGTAACCATGAATTCAATTACGGTCTCGACTACCTTCACAAGGCGCTGGCCGGCGCGAAATTCCCCTATGTGAACGCCAATATTATCGACGTAAAAACCGGTCAGCCGCTGTTCACGCCGTACCTGATCAAAGAGACGCCGGTGCAGGACAGTGACGGCAAAACGCAGACCCTGCGTATCGGCTACATCGGTTTTGTGCCGCCACAGATCATGACCTGGGATAAAGCCAATCTCGACGGTAAAGTGACGGTAAACGACATCACCGAAACGGCGCGCAAATACGTACCCGAGATGCGGGCGAAAGGCGCCGATCTGGTGGTGGTGGTCGCCCACTCAGGCCTCTCTGCCGATCCTTACCAGACGATGGCAGAAAACTCGTTGTACTACCTGAGCCGCGTTCCCGGCGTTGACGCCATTCTGTTTGGTCATGCGCATGCGGTATTCCCGGGAAAAGACTTCGCCAGCATCAAGGGCGTGGACGTCGATAAGGGGCTTTTGAACGGCATTCCGGCGGTGATGCCGGGTATGTGGGGCGATCACCTCGGGGTTGTCGATCTGGCGCTGAACAACGACAGCGGCAAATGGCAGGTGACGCAGGCGAAAGCCGAAGCGCGGCCGATTTACGACGCGGTGGGCAAGAAGTCACTGGCGGCAGAAGACGCTGACTTAGTGAAAATCCTCAAGCCTTCCCACGACGGCACCCGCGAGTTCGTCAGCAAACCGATCGGCAAAGCGGCCGACAACATGTACAGCTATCTGGCGCTGGTGCAGGACGATCCGACCGTGCAGGTGGTGAACATGGCGCAGAAGGCCTACGTCGAGCATTTCATTCAGGGCGATCCGGATCTGGCAAAACTGCCGGTGCTGTCGGCGGCGGCGCCGTTCAAAGTCGGCGGGCGTAAGAACGATCCCGCGAGCTTCGTCGAAGTCGAGAAAGGCCAGTTGACCTTCCGTAACGCGGCGGATCTTTATCTCTATCCGAACACGCTGATTGTGGTGAAAGCCAGCGGTAAAGAGGTGAAAGCGTGGCTGGAGTGCTCTGCCGGGCAGTTTAATCAGATAGACCCGACCAGCAGCAAGCCGCAATCACTGATTAACTGGGATGATTTCCGTACCTATAACTTCGACGTTATCGACGGGGTGAACTATCAGATTGATGTCACGCAGCCAGCCCGTTATGACGGCGAATGCCAGACCATCAACGCTAACGCTGAACGTATCAAAAACCTGACGTATAACGGAAAACCGATTGATCCGAACGCCACTTTCCTCGTCGCGACAAACAACTATCGTGCCTATGGCGGTAAATTCGCGGGTACCGGCGACAGCCATATCGCCTTTGCCTCGCCGGACGAAAACCGTTCCGTGCTGGCGGCATGGATTGGCGAGCAGTCGAAGAAAAACGGTGAAATCCACCCTGCAGCCGACAACAACTGGCGTCTGGCACCTGTCCACAGCAGCACGCCGCTGGATATCCGCTTTGAAACTTCGCCGTCGGCAAAAGCCGCCGCGTTTATCAAGGCAAACGCGCAATATCCAATGAAACAGGTCGCCACCGATGAGATCGGTTTTGCCGTTTATCAGCTGGATTTGAGCAAATAAGGCGTGTTGTGCCGGGTGGTGCTGACGCTTACCCGGCCTACCGTTTGTAGGCCGGGCAATCAGGCCGCACGGTCGTTCCGGTTTGCCAGTACCTGTGGCAAATTCACTTCGATCCAGTCTGCCAGCGCCGCGACTTTCTCGCTGATCTGCTCACCGAGCGGCGTCAGGCTATATTCAACATGGGGCGGCACGACAGGGTAAGAGACGCGGTCAACAAAACCATCCTGCTCCAGCGCCTGCAATGACTGCGCCAGCATCTTTTCGCTCACCCCACCCATTTTGCGCCGCAGATCGCTGAAGCGATGCGTGCCGTCGCGCAGGGCGACCAGAATCAACACGCCCCAGCGGCTGGTGACATGCTTCAGCACATCCCGCGACGGACACTGTTCGGCAAACAGGTTGCCGTCGCGCATCTGCTCGCTCAGGGTCGGCATGGTCATTTTCATACTTACCTTTTTGTACGTACTTACTAAAAGTTAGTTAAGGTGTTAGCGTAGCACAACACATGACGAACACGAAGGAGAAAACCATGATTGCTATTACCGGAGCGACCGGCCAACTGGGCCAGCTTGTGATCGCTGAACTGTTAACCCGCGTTGCCGCCAGCCAGATTGTGGCGATTGTCCGTAACCCGGCGAAAGCCGACGCCCTTCGCCAGCAGGGAATTGTCGTCCGCGAAGGCGATTATAACGATCCGGCGGCGCTGACAGCGGCGTTGCAGGGCGTTGATAAACTGCTGTTGATCTCATCCAGTGAAGTGGGCAAACGCGCTACGCAACACCGCAACGTGATTAACGCCGCCCGCACGGCAGGGGTGAAATTTATCGCCTACACCAGCCTGCTGCATGCGGATACCTCGCCGCTCGGTCTGCACATTGAACATGTCGATACGGAAAAACAGCTGGCGGCGTCTGGCATTCCGTATGCCTTGCTGCGCAACGGCTGGTATACCGAGAACTATCTGGCCAGCGCGCCGCCAGCAATAGAGCATGGTGTGTTTATCGGCGCGGCCGGAGACGGCAAAATCGCCTCAGCCACCCGCGCTGACTATGCCGCCGCCGCTGCCCGCGTCATCAGCGAGGACGGCCATGCCGGTAAAATCTATGAACTGGCCGGCGACAGCGCCTGGACGCTGAGCGAATTGGCTGCGGCACTCAGCAAACACAGCGGTAAACCGGTGACCTATCAGAACCTCAGCGAAGCCGATTTTGCCGCCGCGCTGAAAGGCGTTGGCCTGCCTGCGCCCCTCGCCGACATGCTGGCCGATTCCGACACCGGCGCTGCAAAGGGCGGTCTGTTTGATGACAGCCACACCCTGAGCCGCCTGATTGGCCGCCCGACCACGGCGCTTGAGAAAAGCATCGAACGCAGTCTGTAATTGTTAACAACTGGTTATTTTTTGTGGCGCTCCACCGGGTCATCTCTGATAATGGAAAAATGACCCGCGTGGAGGACACCGTGCAAGGCGTACCCGAACAATTTACCGATGAAACCGACAGCGCCCGCTTTCGCCATCTGGCGCAGGTGCCTGGCGTTGAGCTTTATCATGCCCATATCTCCCGCTACGCGTTTGAACCTCATACTCATGAAGCCTTTGGTATCGGCGCTATTGAGCTTGGCGCGGAGCGTTTTCGCTATCGCGGTACCCAGTACGTGGCGCCGGTTAATTCCGTGGTCACCATGAATCCCGACGAGCTGCACACCGGCGAGGCGGAAACGGCGGAGGGCTGGCGCTACCGGATGGTTTACCTGGAGCCGGATCTGCTCGAAGAGGTGACAGGCATCCGCCACTGGTGGTTCAGCGATGTCCTGCGCATGGACCCACCGCGCGCCCGGCAAATTGGCTCGCTGATTTATGCGATGTGGCATACCGACGATCCGCTGGCGCAAAAAGGGCTGCTGCTCGATCTGGTCGATACCTTTCGCCCCTTCGCCCGCCATGCGCCGCACGCGCAGGAAAGCGGTCACCGTTTCGACCGCGTGCGTGACTATCTGCACGACAACTATATGCACGCCGTTACACTGGATGAACTCGCGCAGGTGGTATCACTCAGCCCATATCATTTTCAGCGCCAGTTTAAGGCTCACTTCCACGTTACGCCCCACCAGATGCTGATGGCGATCCGCCTCTGGCGCGCGAAAAACTTTCTCACCCACGGTATGCCTGCCGCCGAAGTCGCCGCCGCAACAGGGCTGGTCGATCAATCGCATTTGACCCGCGCGTTCACCCGCCGCTACGGCATCACGCCTGTCCGCTACCAGAAACAGGTTGCCCGGCGCTGATGCGCAATCTCATACAATACGCCGCCCCCTTCCCTGCCTACACTTTGAGTTCAACAAACGCTAAGGGCTAAAAGATGATAAGCGGTGTACTGTACGCTCTGCTGGCAGGGTTAATGTGGGGATTAATTTTCGTCGGCCCGCTGATCGTGCCGGAATACCCGGCGGTGTTGCAGTCGATGGGGCGCTATCTGGCGCTGGGATTCATCGCCCTGCCTCTGGCGTGGCTGGGGCGCAGACGGCTAAAACAACTGACGCGCCAGGACTGGCTGACCGCGCTCGGCCTTACCATGATGGGCAATCTGATTTATTACCTGTGTCTCGCGAGCGCCATTCAGCGTGCCGGGGCACCGGTGTCGACGATGATTATCGGCACCCTGCCGGTGGTGATCCCGGTGTTTGCCAACCTGCTCTACAGCCGACGCGACGGTAAACTGCCGTGGTCACGCATGATCCCGGCGCTGGTCTGTATCGCCTTCGGCTTGCTGTGTGTGAATATCGCCGAATTGCGCTACGGGTTGCCTGATTTTAGTGGGTGGCGCTACGGTTCCGGGATCGGACTGGCGCTGATTTCGGTGGTCTGCTGGGCGTGGTATGCGCTGCGTAACGCGCGCTGGCTACGGGAAAATCCGGATAAGCATCCGATGATGTGGGCGACAGCGCAGGCGCTGGTGACGTTGCCGGTGTCGCTGGCGGGCTATCTCGCGGCCTGCGGCTGGCTGAGTGTGCAGGACGTGGCGTTCCCGCTGCCGTTTGGTCCGCGTCCGATGGTGTTTATCACCCTGATGCTGTCGATTGCAATTCTCTGTTCATGGGTGGGCGCACTGTGCTGGAATATCGCCAGTCAGCGGTTACCGACAGTGATCGTCGGGCCGCTGATTGTTTTCGAAACGCTGGCAGGACTGTTCTATACCTTTATGCTACGTCAGAGTATCCCGCCATTGCTCACGCTGAGCGGCATTTTGCTGCTGGTCATCGGCGTGGTGGTGGCTGTCAGAGCGAAACCGACACGCCCGGCAGTAACGCCAGTGACTGAGCAAGGGTAATCGTCAGAAGGTTTCCCAGTTGCCTTCTGCCGTCGCCAGCGCCGGAGCCGGTTTTTTTACCGACGGCGCAGGGCGGACTGGCGCGGTTTTTAACGCGTTACTGCGGGGGATTTTGAACACCGCAACGGTCTCGTTCAGACGCGCAGATTGTTCTTCCAGCGCAGCGGCCGCGGCAGCGGACTCTTCCACCAGCGAGGCGTTCTGCTGCGTCACGCGATCCATTTCGGCGATGGCCTGACCGACCTGATCAATGCCACGGCTCTGCTCGTCAGACGCAGAAGCGATTTCCGCCATGATGTCATTCACGCGCGTTACCGAGGTCACGATTTCCGCCATGGTTTCACCCGCTTCGTGAACCAGCCCGGAGCCGGTGCTGACGCGCTCAACCGAACTTTCAATCAGCCCTTTAATTTCTTTGGCCGCTTGCGCGCTGCGTTGCGCCAGCGTGCGGACTTCACCTGCCACCACCGCAAAGCCTCTGCCCTGTTCACCGGCGCGCGCGGCTTCGACCGCCGCGTTCAGTGCCAGAATGTTGGTCTGAAAGGCGATGCCGTCGATCACGCTGGTAATTTGCGAAATCTGCCCGGAACTGCGAGCAATTTCGTCCATCGTGCGCACCACGCCATCCACCACCTCACCGCCTTTCTGCGCGGTTTTTGAGGCGGTCAGCGCGAGGCCAGACGCCTGGCGGGCATTGTCGGCGTTTTGCTTCACGGTGGCCGTCAGTTGTTCCATGCTGGCGGCGGTCTCTTCCAGCGACGCAGCCTGCTGCTCGGTACGGGAAGAGAGATCGTTGCTGCCCGCGGAGATTTCACCTGCGCCGGTGTAAATGGTATCGGCACCTTCACGCACCGTAGTGACGGTTTTGGCCAGTGCCTGCTGCATGTCACGCACGTTACCCGCCAGCAGCGCCATTTCGTTACGGCCTTCGGCATCGATGGGGTGCGTCAGGTCGCCTGCGGCAATTGCGCGGATATGATCCATGACCTGATGCAGTGGTTTCAGCAGCACGCGCTGCATCGCCACCCAGCTCGCCACAATCACCACGACAACGACCACCATAATAGTCGCGAGGATCCACAGAATATGCGAATAGTCGTCGTTATTGTCCTTGATACCGGCTTCGCTCAGTTGTGTCTGCATGGCGCGCCATTCACGGTAAGTCTTCTGCATCGCCTGTTGTTTCTGTTCGGCGTTCTCTTTAAACATGTCCTCCAGCTTGCCCTGATCCAGCAGGACGTTCATGCGGGCGAGCGTGGCGGAATAGATGCCGTATTGCGTTTCCAGATTTTCCGTCAGGTTTTTGTCGATCCCTGGGGTATTTGGTAGCTCGTGGTAGCGGTCGTAATGGCCTTTGGCTTCCGCCAGCAGAGTGTTGGTTGTTTTCACCAGTTCGCTCAACTGGCCGCCGTTAATTTGGGTTCCCATGCTGCTTTGCAGGCGCAGCATCCCACGGTTGAGGGTGACGCGCGCCTGGTTGAGGCTGATCCAGGCATCGGTAAATGCAGCGACGTTCTGGCTGGAGAGCTGGGCGACGCTGAAATTGTGTTTATCGTTATTGAGCGCCTTAATAAAAATCCCCGCAGAAAAGAGTTGCATTGCGCCGAGCACAAGCAGCACCGAAATCAGCAGGGTGATGACTTTTATACGTTTAAACATGAGTAGCCTTTTTTTTATGTGCAGGTAATGAGCACTATCTATCGGCAGCCGTTTACGGTTATTTAACGCCCTTTCGTTCAGAAGAATTGCCAGATGGCAATTTTTCAATACGGGTCAGGATCTTAACGCGCAAAAAAATTTTTGTGACAGGAGTCGCAAAATCCTGCCCCTCAAAAGGGGTATAGCGTTATCTTAAAGATGCATTTAATATGCACTTTATATTATTAATGATGAGGTAACTGCTATGGCCTTCCGTGACCAACCTTTAGGTGAGCTGGCGCTCTCTATTCCACGCGCCTCTGCGTTGTTCCGTAAATACGATATGGATTACTGCTGTGGTGGCAAGCAGACGCTCGAGCGTGCCGCGACCCGTAAGGCGCTGGATCTCGATGCCATCGAAGCAGAGCTGGCAACTCTGGCTGAACAGCCGGTGGAAAAAGACTGGCGCGCCGCGCCGCTTGGCGAAATCATCAATCACATCATCGCGCGTTACCACGATCGCCATCGCGAACAGCTTCCTGAGCTGATTCTGCAGGCCACTAAAGTGGAACGCGTTCACGCCGACAAACCCACTGTGCCGCGCGGTCTGGCGAAATACCTGACCATGCTGCATCAGGAGCTTTCCAGCCACATGATGAAAGAGGAGCAGATCCTGTTCCCGATGATTAAACAAGGTATGGGAAGTCAGGCGATGGGGCCCATCAGCGTGATGGAAAGCGAGCATGATGACGCGGGTGAACTGCTGGAAGTGATTAAGCACGCCACCAATAACGTCACCCCGCCGCCGGAAGCGTGCACCACATGGAAAGCAATGTACAACGGCATTAACGAGATGATTGATGATCTGATGGAGCACATCAGTCTGGAAAATAACGTGCTGTTCCCGCGTGCATTAAACGGAGAGTAATACCATTGCCCGGTAGCACTGTGCTACCGGGCAAACAATTAACGCAGACCTGCCATCCGTTTCTTACCGATAAACAGCCAGCCCAGCCCCAGCGCGATAAACCACAGCGGTGTCACGATCAGCGCCTGGCGGGTGTCATCTTCCAGCGTCAACAGCACGATGACGAAGACGAAGAACGCCATGCACACCCAGCACATCACTTTACCCAGCGGCATCTTGTAGATTGATTTCTCATGCAGTTGCGGACGCTGTTTGCGGTACACCAGGTACGAGCAAAGGATAATCGTCCAGACGAACATGAACAGGATCGCCGACACGGTGGTGATCATGGTGAAGGCAGTAATTACACTCGGGTTAACGTACAGCATCACCACGCCGCCCAGCAGGCAGATACAGGAGAAGGTCAACCCTTTCGCCGGTACCGCGCGCTTAGACAGTTTGGCAAAGGCTCTCGGCGCCACGCCGTCCTGCGCCAGACCGAACAGCATACGGCTGGTAGAGAACACGCCACTGTTGGCCGAAGAGGCCGCAGACGTCAGCACCACGAAGTTGATGATACTGGCCGCAGCCGGGAGACCGACCAGCACGAACAGCTCAACGAACGGGCTCTTGTCCGGTACCACTGAGCTCCACGGAGTGACTGACATAATAACGATCAGCGCAAACACGTAGAACATGATGATACGAATGGGAATGGAGTTGATGGCGCGCGGCAGGGATTTCTCCGGATCTTTAGTTTCTGCCGCCGTGGTACCCACCAGTTCGATACCGACGAAAGCAAACACCGCTATCTGGAAGCCCGCAAAGAAACCGCTAAGCCCTTTCGGGAACCAGCCGCCGTCATTCCACAGATGAGCAAATGAGGCTTCAACCCCGGTTGGTGACTGGAAGTGCGTCAGCACCATCACCAGACCCACGATAATCAGCGCCACGATGGCGACGATTTTGATCATCGCAAACCAGAACTCCATCTCGCCGAACATTTTTACCGTGGCGAGGTTCAGGCTCAGCAGCAGAACCACTACCGCCAGCGATGCCACCCAGTCGGAGAGCCCGGGGAACCAGAATTGCGCGTACGCCGTGATGGCGACAACGTCGGCCATACCGGTGACAACCCAGCAGAACCAGTAGGTCCAGCCGGTGAAATAACCCGCCCAGGGGCCAAGCAGATCGGCCGCGAAATCGCTAAAGGATTTGTACTCGAGATTCGACAGCAGCAGTTCGCCCATCGCTCGCATGACGAAAAACAGCATGAAGCCGATGATCATATAGACAAAAATGATCGATGGCCCGGCAAGACTGATGGTTTTCCCGGAACCCATAAACAGTCCGGTACCGATGGCGCCGCCGATGGCGATAAGCTGGATATGACGGTTAGTAAGATTTCGCCGTAGCGATTGTTCAGCCGGATCCTGCTCTTCAGCAGCGACTTTAACCTGATCTACCATGTGATTTTCTTCCTGTGTTCCTGTTGTGTTGTGCTGGCTCTGCGGCCTTTTATGTTCTGGCCCCTGTGCAGGGATTTATCGATATTAGGTAAGAATCGGCGGGTTGAATACCTGGAAATGAATTAAATGTTAATTTTATGTTTAAAGTGAGTGTTATATCACTCTTAAAACGCGAATTACTTCACAATAAAACGCACAAAAGCGATATTGATAGCATTAAATTTCAATAAATGGATAACTTGAGGATTTTGCTCTGTTTTTGATCATCCTCTCCCCGAATGAGGAGAGGATTCGTCCTGCCTTACAGAATTTCCAGCAGCTCGACGTCAAACACCAGCGTGCTGAACGGCGGAATGGACGCACCTGCGCCACGCTCGCCATACGCGAGGTTATGCGGGATAGTCAGTTCCCACTTCGAACCTACCGGCATCAGAGTCAGCGCTTCAATCCAGCCAGCGATAACGCCGTTTACCGGAAATTCGGCCGGTTCGCCGCGGGCAACGGAGCTGTCAAAGACGGTACCGTCGATAAGCTTACCGGTATAGTGAACGCGAACGCGGTCGGTACGCGCCGGAATAGCGCCCTCGCCCTGGTTAATCACGCGGAATTGCAGACCGGATTCGGTGCTGTTCACACCCTCTTTCTCACGGTTTTCTTCGAGGTATTTCACACCATCGGCGGCCATCGCTTCAAAACGCTCACGGCGAACGGCATCGGCACGTTCGTGGATTTCACGCAGCGCACGATGCACCACATCAACCGGAACCTGCGGCTGTTTGCCTTCCAGCGCGTCGGCGATACCCGCTACCAGTGCTTCCGGCAGAAGCCCCTGCAAACCGGATTCGCTAAGCTGTTGTCCTACCTGTAAGCCAATACCGTAACTTGCCTGCGCTTCAATCGTGTCAAAAGTCGGGGTTGCCATCGTCTTTCCTTTCATCGGGTATAAAGTAGCGGGCAGCATAGCAGCCATGCCGTTTCGGGTAAAACTTTGTGTAACGTGAAGATAGTAAATGTGGCCCCGAGAAAATTATGTATATACTGAGGGCACAGGAACCTGGAACGCGGAGCAGGAGGAAAGCCATGCCCGGGCGAAACCCGTTACAACAGACGTTGCTGAAAATCTGGCACGCACCGGATGACATTCGTCTGATGGATCCGCTGCCGCCGCTGCACCGCCGCGGTATTATCATCGGTGCTCTGTTGGTGGTCATTGGCGTACTGCTTCCATCAGGGGATGACAACCCATCCTCGCCGCCTGTAACGCGCGACGCGCAGTTAACTATCCCGTCCTCATCCCAACCGCAAAACACGCAACCGCAACTGGTGACCCCGTCAGCCAACGATCCGCAGCAGGTGGCACCTGTCGCGCCGGAACCGGTGCAGGAAGACGATCCACAAGCGCAGGCACAAACACCACCGCCTTCGTCGCAAGCGACACCGGGCATCGAGCAGCAATGGCGCTCGTATCGCGTGGAGTCAGGGAAAACCCTCGCCCAGGTGTTCCGCGACCATAATCTGCCGCCGACCGATGTCTACGCGATGGCGAAAGTGGAAGGCAACGGCAAGCCACTGAGCAACCTGCAAAGCGGGCAGATGATCCAGATCCGGCAGAATGCTAACGGTGTGGTGACCGGGCTAACGATCGATACCGGAAACAACCAGCAGGTGCTGTTTACCCGTCAGTCCGATGGCAGCTTTATTCGCGCACGATAAACGACACCGCTCCGGTAGCGTAGGCCAGACCAATAAAGAAAGGTCTGACGCAGAAAAGCAAAACGCCGGCACAAGGCCGGCGTTTCGATATTGATGCGAGTAATGAATTACTCAGCAACAACGTTTACAACCAGTTTAGCAAACACTTCGCTGTGAACCTGGAAGTTCACTTCGTGCTCACCAGTAGTACGCAGAACGCCGTTCGGCAGACGAACTTCGCTCTTAGCCACTTCAACGCCAGCTGCAGAAACAGCGTCAGCGATGTCGCGAGTACCAATGGAACCGAACAGTTTACCTTCGTCGCCTGCTTTAGACGCGATGGTTACGCTGCCCAGCGCGTTGATTTTCTCAGCGCGAGCATTAGCAGCCGCCAGAACGTCAGCCAGTTTAGCTTCCAGTTCAGCGCGACGTGCTTCGAAATATTCAACGTTTTTCTTGGTTGCCGGGACAGCTTTGCCCTGCGGTACCAGGTAGTTACGAGCGTAGCCCGCTTTAACGTTAACCTGATCACCCAGGCTGCCCAGGTTTGCTACTTTATCAAGCAGAATAACTTGCATTACCTTATCCTCTCAAAGTCGTATTAATGGACCGTGACCGATTACTGATGACGATCAGTGTACGGCAGCAGGGACAGGTAGCGAGCGCGTTTGATAGCGCGTGCCAGCTGACGCTGATATTTTGCACGGGTACCGGTGATACGGCTCGGGACAATCTTACCGCTTTCGGTGATGTAGTTTTTCAGCGTAGCGATATCTTTATAGTCGATCTCTTGAACGCCTTCCGCGGTGAAACGGCAGAACTTGCGACGACGGAAATAACGTGCCATTTGGCTAGTCTCCAGAATCTATCAATTCAATCTGCTCGGCATGCAGAACCATTTTGCTCAGGCCGTTCTTTGCCTTGTGGCAACTGATGAACCCCTGAACGGTGACTGCGCTACCGACCGTTATACTGTGAGTAATGGCCTGGTTGTCGTGTCCGCTAATAATAACGGGCATCTGGCACCACGCCTGCCGGTGAAAACCGGCTTCCTCCTGGACAGAACGATGCTCAAGCACGAACTGGCAGTGAGGAATTCCTGATGGGCTGACCTTACGAAGTGGCGTCCTGCACACGGTACCGGACAACACCAGACGATTGGTCATCAGGATTACTCTTCAGAATCCCCAGCATCTGCATCATCTGCGGTTTCGTTGGCGAAATCATCGCGACGCTCACGGCGCTCGTCTTTCGCTTTAACCATCGGAGATGCTTCGGTAACAGCGTGTTTAGTACGCATTACCATGCTACGGATAACGGCATCGTTGAAGCGGAAGCTTGTTTCCAGCTCATCGATCACTTCCTGCGGCGCTTCAACGTTCAGCAGAACGTAGTGCGCTTTGTGCAGTTTGTTGATCGGGTAAGCCAGCTGACGGCGGCCCCAGTCTTCCAGACGGTGGATCTTGCCTTCTGCACCAGTGATTGCACCAGTGTAGCGCTCGATCATGCCCGGAACCTGTTCGCTCTGGTCAGGATGGACCATAAAAACGATTTCGTAATGACGCATCGAATTGCTCCTTACGGATTATTCAGCCTCCTGTCTGGGTCAGCCGCGGCCCATGGAGGCAAGGAACGTGATTAAAGGGCGGCTGAAAAATTGACGCGTCATTCTACTTGCGGTGCCCGGTAAAGACAAGGTGATTGTCTAAATAATTCGCACAAAGCGAGAAGCGGGTTTAAGTCGGTGATTTAAAATTAATCAGTAACGGATGCGGCATTTTTTTGAACAACTGCATCAGAAATGGTCGCTATTTAACCTGCGTGGAGGCATTACACTTACATCATACCCCATCCGGCAAGAAAGGAGAGGGTGTAAGGAGTAGACATTATGAAACGCATCGCACTGGCTGTACTGGCTGCGTTATTGCTTAACGTGAATGCGATGGCAGCCGTGAAAATTACCGGCTCACAAGCCAAAAATATGGATGATGTGCAGAGCTTAGGCGTTATTTACATTAATCATAACCTCGCCACTGAAAGTGAAGCGGATCAAGCCCTTAAAGAAGAGAGTGACGCGCGAGGCGCAAGGTATTTCTACCCGATTCTGCTGCATGAACCGGAGAGTAATGGCCTTATCCACGCCAGCGCCGAAATTTACCGCTAGCACCAGGAATATCCCAACGAGAAGTTAACCATCCCCTTTATTTTTGCCCCCATGTCCGGGGGCTTTTTTTTGGTATTTACCACAGGCACCACAGACCGCTTATTTTTGACCGTAATACGCATCCGGCCCATGCTTACGCTGGAAATGTTTATGCATGAGTGCCGGATCAATCGCGTTCAGTAACGGATTAATCCCGCGCGCAATCCACGCCATCTTCGCCACCTCTTCCATGACGACGGCGTTATGGACAGCGTCGTGGGCATCTTTTCCCCAGGCAAAAGGCCCGTGCTGATATACCACGACACCCGGGGTATGCAGCGGTTCACGTTCGCCGAGCGTTTCTATTATCACCGTGCCGGTATGCAGCTCATACTCTTCGGCGATCTCTTGTTCGCTGAGCGCGCGGGTGCAGGGAATATCACCGCAGAAGTAATCGGCATGCGTAGTCCCCAGCGCGGGAATGGCGAGCCCGGCTTGCGCCCAGGCTGTAGCGTGTGTTGAGTGGGTATGCACCACTGCGCCGATCGTCGAAAAACGGCGATACAACGCCAGATGCGTGGCGGTATCGGACGACGGGCGCCATTTACCTTCAATGACCCTGCCGTCCAGATCCGTCACCACCATGTCGTCAACCGTCATGGTGTCGTAAGCCACGCCGCTGGGCTTGATCACCACCCGGCGACGCTCGCGATCGATAGCACTGACGTTGCCCCAGGTGAAGGTCACCAGCCCGTAGCGCGGCAAATCCATATTAGCCTCAAAGACTTGCTGTTTAAGCTGCTGCATCATGCGGCCTCTCCCAGTCCGGCGCGAGCCATACATTCACGCACCCAGTCGCGGGCTTTAACCACTTCGGCGACGGGATCGTCTGCGGTTTCGCTCCACATTTCAATCAGATAAGGGCCGCAATAGCCGCTCTGTTTGAGTGTGCGGAAACAAGCCTCGAAATCCACCACCCCGCTGCCAAACGGCACGTTTTTAAAGACGCCCGGCCGGGTATCTTTAACATGTACCGCCACGATGTGCCCCATACCGGCCTGCAGTTCCATCTGCACGTCGTTATCCCACGCCGATAAATTACCGATATCAGGATAGAGCTGAAACCACGGGTTATTCAGATAGTGCGCGTAGCCCAGCGCTTTGCTGATGGAGTTCATCAACGGGTAATCCATGATTTCCATCGCCAGTGTCACCTGCGCCCGGCTGGCCATGTCGACGCTCTCCCTGAGCCCGTTGCGAAAACGGCGACGCGTTTCGTCATTGGCCTGCTGGTAATAAACGTCATACCCCGCCAGTTGGATCACGCGGATGCCAACATCCTGCGCAAAGTGAATGGCTTTTTGCATGATCGCCAGCCCCTGTGCGCGAACGTGGTTATCTTCGCTGCCGAGCGGGAAACGGCGGTGCGCGCTTAAGCACATCGATGACACCCGCACGCCGGTTTCGGCAATCGCTTTTACCAGCGCCAGCTTTTGTTCCGCCGTCCAGTCAAGGCGCGCCAGCCGTTCATCAGTTTCATCCACCGACATTTCAACAAAATCAAACCCCAGTGATTTCGCCAGCCGCAGCCGTTCCAGCCAGCATTCCCCGGCAGGGAGCGCTTTTTCATAGATGCCGAGCGGCACCGGATTCACCGTCATAACCGCTCCTTAACCCCATAACTGGGCGATAGCGCGTTTAAACTGGCGCGCAGCTTCCACCGGGCTTGCGGCGTCGCGGATGCTGCGACCGGCAATAAAGACGTGAACAGGAATGCCTTTGAACAGCGGCAGATCCTCCAGCGCCAGGCCGCCAGTGACGGTCACTTTAAAGCCCATCTCTGCCAGTCGTTTAATCGCCGTAATATCGGCTTCACCCCATGCGACGCCGGCTGCTTGAGCATCACGGCTGCGGTGATAAACCACCTGGGCGATGCCGGCATCGCGCCACGTCTGCGCCTGTTCCCAGGTCCAGTAGCCGGTCAGTTCGATCTGCACATCGCCATTGAACGCTTTAGCCACCTCCAGCGCGCCTTTGGCGGTATTAATGTCTGCGCAGCAGATCACCGTGACCCAGTCGGCCTGCGCTTCAAAGCACATACGGGAAAGGATTTTTCCGGCATCGGCGATTTTGGCATCCGCCAGCACGATTTTATGCGGATAGAGCGCCTTCAGGTCGCGCACGGCGCGTACGCCTTCGCCAACACATAAAATGGTGCCGACCTCAATGATATCGACCTCTTCAGCAATCAGGCGCGTGGTGGCGTAGGCATCGGCCAGCGTCTGGTTATCCAGCGCCACCTGAAGCATCGGTAATGAATGAGACATGTGTTTTCCCTCTTAAATAGCCGCTGCGGTGGCGCGGTCGATTAAATCCAGTACGTCCTGCTCGCTGCGGCAGGCGCGAAGTCGGTCAAAATTGGCATCATCTTCAAATAAATTAACGATCTGCATGATGCCTTCTTCCTGATGGCTTCTGGCGTCAACCGCCGCCAGGGTGATCAGGATATCGACCGGGTCGTTATCCTCATGGTTAAACACCATGGGGGTTTTCAGGGTCACCAGCGCAAAGCCGTTCTTTTTCACCCCTTCTTCCGGGCGGCCGTGCGGCATAGCCAGCCCCGGCGCGATGACGAAATACGGGCCGAAACGTTCGACGCCATCAAGAATGGCCTGGTAATAACGCGGCTCGACGACCTCCGCGTCCACCAGCAAATCAACGCCGATTTTCACCGCCGCTTGCCAGCTATCGGCTTCGGCCTGCAGCCGAATGGAATGGTTCTCCGCCAGCGAATCACGTAATGTCATGGCATGTCCTTATTTCATGTCCTTCGGGAAATGCGCACCGATCACTTCCATCAGCTTTGGTCCGAAATCCGCAGCGGAGAGCATGTTGCGCACGCCCACTACATACTTATTGCCTGACACACTGATTTCGCTGGCCACATGGGTCGAGGCGATAATAATGTCCGCGCCGCTCAGCTCGCTTTTGTACTCCCCTACCGCACAGCTGTTGACGGTGTGGTCAACGCCCTGCTGCGTCAGGAACTGATCGACTTTCATTTTCATGATCATGGAACTGCCCTGCCCACAACCACAGACGGCAAGAATACGTACGGTCATAATCGGAACTCCTTATTGCGCAGAGTGTTCTGCCAGTTGTTTTTCTGCGTCCTCTTCGGCGCGCAGCGCGCGACCCGCGAAGAACATGTAAACCAGGGCGATGAGGATCATGACGGACATAAACGCCAGTCCGACGGACGCCAGCCCCTGCATCATCGGCGGCGCCAGAATCGACCAGTCCGCCATGCCCATCCAGGCGCTCATACCGGTGAGTTTCACCGCCCAGACGCAGCCAAAGATTTCAATCACGCCCATCACCAGACAAATTTTCAGCGCCGCCCGCCAGCCGCCAAAGTGATTGGCAAAGACACCAATGGTGGCGTTGGAAAAGAACATCGGGATAAAACCGGGGATAATCAGAATGGAAGAGCCGCAGGCAATCAGAATGCCGACCGCAATCAGCTGACCGATGGTTCCCCACATGAACCCCCACACCACGGCATTCGGCGCAAAGCTGTAAATGGCGGCACAGTCAATCGCCAGCACTGCGCCCGGGATCAGACGCTGAGAAATCCCGTTAAACGCTTCCGAAAGCTCGGCCACAAACATGCGAACACCCTGTACGATGATGAAAATCGCCACCGCAAACTGGAAACCGGTTTGCAGGATGTATATCGTCCAGTGGGTTTTCCCGGCCATCGCCTGCACCGTGCTCGTTCCGAACGAAAGCAGAATCGCGCCGAAAAAGAGCGTCATGACGATCGCCGTGGAGACGATGTTGTCGTGGAAGATGTTCAGCCAGCCAGGCAGTTTGAGATCTTCAACGCTCTCCTCTTTTTTACCGAGGTACGGTGCCAGCTTATACGCCAGCCAGGAGGCGAACTGTTGCTGATGGCCGATGGAAAAGCCGCAGCCTTCCGTCACGTCCTGCGTGGGTTTGTACATCATGTTGGAGGTAATGCCCCAGTACAGCGAGACCAGTACCGCGGTGCAGATGATGGTGGTCCACATCGGGTAGCCGAGGATGTAAAAAAACACGGCGATAAGCCCGGCCTGCTGGAACATGATGTGGCCCGTCAGCATGATGGTGCGGATCCCCGTCACCCGGCGCAGCAGCACGTAAACGATGTTTAACGCCAGCGCCAGCAATACGGCGTACCCGACCCAACTGTAGGCTTCCCCCATTCGCTCGATAGTCGCCATCATCGAGGCGTAGGTATCCGAGATGGCGCCGTTGATGCCGTACACGTCGGACATTTTCGCCACGACCGGTTTGAAGGTACTGGTCAGGATGCCGGACCCCGCCTGCAGCAGCATAAAACCGATGATCGTTTTGATCGTTCCCTTGATGATGACGCTGACGCTTTTGCGCAGCAGGATGTAGCCCAGGCACGTCACGATACCCAGCAGCAGCGGGGCGTTGGTCATTACCTGGTTAAAGAACACGGTAAAGATGTCGTAAAGGATCTCCATAACGCTCTCCATAAGGGGACAACGCCGGACGGATGACCCGCCCGGTTTCGTTTGTGTCCACACTCTAATAATCAAAAGTAATCACAACAAGATTAAATTTGATTAAATGTGATTCGCGCCGCAATTTATTTCCTCGCGTTTCATACGGGTTTGCGGCGAGGCTATATTTCCAGAGAAAATGAATGACAACTTGTTGATTAAATTATAATTATAAATAAATTCAATGTATTACTCTTACGTATCAGCAGCCTGAGCATAGATGCAAAAGAGGCGAAACCGGTTATTGCATTCAGGTAAAAACAATGTCAGGATAAATCAAATTCAATCATTTTATGATTCAAATTGATTAAACATGAAGGAAGAGACGATGAGTAAAGTGAACACCATCACCCGTGAATCCTGGATTTTGAACACCTTTCCGGAGTGGGGAAGCTGGCTAAATGAGGAAATCGAGCAGGAACAGGTAGCGGCAGGCACTTTCGCCATGTGGTGGCTAGGCTGCACCGGGATCTGGTTGAAATCAGAGGGCGGAACCAACGTCTGTGTCGATTTCTGGTGTGGCACCGGCAAGCAAAGTCACGGCAATCCATTGATGAAAAATGGCCATCAGATGCAGCGCATGGCGGGAGTAAAAAAACTGCAGCCTAACCTTCGCACGACGCCGTTTGTGCTTGATCCATTCGCTATCCGTCAGATCGACGCTGTGCTGGCCACCCATGATCACAACGATCATATCGATGTGAATGTCGCCGCCGCCGTAATGCAAAACTGTGCGGATGATGTTCCCTTCATTGGGCCGCAAACCTGTGTGGATCTGTGGACTGGCTGGGGCGTACCGGCATCGCGCTGTATCGTCGTCAAACCCGGCGATGTGGTAAAAATCAAAGACATCGAAATCCATGCGCTGGATGCGTTTGACCGTACCGCGCTGATAACGTTACCCGCTGACCAGAAAGCGGCGGGCGTATTACCGGATGGCATGGATCAACGCGCCGTTAACTACCTGTTCAAAACCCCTGGCGGCACGCTCTATCACAGTGGGGATTCTCACTACTCAAACTACTACGCGAAACACGGCAACGATCACCAGATTGATGTTGCGCTCGGCTCCTACGGTGAAAACCCGCGCGGCATTACCGACAAAATGACCAGCGCCGATATCCTGCGGATGGCGGAAGCGCTGAATACTCACGTGGTGATCCCTTTCCATCACGATATCTGGTCAAACTTTCAGGCCGATCCACAAGAGATCCGCGTGCTGTGGGAAATGAAGAAAGATCGGCTGCAATATGGTTTTAAGCCGTTTATCTGGCAGGTAGGCGGTAAGTTTACCTGGCCGCTGGATAAAGACCGGTTCGAATACCATTACCCGCGCGGATTTGACGACTGCTTTAGCCAGGAGCCGGATCTGCCGTTTAAATCATTCCTGTAAACTGTCGGGCGGGAGGCTTTTCGCTTCCCGCGCCACACGAAATCTTAGTAATTTCATGCCGTTTCAAATATCATCTTTATCCATCATTTTTTATCGGATCAGCTCATGACGGAAGCACAACGACATCAAATCCTGCTGGAATTACTGGCGCAAACGGGCTTCGTCACGGTCGAGCAGGTGATTGCCCGGCTGGGGATTTCACCGGCAACGGCGCGCCGGGATATCAATAAGCTGGATGAAAGCGGTAAGCTGAAAAAAGTGCGCAACGGTGCGGAAGCCATGAACCAGCCGCGCCCACGCTGGACGCCGCTGAATATTCATCAGGCGCAGAATCACGATGAAAAAGTGCGCATTGCCAGAGCCGCCTCACAACTGGTGACGCCCGGTGAAAGCGTGGTGATTAATTGTGGTTCAACGGCGTTTCTGCTCGGGCGGGAAATCTGCGGCAAGCCGGTGCAGATCATCACCAACTATCTGCCGCTGGCGAATTACCTTATTGATCAGGAACATGACAGCGTGATCATCATGGGCGGCCAGTACAATAAAAGCCACGCCATCACGCTGAGCCCGCAGGGGAGTGAAAACAGCCTCTATGCCGGGCACTGGATGTTCACCAGCGGCAAAGGGCTGACCACCGAAGGGTTATATAAAACCGACATGCTGACAGCGATGGCCGAGCAGAAAATGCTCAATGTGGTGGGCAAACTGGTGGTGCTGGTCGACAGCAGTAAAGTGGGCGAACGCGCCGGCATGCTGTTCAGCCGTGCCGACGAAATCGATATCGTGATCACCGGTAAACAGGCCGATGCGGAAATCCTGAAAAAACTGGACGCGCAGGGTGTTAAGGTGATCCTCGTTTAGAGGTGCTTTTTGAAGAAATCCACCGCACACGCCAGGGCTTCCGGGGTAATGCGATGACGAACGTTGGCCTGCCAGGCGCAGGTCAACCGGGTGTCCAGCCCCTGCCGGATAAGCGCCTGTTGCAACCGGAACGACTCTGCCGCCGGAACGACATCATCCTCTTCGCCATGCCATAACAACAGCGGTCGGTTCGCCAGCGACTCCAGATGAAGGCTGACGTCCCACTCTGCCAGTTGCTGCTGCGCTTGTGGCGTCCAGCCATCAGTGGAAGGAAACAGCGTTCGGGACAGGCTGCTGAAATACCCCGAGCCCATCAGGCTGGCGACACAAGCAACGTCAGGATGGTGTGTCATAATGCCCAGTGCCGTCATGCCGCCCATTGAAGCACCGGCCACCGCCAGACGGCCTTCACTCACCCAACCTTCCGCCACCAGGGCATCACGCAACGCCGGAAACTCGTGAAAGTTTTGCATCAGGATCGGCCAGAAGCGCGCCATTCGGCCCTGCTCATCACCGTTGAACCGCGCGCCATGTTCAGCGGCATCCGGCATGATGACGCGAAACCCCGCCTGTGCCAGCGCAACGGCAAAATAGCTGTACACCAGTTTTGATGACGTAAAACCGTGATAAAACACCACGCAAGGAAGCGCATCCGTTGCTGCATCTTTCGGATAAGCATGAAAAATTTCGCCGCCAGCGAGGGTGCGTGTTTCAAGTTCGATCATTTATCATTTCCTTCTTTTATGCTGGTATGCCACGCGAAGTGATATTCCGCAAGCATCGGGCGAAAGGAATGATTCATAATGTTGCGATGTGGATTACGCTTTCGCGACGTTTTCATTCGAAAATCGCGTTTGAGATAACACTTCGGGAACATTCCCCCAAATGGGAATAAATTACCCACTACACTAAGACTATCAGGAAACGAGATATGGCTATGCGACGGTTTGCGCCCTTGATGCTGGCAGTATTACTGAGTGGTTGTACCCTGCTTGAAGGCACACCCGAACCACCTCCACCACTATCCGATCATCCGCAGGAAATCCGCCGTAATCAGACGGAGGGTTTGCAGCGAATGGGTACCGTGAGCGCGCTGGTTCATGGTTCGCCGATGGACGTTGAAGCGGCCATCAAAGAGAAAGTCGTTGCAGCCAAAGCGGATTACTACGTCATTGTAATGATTGACGATACGCAGTTCCCGGGTCAGTGGTATTCACAGGCCATTTTGTATCGTAAATGACATTCAGAATCTTTTCAGTCGCTTTACATGGCTTTGCGCCTCTTCACGTTTCCTGGGACATAATGCGCAGTATCTGATAAGGAGAAGCGCCTGCGATGGAATGCCCTGGTTTACCGCAGGGTAAAGTGAAATGGAGCTGACGATGAAACGATCAATGGCCTTATCCCCGTTCCTGCTTTGCGCAGGAATGAATACCACCTTCGCGCAATCTGCAGAGTTTGCCAGCGCGGATTGTGTCACCGGGTTAAATGAAATTGGACTGATCTCCGTCAACAGTATTTTTGGTAGTCAACAGGATGTTGAACGTGTTATTGCGTCCAAGGCAGACGAACAGGGTGCATCCTGGTACCGCATCATCCAGATGTACGAAGACCAGCAGCCCGACAACTGGCGCGTAAAAGCGATCCTGTACGCCTGATATTTCGGGCAGACATCACGCCGTCTGCCCGCTCAGCACTAGCGTCCGCCCCCTGTTGCCCGCAGCAGTAAATCGTCTTTGACCTGTTCACTCAACAGTGATCCCCCTCGCGTATCCAGCATCATCCGACACCAGGCCTGCGCCATCGGTGGCGACGCATAACGCAGCATTTGTGCACCCACGCCCAGCCGCCAGAGTTGCTGCGTTATTTCACGCCCCTGCGCCTCTGACGGTTTATGTAACCGTTGCTGGAGCTGACGCCAGGCGCGATCGAAATGGCGGTCCTGTCCTTTTACCTCTGCGCACTCTTCGCTCAGTAATTCGATGGCGCCAGGCTGTTTACTCAACACGCGCAGTACGTCAAGGCACATGATATTGCCGGAGCCTTCCCAGATACTGTTGACCGGCATTTCGCGATACAGACGCGGCAGTTCGCTCTCCTCGCAATAACCCACGCCGCCCAGCACTTCCATCGCTTCAGCGACAAACGGGATCCCGGCTTTACAGACGGCAAATTTCGCCGCGGGAGTGAACAACCGCGCCCACAGCATTTCCTGTGCATCCTGCCGGTGGTCCCACGCACGCGCCAGACGGAACAAAAAGGCAGTTTGCCCCTCCAGTTGCAGCGCCATGCGAGCCAGCACTTCACGCATCATTGGCTGATCGACCAGGTTTTTGCCGAACGCCTGCCGCTGGTGCGCATGGTACAGCGCCACCGACAGCGCACGCCGCATCAGCCCGTGACTGCCCAGCGCACAGTCAAACCGCGTCAGCGCCCCCATTTTGAGGATCTGCCGCACGCCATCGCCCTCTTCACCAAGCAGCCAGGCCGACGTGTCGAGGAATTCCACTTCGCTGCTGGCATTCGAACGATTGCCCAGTTTATCTTTCAGCCGTTCAAGGCGAATAGCGTTTCGCTGGCCGTCCGGCAGAAACCGCGGGACAAAGAAGCAGGATAATCCCCCTTTCGCCTGCGCCAGCACCAGATGCGCATCGCTTTGCGGCACCGAGAAAAACCATTTGTGCCCCACCAGCCGCCAGCTGCCGTCATCGGTTTTTTCCGCCCGCGTGGTGTTGCTGAGGACATCCGATCCCCCCTGTTTTTCCGTCATCCCCATACCAATCAGCAGGCCGCGCTTCTGGGCGCCGGGGAGCAGGTGAGGGTCATAGCGATCGCTCAGTAGCGGCGTCATCCACTCAGAAAAGGGCGCGGGCAGCGATTGCTTCAGCAGCGGCAGTGCCGCAAAGGTCATGGTAATCGGGCACAGCGTTCCCGCTTCCACCTGCGCATGCAGCATGAAGCGGGCGGCGCGGGCGGTAAACGATCCGGTACGGGCTTCATCTTCCCACGCCAGATTATGTACCCGGTTAGCGCACAATCCCTGCATCAGCAGATGCCAGGCAGGGTGAAAACGGACATCATCGAGGCGCGCGCCGGTAGCATCATAGCGCAGCAGTTCGGGGGGATTGACGTTCGCCAGCCGCCCCAGCTCCAGCGATTCCGCGGTACCGAGCTGTTGCCCGATGCTGGCCAGCAGTTCGCTGTCCCAGCCAGCGCCTTCACGCTGTATCGCTTCCCGTAACGCGGTATCGGAAAGGAAAAGGTTACTGTTATTGAGCGGGGTCGGTTGATTAAAAACGGTATGCGTTTGCCAGTGCATTGCGTTTCCCTCCTTCAATGGCTGTCCTGATAAGTATGGTTAGCCTTTGTCGGTCACGCCTGAAATGCGGGCAAAAAAAACCATCCCGCAGGATGGTTTTGTGAGGTCACCGGCGATCAGCCACGCTGGCGTACGGCTTCAAACAGGCAGATGCCGGTTGCCACCGAGACGTTCAGCGATGAGACGCTGCCCGCCATTGGAATGCTGATGAGTTCATCGCAATGTTCGCGGGTAAGACGGCGCATCCCCTCGCCTTCCGCTCCCATCACCAGCGCCAGCGGGCCGGTCATTTTGCTCTGATGCAGCGTATGGTCAGCTTCACCCGCGGTTCCGACGATCCAGACGTTCTCTTCCTGGAGTAAACGCATAGTGCGCGCCAGGTTCGTCACGCGGATCAACGGTACGCTTTCCGCCGCGCCACAAGCCACTTTTTTCGCCGTCGCGTTCAGTTGTGCGGAACGATCACGCGGGACGATCACCGCATGCACACCGGCGGCATCAGCACTGCGCAGGCAGGCACCAAGGTTGTGCGGATCGGTAACGCCATCGAGGATCAGCAGAAACGGCTGATCGAGCGAGGCGAGCAGATCGGGCAGATCGTTTTCCTGATACTGACGACCCGGCTTCACGCGTGCAATGATCCCCTGATGCACCGCCCCCTCGCTTTTCTCGTCGAGATACTGGCGGCTGGCAACCTGGATCACGACGCCCTGCGCTTCCAGCGCGTGGATCAGCGGCAGCAGGCGTTTGTCTTCGCGCCCTTTCAGAATAAAGACTTCCTGAAAGCGTTCCGGGGCGCGCTCCAGCAGGGCCTGCACCGCATGGATGCCGTAAATCATTTCACTCATTAAACGTACTCGGTTTGGGCGGTATGCGCCGGGTTAAATTAGGCCGTGTGGCAAATCACTGGCGCCTATTATAACTGACCCGGCGTTCAAATCGACCCTGTCGCACGTTTCCGCTAACGTAAGTGTCGCTTCGCCTCCTGGCGCACCCGATGCAGAACGCGGTGTTTGATCTCACTGTAAGCGGGATGTTCGGCGAGTGTTTCGATATCCCGCTGCCGGCCAAAGGGCAGCACGATCTCATCGACGATTTTTCCAGGTTTTGCTGACATGATCAGAATGCGATCGGCAAGAAAAAGCGCCTCTTCTACATCGTGCGTAACGAAGAGCAGCGTGGTGCCGGTGGTCAGCCAGGCCTCACGCAGCAGTTCCTGCATCATCAGCCGGGTTTGCGCGTCCAGCGCGCCGAACGGCTCATCCAGCAGCAGCACTTCCGGGCCGGGAAGCCAGGCGCGAGCCAGCGCCACGCGCTGTTTCATACCGCCAGAAAGTTGCCAGGGAGCGTGATGTTCGAAGCCTTTCAGGCCCACGCGTTCCAGCCACGCCTGTGCCTGCGCGTTGGTTTCGTCCTTGCGATGTTTACCCAGACGCGGGCCAAAGGTGACGTTTTCCAGTACCGAAAGCCACGGGAACAGATTGGGCTGCTGGAAGATCATTCCGCGGTCAGGCCCGGGTTGTCGTACCGTTTTTCCGCCGGCCGCCACCCGTCCGCGATCCGGTTTAGTAAATCCGGCGACCAGGTTCAGGATAGTGGATTTCCCGCAGCCAGACGGCCCGAGCAATACCACAAACTCCCCACGGTTCAGCGTCAGGTTGATATTTTCCAGCACCGTAAACGGCTGCGGTTTCGCCGCAAAAGAGAGCGACACATTTTCCAGGGTGATAGCGCTCATTATTCTTTCCCCGCCCAGGGCACCGTCAGGCGTTGCAGCCCCAGCAGTAACAGATCCAGCAGATAACCGATGCCGCCCAGCAATAAAATGCCGAGCATGACGATATCGGTGCGCAGATAAGAGCTGGCGTTTATCACCATCCAGCCCAGCCCGGAACTGGCCGCAACCATCTCAGCGGCAATTAATGACGTCCAGCCAATACCGATGGAGAGCCTGACTGTGGTGAACAGATCCGGCAGCGCATCCGGCAGCACGACGCGCAGGAAAATCTGCTGACGTGATGCCCCGAGCGTCTGCGCGACACGAATACGCGAGCGGCCAATGCGCTCAACCGCCGCCGACGCGCCGACTACCACGCTCAAAAACGTAGCAATAAAAATCAGGAAGAACTTAGACGCTTCGCCAATCCCCAGCCAGACAACCGCCAGTGGGATGAGCGCAATTTTTGGCAGAGGACGCAGGAATTGCACGAAGGGGTTCAGCACCGCCGCCAGGCCGTCCGACAGCCCCATCAACAAACCCAGCGGAATACCAATGATAATTGCCACGGCAAACGCGCTCAGGGCGCGCGCCAGGCTCACTGCAATGTGTTCCCAGAGCGGCACCTGACGGTAACCATCCGCCAGTAGCTCTTCGGTAGTAAGGCCGATGTCGGTGAGCGACGGCAGCAGCAGCGGATCGACCCACTGCCTCGTCGCCGCCACCTGCCAGACGACAAAGAAAACCGCCACCGACAACACGCTGATGGCGATATGCTGACTTAATCTCATTGCGCCGCCACCGCCGCATCGCGAATGTAGCGGGAATCAATCGCGGTATCCCAGTTGGCTGGAATATCGCGCTTGCGGATCTCACCGATACTGGCGAGGAAATCGGAGGTTTTGGTTAACGCTTTGCCAATCCCGCTGTCGGTGGTTTGCGTGCCATTACCCAGCCAGTCAGCGGTACCCTGCTGGGCAAGTGTGGGATATTCCAGTCCTCCCAGGGTGTTCGCCGCTGTCGTGACCGGCGCACCGACCTCTTTGGCGACGATCGCCGACGCGCGTTCCGGATCTTTCCTGAACTCATCCACTTTCTGTTGATGTACACGCAGGAAGGCGGTGACCGTTTCCGGATACTGCTCGGCAAAGGCTTTACGGACCACATAGTTGTTGTAAATCAGATAGCCATCTTTTTGCAGATCTTTGGTGGCAAATACCTGATGACCGCCTGACGCTTCCAGTTCCTGCGCAAACGGTGCCCAGACATAACCGGCATCAATGTCGCCACGTTTCCAGGCGGCTACCATTTCAGCAGGACGCAGCGGCAACAGCGTAATTTTGCTGCGATCCAGCTTATTCACACTGATCGCGGCTTCGAGGGCGTACTGCGCTGTTGAATTTGGCGGATACGCCACGCGTTTACCTTCGATATCCTTGATGTTCGCAATGCCATCTTTGCCAATCAGCCGTTCATAACTGGCAATCACCCCCGAAACGCCAATAATCTCGACCGGTAACTTACGCACAATGCCTGCTGTCGCCGGGCTTGAACCAAAATTGGCAATATCAATTGCATTGCTGGCAAAATAATTCAGGGCATCCGCGCCAGAAGCAAATTGCACCCATTTCACTTTGCTGTTTAACGCTTTATCCAGCGAACCGTCCGCTTTCGCCAGCATTAATACCTGAGAACCACCGCTATATGCCACGCGAACTTCAGCAGGCGTATCGGCAAAACTCATATTTGCCCATAAACCACCCGCTGCAATTAATAAGCAGAGACTTTTTTTCATTTTATTTTTCCTTTGATGGAACCGAATATTTCGCCCGATACCGTCTCGGGCAGCTTATCTATTTAAAACGCCACAGGTTTGCCATAACCGCGAACATCGCTCCGCCAGAGCCTGCGCCGGATCCCAGGCGAGATGAAGAAACGGCGCATTGACGGCCTCAAGCGCAACAGGCACTTCGGTGCAGGCCAGTACCAGTTTTTGCGCACCGCGGGCAAACAGCGCGTTGGCCTGCCGTGACAGCAACGCGCCCCCTTCAGCCAGCGCCCCGCGTTTTACCGCGTAGCAGCCCGGCACAAACCATTGCGCCAGTTCCTCTTCCGTCGGCGTGACAACTTCTATGTCCTGCAAAGCCAGCCGGCGCTGATACCAGCCCGCATCCAGCGTGCCTTTGGTCGCAATCACGCCAACCCGCTGCGGTCTTTCAGCAGACTGCGCCAGCGCTTCCAGCGTGGCATCCACGATATGCAGAATGGGCGCCTCACTCACCTCGCTGAGCGCGTCGTACCAGTGGTGTGCCGTATTGCAGGGGATGGCGATATGGCTTGCGCCAGCCTGATTCAGCGTCGTAATACCGTGGATAAGCTGCGGTAAAGGCGACGGCCCTGTGCCCGCCAGCGCTTTCTGGCGATCCGCGATTTGCGGCACATTCCAGACCACCGTAGGCAGATGCTGCTGATCGCTTTGCGCGGGCGTGGCGTCCAGCAGGCGACGCTGAAAATCCAGCGTCGCAAGCGGTCCCATGCCGCCAAGTACGCCAAGCAGAAAGGGCTTAGCCATGCTCCAACACCTGACGATAACCAAACAGCCCCGCCGAGCCGCCGGTATGGATAAAGACGATATTTTCATCCTGACGGAAATGACCTTTACGGATGAGATCGATAAGTCCGGCCATTCCTTTTGCTGAATAGACCGGGTCAAGCAGGATGCCTTCATGGCGAGCCAGCAGCGTCAGCGCTTCCAGCGTCCCTTCCGTCGGTAAACCGTACCCGTCGCCGACATAATCGCTATTGGCTACCACCGCATGCCGTGACAGTTCTCCCGGTACGCCGAGCAGTTCCAGTGTCCGCGAGGCGAGATTCCAGACGTTCTCTTCCTGTTTCGCTTTTGGCGCACGCACACTAATTCCCAGTACCGGAATATGGCTGTTCGTGGCGGTAAAACCAGCCACTAACCCGGCCTGCGTACCGGTGCTGCCGGTGGCGTGTACAACATGATCGATGCGCAGACGGCGTTCAGATGACTGATAAAGCAGCTCTTCGGCGCAGGCCACGTAGCCCAACGCACCTGTCGGGTTCGAGCCGCCGCCGGGGATGATATACGGATTGTGTCCCTGCTCGCGTAGCGTCGCGGCGTACACTTCCATCGCCTGCTGCATATCGGTGCCGCCCGGCAGATGAGCGACGATGTCGCCGCCCAACAGGTTATCAAGCAACACGTTGCCTGAACGCTGATAATCCTCTCCAAAATCGGTGACGCGTTTTTCCAGCAGCGCTTTCGCTTTCAGCCCGAGACGCGCGGCACCTGCGATAGTCTGGCGCACATGGTTTGACTGCGTTGCCCCCTGGGTAATGACCACATCGGCCTTTTTCTCCAGCGCATCCGCCAGCAGAAATTCCAGCTTGCGGGTTTTATTTCCGCCCGTTGCCAGACCGGTGGCGTCGTCACGTTTAATCCATATTTTAGGTCCGCCTAATAACCGGGTTAAATTATTCAGTGGCTCCAGCGGAGTCGGGAAATGACCAAGTGAAAGGCGGGGAAACCGGGCCAGATGCATAAACGCTCCCTATTCATCAAGAGGGTTTTATAAAAGTGAAATTCACTATACACATCTGCCTGATTTGGCTAATAAAGAATAATAAATATTGATTACTGAAAAACGAATAAGCAGGAATAAAGAGGGAGTAAGACGACTCGTTATTCTGTTCCGGAATGGCTTGCAGCGAAAAAGAATAACCCCTTCCTGACGGAAGGGGTTATTGGGGCGATATTACTGCGCGGTATTTTTTTTCGCTGCACGCTTTGCTTTGGTCGCGGCAGCAATTTTCTGCGTTTTAGCCGAAGGCTTTTTCGCTTTTCTGGCGTCTTTCTTCGCCGCCTTTGGTTTCTGTTTCTTCTCACCTCGGAAAGCGCTGTCCGGTTCGAAATTCACCTTTTTACCCGCATTCCGGCGACGGCTCGTCGGTTTGCCACTGGTGGATTTTTTCGCTTTTTCGCGCGCGGTTTTACCGACGTTGCGCGGGCCGCGCTCGCTGGAGATCAGCGTGAAGTCGATCTTACGCTCGTCCATATTGACCGCTTCGACACGCACTTCAACGCGATCACCCAGGCGATAAGTCTGACCGCCGGATTCACCGATCAGTCGCTGCCCGATCTGGTCAAAGCGATAGTAGTCGTTATCCAGCGTGGAAACGTGAACCAGACCATCGATAAACAGATCGTCCAGTCGAACGAAGAAACCAAAACCGGTGACGCTGGCGATGACGCCAGGGAAGACATTGCCGACCTGGTCCTGCATAAAGTCACACTTCAGCCAGTCGGAGACTTCACGGGTGGCTTCATCGGCGCGACGCTCGGTCATCGAGCAGTGCTCGCCCAGTTGCAACATCTCTTCCATGCTGTAGTGCCAGCCGCCGGTCTCGGTGCTGTTGCCTTTGTGCCCCTGCTCTTTCGCCAGCAGATACTTGATGGCGCGGTGCAGCGACAGGTCCGGATAACGGCGGATCGGCGAGGTAAAATGCGCGTATGACTGCAACGCCAGGCCGAAGTGACCACGGTTTTCCGGGTCGTATACCGCCTGCTTCATGGAGCGCAGCAACATGGTCTGCAACATCTCATGATCAGGACGATCAGCAATGGATTCCAGCAATTCAGCGTAATCACGTGGCTCCGGTTTATTCCCGCCTGGCAGTTCCAGCCCCAGTTCGGCCAGCACCGAACGGAAAGCGGTGATCGCCTCGTTGCTCGGCTTGTCGTGAATACGGAACAGTGCGGGCTCGTTGGCTTTTTCCACGAAACGCGCCGCAGAGATGTTCGCCAGAATCATGCACTCTTCAATCAGCTTGTGCGCATCGTTACGCTGAGTTTGCTCGATGCGTTCAATGCGGCGCTCAGCGTTGAAAATAAACTTCGCTTCTTCGCTCTCAAACGAGATGCCGCCGCGCTCTTCGCGAGCGCTGTCCAGCACTTTGTAAAGGGTGTGCAGCTCTTCAATGTGCTTCACCAACGGCGCGTATTGTTCACGCAGATCCTGATCGCCCTGCAGCATGTGCCACACTTTGGTGTAGGTCAGACGTGCATGAGAGCTCATCACTGCTTCGTAGAATTTATAACCCGTCAGACGGCCTTTTGACGAAATCGTCATTTCGCACACCATACACAGGCGATCCACTTGCGGGTTCAGCGAGCACAGGCCGTTGGAGAGCACTTCCGGCAGCATCGGAACGACCTGCGACGGGAAATAGACGGAGGTGCCGCGGCTGCGCGCTTCGTTATCCAGCGCGGTGCCTGGTCGCACGTAATAGCTCACGTCAGCAATCGCCACCCACAGGCGCCAGCCGCCACCGCGTTTTTTCTCGCAGTAGACCGCATCGTCAAAATCGCGGGCGTCTTCACCGTCAATGGTGACCAGCGGCAGACTGCGCAAATCAACACGCCCGGCTTTTGCCGATTCCGGCACCTGCTCTTTCAGTCCCGCGATTTGCTTTTCCACGGCTGGCGGCCAGACGTAAGGAATTTCATGGGTACGCAGCGCCATATCGACGGCCATGCCAGTACCCATGTTATCGCCAAGCACTTCGACGATTTTGCCTACCGCTTTGGTACGACGCGTCGGACGCTGGGTGAGTTCAACCACCACCACGTAGCCCATGCGCGCGCCCATGATTTCTTCCGGCGGGATGAGGATATCGAAGCTCAGGCGGCTGTCATCCGGCACGACAAAACCCACGCCGGCATCGGTAAAATAACGGCCCACGATCTGGCTGGTTTTCGGCACCAGCACACGCACAATGCGTGCTTCGCGGCGGCCTTTGCGATCGGCGCCCAGCGGCTGCGCCAGTACCACGTCACCGTGGATGCAGGTTTTCATCTGCTCGCTGGAGAGATACAAATCGTCCTTGCGTCCTTCGATGCGCAGAAAGCCGTAGCCATCACGGTGGCCAATGACAGTGCCTTTCAGCAGATCGAGGCGTTCCGGCAGCGCATAGCACTGGCGGCGGGTAAAGACCAGTTGTCCGTCGCGCTCCATGGCGCGCAGACGACGGCGCAGCGCTTCCTGCTGTTCTTCGCCGTCAATATTCAGTTCAACCGCCAGCTCTTCACGGCTGGCGGGTTTTTCGCGTTTAGATAAATGATCAAGGATGAATTCCCGGCTCGGGATAGGATTGGTGTATTTTTCTGCTTCGCGTTCCAGGAAAGGATCTTGTGACATCTCGGTTCCTCCGTTGTCATCTCTGGTGAAAGCCTTTTTTTGTCATTCTTCCACCAGCAATAATTTATAAAGCGGTTGATTCTCTTCAACCAAAT
This sequence comes from Trabulsiella odontotermitis, assembly GCF_030053895.1. Classification (NCBI taxonomy): domain Bacteria; kingdom Pseudomonadati; phylum Pseudomonadota; class Gammaproteobacteria; order Enterobacterales; family Enterobacteriaceae; genus Trabulsiella; species Trabulsiella odontotermitis. Next base: position 4,127,277 of record NZ_CP125781.1, read on the forward strand.
CAGCCAGTGTGTAGTTATCCAGTTCCTTAAGGAAACTATTCACGGCATTAGAAAGTGCCTGTTTCAGACGACAGGCAGGGGTAATGTGGCAAAACTCACTGCTGCAATTCACCAGCGAAAGCGGTTCAAGTTCGCGTACAACATCTCCCACACGAATGGATGCAGCCGGTTTGCCTAAACGGATCCCACCGTTTTTTCCGCGCACAGCAGCAACGTAGCCAGCGCGGCTAAGCTGGTTGATTATTTTAACCATGTGATTACGGGACACACCGTACACCTCTGTCACTTCAGAGATACTGGTCATGCGTCCGTTGGGCAACGACGCCATATAGATTAGCGCACGTAATCCGTAATCGGTGAAACTCGTTAACTGCACATCAACCTCAAAACAGGGGAAAAGCGGAGATTATTACTATTGATGATAAACCAGCCAGATAGTAACGGGCTAATTAATTCGAACGGGGAAGTAAAAAAGCAGGCAGGAAGGGGGCACGGCAATCGTGCCCCGGCATGATTACGCGTCGAACGGATCGCGCAGGATCATGGTTTCAGTACGGTCAGGACCGGTGGAGATAATATCAACCGGAACGCCCGTCAGTTCTTCAATACGCTTAATGTAGTTCAGTGCTGCCTGCGGCAGGCCGCTACGCGTTTTCACACCGAAGGTCGATTCAGACCAGCCCGGCATGGTTTCGTAGACAGGCACAATGCCTTCCCAGTCATCAGCCGCCAGCGGCGTGGTGGTCACTTCACGGCCATCCGGCAGACGGTAAGCCACACAGATTTTCACCTCTTTCAGGCCGTCCAGGACGTCCAGTTTGGTCAGGCAGAAACCTGACAGAGAGTTGATCTGTACGGCGCGACGTACGGCGACGGAATCCAGCCAGCCGGTACGACGACGACGACCGGTAGTGGCACCGTATTCGTTACCCTGTTTGCACAGGAACTCACCGATGTCATCAAACAGTTCAGTCGGGAACGGACCTGCGCCCACACGAGTGGAGTAGGCTTTCAGGATACCCAACACGTAATCAACGTAACGCGGACCAAGGCCAGAACCTGTTGCAACGCCACCGGCAGTGGTGTTGGAAGAGGTCACGTACGGATAGGTACCGTGGTCGATATCCAGCAGCGTACCCTGCGCGCCTTCAAACATGACGAAATCGCCACGCTTACGCGCCTGATCCAGCAGATCGGACACGTCAACCACCATCCCGGTAAGGATGTCGGCAACTGTCATGACATCATCCAGCACTTTTTGGTAGTCAACCGCTTCCGCTTTGTAGAAGTTCACCAGCTGGAAGTTGTGATATTCCATCACTTCTTTCAGTTTGTCAGCGAAGGTGGCTTTGTCGAACAGGTCACCCACGCGCAGACCACGGCGTGCGACTTTATCTTCATAAGCTGGCCCGATACCACGACCCGTGGTGCCGATAGCTTTCGCGCCACGCGCTTTCTCACGTGCGTTATCCAGCGCAACGTGATAATCGAGGATCAACGGGCATGCTTCAGAGAGCAGCAGACGTTCGCGAACCGGGATACCACGGTCTTCCAGTTCTTTCATCTCTTTCATCAGCGCAGCAGGCGACAGCACAACGCCGTTACCGATGATGCTGGTGACGTTTTCGCGAAGAATACCTGATGGAATAAGATGGAGGACGGTTTTTTCACCGTTGATTACGAGAGTATGGCCTGCGTTGTGTCCGCCCTGGTAGCGTACAGCATATTTGGCCCGTTCAGTCAGAAGATCGACGATCTTTCCTTTACCTTCGTCACCCCATTGGGTGCCCAGTACGACGACGTTGTTACCCATTTTTCAAAATCACCGTTTGCTTAAAAATGGATTCTACCATCGCTTTTTCAGAGTTACAGCACTTTTTGACCCTAAAATCAGGCAAATCTGACTACAAATTGATCAGCCAATCGTTTTCCTCAACATGTAGTAGATCACAATCCCTGCAACCACAAGTCCACCGCCAAAGCGACGCAACAGGTTATCCGGTAACTGGCTCATAGTGGCAACCATCCGACGCCAGGCACGCGGATAGAGCATCGGGCCAAGCCCTTCAAGTACCAGCACGAGGGCCAGCGCCAGCCAGATTGTTGAATTCATTTCGCTACCTTATAAAAGAAAACCACCGCTTCCGAAGAGAGCGGTGGTTTGATGACTCAAACGCGGTTAAGTTTATCGCGTCGCATTACCCGGCGTCTTCATATAACGGAAGAAATCGCTGTCCGGGCTCATGACCATCACATCCTGGTTGCTGTCGAAACTGTTTTCGTAAGCGCGCAGACTACGGATAAAGGCGTAGAAATCCGGATCCTGACTGAAAGCATCAGCGAACAATTTCGCGGCTTCGGCATCGCCTTCACCACGCATAATGCGACCCTGGCGCTCGGCTTCCGCCAGCGTTTTGGTCACTTCATAGTCCGCGGTAGCACGCAGTTTTTCCGCTTCTTCCTGACCCTGTGAACGGTGGCGACGGGCAACCGCTTCACGCTCGGCGCGCATACGGTTGTAAATCGCTTCGGACACTTCCGCCGGCAGGTTGATCTGCTTGATACGCACATCCACCACTTCGATACCCAGTGCTGCCATACTGTTCGGGTTGATCACCGGCACTTTGCCGTTGGTCTCTTCCTGAACGCGTTCTGCGGCTTTGGCAATCGCGTCATCGGCGGCGGGCGTCGTCACTTCGTCTTCGGTGCCCGCAGAGCCGGAGTTCAGCGCATCACGCACTTCCAGCGTCAGACGACCACGGGAGTCGGTAACGATGTCTTTCACATCCAGACGACCAATTTCAGAACGCAGACGGTCAGAGAATTTACGCTTCAGCAGCACTTCGGCCTGGGAGACGTCGCCGCCGCCAGTCGCCAGATAGTAACGGCTGAAATCGCTGATACGCCACTTGATGTAGGAGTCAACGATCAGGTCTTTTTTCTCTTTAGTCACAAAGCGATCGGCCTGGTTGTCCATGGTCTGAATGCGCGCATCCAGCGTTTTAACCGATTCAATAAACGGCACTTTAAAATGCAGGCCTGGCTCGTACACCAGCGGTTTGTTGTCATCGTCACGAACGACTTTGCCGAAACGCAGCGTAATTCCGCGCTCGCCTTCTTTAACAACAAAAACAGACGTATACAGCCCTACCAGCACGATGATGATAATCGCAATAACTGACTTACGCATCGTTATTCCCCCTGACGCTGGTAGTCGTTACGCTGCGCGTTGGCGCGGCGTTGGTCCATAATATCGCCCTGGCTTGAGGACGATGTATTGCTCGCCCCGCTGCTGGATGAGGACGCAGGCGGCAGACGCAGCAGGTTGTTTGCGCCACTGCTGTCACTCTTTGCCCCGGCAGCGCTGCTGCCTTTCAGCATCTGGTCCAGCGGCAGCACCATCAGGTTTCCGCCTTTATCGTTAACCAGCACTTTGCGGGTATGGCTCAGCACTTTTTCCATGCTTTCGATATACAGACGTTCGCGAGTGATTTCTGGCGCGGCTTTATATTCCGGCAGGATCTTCGCGAAACGAGCCACTTCACCCTGCGCTTCCAGGATGGTCTGGGTCTTGTACGCGCGCGCCTCTTCGAGGATACGCTGCGCCTGACCGTTAGCTCGCGGCTGAACTTCGTTGGTGTACGCTTCCGCTTCACGGATGTACTGCTGCTCGTTCTCACGCGCTGCAATCGCATCGTCAAACGCGGCTTTCACCTCTTCTGGCGGACGTGCAGCCTGGAAGTTCACGTCGAGCAGGGTAATACCCATGTTGTACGGACGAATGGTCTCTTCCAGCTCACGCTGGGTATCGCTACGAATCACGGTACGACCTTCGGTCAGGATACGATCCATGGTGTATTTGCCGATAACGCCGCGCAGAGCGCTGTCCGTCGCCTGACGCAGGCTGTCATCAGCACTGGTCACGCTGAACAGGTAGCGCTGCGGATCGGTCACGCGGTACTGCACGTTCATTTCAACACGCACCACATTTTCATCAGAGGTCAGCATCACGCCGGACGCCGCCAGTTCACGCACCGCTTCAACGTTAACCGGCGTGACATTATCGATAAATGTCGGCTTCCAGTTAAGGCCCGGCTCAACCAGATGACTGAATTTACCAAAGCGCGTAACCACACCACGTTCTGCTTCTTTAATGGTGTAGAAACCTGTCGCGGCCCAAATGATGACCACAGCAGCGGCAACGATACCGACAATGCGACCGCCCATCTGAACGCGAGGTCCCTGCGGATTACTGCCGCCGCCCTGGCCCCCTTTATTACCACCGCCAAAACCACCAAGCTTTTTGCTCAGTTTGCGGAAGATATCATCCAGATCCGGCGGTCCCTGATCGCGACCGCCTTTGTTTCCATTTCCCCCAGAGTTGCCGCCTTGATTATTGCTGCTTCCCCACGGGTCGCGGTCCTGTCCGTTATTACCGGGCTGATTCCACGCCATGTTTATGCTCCATATTTGTTTTGGGTACCCCGAACGGGGTTAATATCTTCAGGCAAGCTGCACCGTCAGACGATGTAGTCAGACAGTGCCGGTTCTTGTTTACAGAGGCGACGCCAGTCGACGACAGGCATACGCACCTGTATGCCGACGCTACCGTCATCCTCCAACCACTCTTTTTCTATCGCCTGAAGCTGATAAAACCGGCTTCGCAGACGCCCCTCTTTCGGCGGCAAACGCAGCGTGTGCTGCGCGATTTGCCCGGAAAGACGCTCAGTTAAAGCCTGGAAAAGCAGTGGTACTCCCACTCCGGTCTGCGCAGAGAGCCAGACCCGAATCGGTTTATTCTCATCATCTCTGTCGATACGCGGTTCGAAATCGTCCAGCATATCGATTTTGTTCATCACCAACAGCGTCGGGATCTCGTGCGCCTCGATCTCTTCAAGAACCGTATTCACGGCATCAATGTTTTCCTGCACCCGCACATCGGCCGCATCAATGACGTGCAACAGCAGCGTCGCCTGCCGGGTTTCCTGCAGCGTCGCTTTAAACGCCGCCACCAAATCATGCGGCAGATGGCGAATAAAGCCGACAGTATCCGCCAGCACCGTTTCGCCGACGTCGGCGACATCAATACGGCGCAGCGTCGGATCCAGGGTGGCGAACAGCTGGTCTGCCGCGTAAACCTGGGCTTCGGTTATCTGGTTAAACAGCGTCGATTTTCCGGCGTTGGTGTAACCCACCAGCGAGACTGTCGGAATATCCGCTTTGGTTCGCGAACGGCGCCCCTGCTCACGCTGTTTTTCCACTTTTTCCAGCCGCGAGAGGATTTGCATAATGCGATTGCGCAGCAAACGACGGTCGGTTTCAAGCTGGGTCTCACCCGGACCGCGCAAACCAATCCCGCCTTTTTGCCTTTCAAGGTGGGTCCAGCCGCGCACCAGGCGCGTTGCCAGATGGCGCAGTTGCGCCAGCTCAACCTGCAACTTACCTTCATGGGTTCGCGCACGCTGAGCGAAAATATCTAAAATCAGGCCAGTGCGATCAATCACACGGCATTCGCAAAGGCGTTCCAGGTTACGTTCCTGGGCCGGAGTCAATGCATGGTCAAATAACACGACGGAAGCGCCCGTCGCTTTTACGGCGTCCGCAATTTCGACAGCTTTACCTTCACCAACAAAATACTTCGGGTGCGGTGCTTTACGGCTACCGGTAATCACCTGCATTGCTTCGACACCGGCGGAAGAGACCAGAGATTCAAACTCCTGGAGGTCTTCCATATCTTTGTCTTGCGAAAAATAGATGTGTACCAGTACCGCCTGCTCACCGGCGTCATAACGGTCAAACAAGCGTCAACCCTCAAAAAAGATCAGCGGGGAACGCAGAAACCTGGCTCCCCGACATAGAAAAACAGCCATCAACCTTATTCGGTTTCGTCGCTGTCTTGTGGCGCAGCAGAACCCTGCGCGTTACTGCCATGGTGGTAATTACTACCAGTAGTACCGCCACCTGCGTTGTTGCTGTGATGAGATACAGGGCGGGACGGAACAACGGTAGAAATCGCGTGCTTATAGACCATCTGGCTGACCGTGTTTTTCAACAGGATCACGAACTGATCAAAAGACTCAATTTGACCTTGCAGTTTAATACCATTCACCAAATAAATAGAAACCGGAACACGCTCCCGACGCAATGCGTTCAGGAACGGATCTTGTAAAGATTGCCCCTTAGCCATTCTCTCTTTTCCTTATATGCTTGTTTTGTACTTAGAACCCTGTGGTTCTGAAAATTGCGCACGATACGGTTCAATTGTACACATTCAGCCTGCACTCGCACCAACTACCTGTAACACTTCGTTGAGCGCCTGTTGCGGTTGTTCGCTATCAAGCCAGTGAACACCGTCCCAACCGCGCAACCAGGTCACCTGGCGCTTGGCGAGCTGCCTCGTGGCGCAAACACCTCGATAAACCATTTCATCATATGAAATCTCGCCTTCAAGATAAGACCACATCTGGCGGTACCCCACACAACGAATGGAAGGCATATCCTTATGCAAATCTCCACGGGCAAAAAGCGCCCGCACTTCTGCTTCAAAACCTGAAGCTAACATCTGATGAAAACGCTGCTCGATGCGCTGATGGAGCAGTTCACGGCTCGCCGGGGCGATGGCGAACTGATGCACCTGATACGGCAAAGCGTCTCCTGACGTTTGCGTCAGTTCCGTTAAAGTTTTACCCGAAATGAAAAAAACTTCCAGTGCTCGGGAAAGTCTTTGCGGATCATTCGGATGAATACGCGCAGCAGCAACCGGATCTATCTCCTGAAGCTGCTCATGCAAGGTATTCCATCCGCGCTCTGCGGCATCCTGCTCAATTCTGGCTCTGACCTTCGGATCCGCCGATGGTAACGGCGATAACCCTTCCAGCAAGGCCTTGAAATACAACATCGTTCCACCCACCAGCAACGGGATCCGTCCTGCTGCGGTGATCTCTGCCATTTCCGCTAACGCATCGCGACGAAAATCTGCCGCCGAATACGCTTGCGCCGGATCGAGGATGTCCAGCAACCGGTGTGGCGCGGCGCGAAGCTCTTGCGCATCAGGCTTTGCCGTTCCGATATCCATCCCCTGATAGATAAGGGCAGAATCGACGCTTATCAACTCTACTGGCAAAACTTTACGCAATTCGATCGCTAATGCGGTTTTGCCGGAGGCCGTTGGCCCCATCAAAAAAATCGCCTTTGGCAGGCTGGTTTCTACTACTTCACTCATCTTTCAGGGCGTTCATCGCCGAATGCAAATCAACGGATTGTAACAGGCCACCCGGCGGCGCCTTGACCAGTTGCGGGCATAAACGCTCCACATCGGCCAGGACGGCTATCGCCTGCGCCATATTCCAGTGGTCATGTTCACTCGCCAGATTGCGGGAAATCCACTGGGCAACATCGCCCGCGACCACCGTTTTTTGCAGCGCAAGGTAGCCTATCAGTTCAGGAATCAAGTTTTGTAAATTTTGTTGTCTTAAGGGTAAAGGCACCGCTCTGACAGTGACGTGCTGCGCATCGGATTGAATGTCGATGCCCAGCTCAGTCAGCACCGTCAGGTGAGTTTTCAGCGCCTGTTGTTCTTCTGCGGAGACTTTTAACCGCAGCGGGATCAGCAACGGCTGCGCGCAGATCGGTTCTTTGCCTGGCATAAGCTGCGCCTGGCGCAGCCAGCGTTCCGCTACCGGCAGCGCCAGCAGGCTCAACCGGCCATCCCGCTCCAGCAGCGCGCAATCCCCCGCCACGATGGTCAGTACCCGGCCAAAGCTCTGGCTGTGTCCATCGAGAGTCGCCTGTACCGGCTGCGGTGTCGGTGCTTTGTGCGTGGCAGCGGGCGTATCGAGCAGTTGGCGATAGAGCGCTCCCTGCTGCTTTTGATATCCCGGCTGCGCGTTCGGCCACGATGCCCCGCCCTGCCCGCGGCCTGCGCCGCCAGACGACGGTGCAGTATACGTGGGCGCCGCGGGTTCACGCGCCGTAACAGGTTCGGCAAACTGGTTGCGTCCGGCGGCCACCCGGTTTTCGGGGATCTGCCGGGGCGCGGGCGCGTCGTCTTGCGCCAATGGTAACGGCGCATCCAGTTGCTGTTGCAGTACGCTCAGCACACCCTGATAGATAAAATCATGCACCAGCCGCGACTGATGGAAACGCACTTCGTGCTTCGCCGGGTGAACGTTAACATCCACCTGATGTGGATCGATCTCCAGATAAAGCACAAACGCAGGCTGCTGCTCCGCGCCCAGTTTGTCTTCGCAAGCCTGGCGAATCGCATGATTGATCAGGCGGTCACGCATCATACGGCCATTGACATAGCAGTACTGAATTTCCGCCAGCGCGGAAGTGGTGTGTTTCGGATCGGCGACCCAACCGCGCAGCGACAGATCGCCATGCTGCCACTCAATCGTCAGCGCCTGTTCAAGAAAAGGCGTTCCGCAGATGGCGCCCAGACGGCGTTCCTGCTGACCGTCCGGCTGAACCGCGCGGTACTGGCGCACCATTTTGCCGTTGTGATTGAGGTTGATGGTGACGTCAAAACGCGCGAGTGCGATGCGGCGAACCACCTCATCAATATGACCAAATTCGGTTTTTTCGGTGCGCATAAACTTGCGGCGTGCCGGGGTGTTATAAAAGAGATCAAGCACTTCCAGCGTCGTACCGACCGGATGCGCGGCGGGTTTTACCGTCACGTCCATGTCGCGCCCTTCCGCATAAGCCTGCCAGGCTTCCTGCTGATCGGCGGTGCGGGAGGTCAACGTAAGACGAGAAACCGAGCTGATACTGGCCAGCGCTTCACCGCGAAAACCGAGGCTGATGATCGCTTCCAGATCGTCAAGGGTGGCGATTTTGCTGGTGGCATGCCGCGCCAGCGCCAGCGCCAGCTCCTCTTTTTTAATGCCGCCGCCGTTATCGCGAATGCGGATAAGCTTCGCGCCGCCGCGTTCGATATCGATATCAATCCGCGTGGCGCCTGCATCGAGGCTGTTTTCTATCAGTTCCTTCACCACCGATGCCGGACGCTCTACCACCTCGCCTGCGGCAATCTGGTTCGCGAGCTGTGGCGGCAGAATCTGAATCGGCATGATCGCTCCTTAATTCACCAGCGCGCCCGGCGATGCGGCGCTGGCGGTTTGCGCGCTCTCGCCCTGCGGCGCTGACTGTACCGGATGGGCCGCGAAATATTTCCGCAGACCGCTGTATATCGCATCGGCGATTTGCTGCTGGAATTCATCGCTCGCGAGCAGACGTTCTTCGCTGGTATTACTGATGAAGCCCGTTTCAACCAGAATCGACGGGATATCAGGGGAACGCAATACCCCGAGGCTGGCATGTTCCGGGTGACGTTTATGCAGGTTACCCACGCGCTGCATCTGCCCCAGCACATTTACCGCGACATCATACCCGACGCGCTGAGAATGGCCGAACTGTAAATCCAGCACCGCCTGACTCAGATAGGGATCGGACTGACTGTTCGCCAGCACGTCGCCCGCGCCACCCAGCAGTTCCGACTGCTTCTCATGTTGTTCCAGCCAGCTCGCCATTTCACTGTTAGCGCGACGGTTTGAAAGCACCCACACCGACGCGCCGGTCGCATCGCGATTCGGCGCGGCATCAGCATGAATCGACACCAGGAAATTGGCGTTCTGCTTACGCGCCACATCAGAACGCCCCATCACCGAAATAAAGTAGTCACCGTCGCGGGTCATCACCCCTTTGAACATCGAGTCAGCGTTCAATAGCGTGCGCAGCTTACGGGCAATGGCAATGGTGACGTTTTTCTCGCGCGTGCCGCCAGGGCCAATCGCGCCAGGATCCTGGCCGCCGTGGCCCGCGTCAATGGCGATAATGACTTTATCGCCAGGCGCCACCGGGCGGGCAGATGCCGCAGGGCGAGTCACCGTATTGCTGCTGGTCGCCGCCGTGATGCGATCATTATTGGCTTTAAACGGATTCCGCGCCGGCTCTGATGGACGCGAGACCACCGCAGGCGCTTCGACGCGCTTCGCGACCATGCGCGGTGGCGGCGGTGGCGGCGCGTCTGCATTAATGGTAAAGACGACGGTATAGTTCGCGCCGTTCTGCTGCTTCGCCACGCGTGTCTTACCGTTTTCTGTCAGATCGACCACCAGCCGCAGAGACTGGCTGTCCTTCGGCGTTCCCGAACGGATACTTCGAACCAGGTTATTCCCGCTGAACTGCAGCGGCAGCCCCTGGATAACACCAGTCTGCTTGATATCGAGCGCCACGCTGCGCTTGCCGTCCTGGCTGAAGGAGTATTGCGGATCGCCCATAAAACTGAAGGTGATCCGGGCTTGTTTGTCGCCATTCGACACCTGAATGTCGGATAAACTGGCCGCGGTTGCATGCAGGGTCAGCAGCATCAGTGCAGCCATCAACGCACTTTTAACGCGAAACATCATCCCGCCATCCCTTTTAAATTAACTGGCTAAACGCGCCAGTAATGACTCGCCCAGCGTAGAGACGGCGGTCACCCGCGCCTCCCGCCCTTGTGCCTGGTAGTCTATGTGAATTTCGACATCCGGGTCAGGCAGCACACCCGCGCCCTGTTGCGGCCATTCCACCAGGCAGATGGCATCATCGGTAAAATAGTCGCGGATCCCCATAAATTCGAGCTCCTCTGGATCCGCAAGTCGATAAAGATCAAAGTGGTATACGTTCAACTGCTCAAGCGTGTAGGGTTCGACCAACGTGTACGTCGGGCTTTTTACGTTACCCTTATGCCCCAGCGCCTGCAAAAAACCACGGCTGAACGTGGTTTTACCCGCGCCTAAATCACCGTACAGATAAATCACTGTTGCGCCTGTGCAGGCCTGCGCGATGCGGTGACCCAGTGCTAAAGTTGCCTGCTCGTCGGGTAAAGAAATCACTCGATTAATCATGGTTTACGTCAATTACATCCGGGTTAACAACACGCCTCAGCGTGGAAAAAAGATCAGTCGCCAGCATGCCGCGGGTACCGGAACGCTCAGCCAACACGTCAGCGGCAGCGCCGTGCGCCACACAGCCCGCGCAGGCTGCATCATAAAGCGTCAACGCCTGTCCCAGCAATGCGCCGATAATGCCAGACAGCACATCGCCCATCCCGCCGCTGGCCATTCCGGCATTGCCGGCGTCAATAATACCAAGGTGGCCTTCCTCGTCCGCCACCACGGTGCCCGCCCCTTTCAGCACCACCACGCCCCCGTAGCGTTTTACCAGACGCTGTGCAGCATTTAAGCGATCGTGTTCAACATCTGCCACACGACAACCGAGCAAACGAGCGGCTTCGCCGGGGTGCGGCGTTAATAACCGATTGTGACGTTTATCGGGATTGATTGCCAGAAGGTTCAGCGCATCGGCGTCCCAGAGCATCGGCTTGCGAACGTTTTCGACTTTGCGCAATGCCTGCTGCCCCCATGATTGCTGCCCAAGCCCCGGCCCAATGACCACGACATCGGCCCATTCCAGGCTCTCATCGAGCGATTGCGGCGTCAGTTCATGGACCATTAATTCTGGTCGGGCGGTGATAATGGGAGCGATGTTTTCGACACGCGTCAATACGCGTACCAGGCCAGCGCCCGTGCGCAATGCGGCTTCTCCGGTCATCCGAATCGCGCCGGCGGTGCCGTGATCACCGCCGATGATCACCAGTCGTCCGTGGTCGCCCTTGTGCGACGTCGGGCGGCGAGGCGGCAGCCAGTGCGCCAGTTGTGACGCATCAAAACGGGAAAGGGTGGTCGGTTGACCGGCAAGCCAGCTATCCAGCCCCAACGAATGGTGATGCAGTTTTCCCACCACGTCGCGCGCTTTGCCAGTGAGCAGCCCGGGTTTCAGGGCGATAAACGTCAGGGTATGCGCGGCATGAATCACCGCGCCCGGCGTCGCGCCGGTCTGGGCGATAAGTCCGGAAGGAATGTCGAGCGCCACCACCGGTGCGGAGGATTTATTCGCACGCTCAATAAGACCAGCCACATCGTCACGGGGCGCATTGCTGAGACCGGTGCCGAGCAGGCCGTCGATAATCACATCAATATCCTCCGGCCAGAGAATATCCGGGGCATGGATCACGCCGCCAGCGTTCAGCCAGGCCTCGCGCGCCTCGTGGGCTTCGTCCGGCAGCGGTTTGTCGCTTTCCAGCGCCAGCAGCGTCACGCGAATGCCCTGCGCGGCCGCCAGTCGCGCCACTACATAACCATCGCCACCGTTGTTGCCGTGACCGCATAACACCAGCCAGTGCTGTGCGTCAGGATAAGTGTCGCGAGCAAGGGTAAAAGCCGCCTCGCCCGCACGGAACATCAACTCGTGCAGGGTCAGCCCCAGACTGTCCGCCGCGGCTTTTTCGGCGCGACGCAGGTCATCCGCAGGCCAAATGGAATGTGGTATACTTGCGAGGTTCCTCGTCAATGTATGGTCCGTCATGTCACAGCCCCTCGATCTCAATCAGTTAGCGCAACAAATCAAACAATGGGGCACTGAACTCGGCTTTCAGCAGGTCGGTATTACCGATACCGATCTCAGCGCCAGCGAGCCAAAACTGCAGGCATGGCTGGATAAACAATACCACGGCGAGATGGAATGGATGGCGCGTCACGGCATGATGCGCGCCCGCCCTCATGAACTCGTCCCCGGTACGTTACGCGTGATTAGCGTGCGGATGAACTATCTGCCCGCTAATGCCGCCTTTGCCCGTACCCTGAAAAATCCCGCGCTCGGTTACGTCAGCCGTTATGCCCTTGGGCGTGATTATCATAAGCTTTTGCGCAACCGTCTCAAAAAGCTCGGCGAAAAGATTCAGGAACAATATGCTTCGCTGAATTTTAGACCGTTTGTGGATTCCGCGCCTGTTCTGGAGCGTCCGCTGGCAGAAAAAGCCGGGCTCGGCTGGACAGGTAAGCATTCACTTATCCTCAACCGGGACGCGGGCTCCTTTTTCTTTCTCGGTGAATTGCTGGTGGATATCCCCTTACCGGTGGATAAACCCATTGAGGAAGAATGCGGTCGCTGTGTCGCCTGTATGACCATCTGCCCGACCGGAGCCATCGTGGAGCCCTACACTGTTGACGCCCGCCGCTGCATTTCGTATCTGACTATTGAACTTGAAGGCACCATTCCTGAAGAATTTCGCCCGCTGATAGGCAATCGCATCTACGGCTGCGACGACTGTCAGCTCATCTGCCCGTGGAATCGTTATTCGCAGTTAACCGATGAAGACGACTTTACCCCGCGGAAAGCGCTGCATGCGCCGGAGCTGGTAGAACTGTTCGGCTGGAGCGAGGCGTGGTTCCTGAAAGTGACGGAAGGTTCGGCAATTCGCCGGATTGGTCATTTGCGCTGGCTGCGCAATATTGCGGTTGCGCTGGGGAATGCGCCCTGGGATGAAGCAAACATACATGCGCTGGAAAGTCGGCGAGGTGAACATCCACTTCTTGATGAACATATTGAGTGGGCGATCGCCAGACAGATCGAGAAACGAAATGCCTGCGTTATCGAGGTGCAGCCGCCGAAAAAACTGCGGTTGGTTCGTGTTGTAGAAAAAGGTTTGCCGCGTGACGCCTGATTCATTCACAGCATGTGAATAAAATTAAAAAGGCATTGCGATTCAAGGCTCAGAAAATCGTCAAGTGATCGCAGTAACACTTTGCAATCAAATTTTATCTTTATATATCAATGGAATAGTAATATATAATTCACCCTGCTAACGATTAGTTATTACAGGTCGAGATCTTTTTTCTGTGGATAACTCTGTTCACAAGAGTGTTTCAGGCACGAAACAAAACGCCGCCAGCCGCTAACTGCGCTGTGGATAATCGTAACGAAAAGAAATTTGGAGCGGGAAACGAGACTCGAACTCGCGACCCCGACCTTGGCAAGGTCGTGCTCTACCAACTGAGCTATTCCCGCTTAGGGCGATCTGTATCTTGCGATACTTTCAAATTTTGGAGCGGGAAACGAGACTCGAACTCGCGACCCCGACCTTGGCAAGGTCGTGCTCTACCAACTGAGCTATTCCCGCATAATCTTCGTCTTTCACGCTGCCATTCATTGCAACCTGAAATCCTGTGATTAGGATGGTCTGTATCTTGCGATACTTTCAAATTTGGAGCGGGAAACGGGACTAGAACCTTGTCCACAACTCTTTGATTTGAAAAGAGTTTTCGTTTTTCCCGCAACAGGAATGGACAAGATTATGGACTTATTCTTTCGCGGTGGCAAGTGTTGTGACAACTTTTTTTCTACCGCAGGCTGCTGACGTCCATCGACATCTGGTCTCCCCCCCAGAGCCCTCAGTACCAATCAGGGTGATCGTGCCAGGAAAGCCTAGTACAAGCTACGCTCATACAACCAGCCCGGTCCGCTATCAACCGGGCAGAACACAAGCCAGGCAAGCGCCCGCGCCACAAAGCCGCGCTTCTGAACGCAACACGCAGGGCCTGCCCAAGACAGGCCCTCTGCACGAGCCTTGCCGTTCGCGAACACCAGATCAATGGTCGACTGGTGACTGTGTATGCACGTGAACCTTCGCCCCGTGGCAACGATGATCAACCGTCGTACGATCGTCCAGGAGGCAGGCCGATTCGTTGGTCCTATGTGCAGGCATGAGCAACGATCGGGCGTCAATGATGGAAGTACCCAAGCATGGGAGACCTTCACGACATGGTGTTCTTTCCGGTTCGTTTTCAAGCTCGAATAACAGTGTTCTGTCCGCTGCCGGAGAAGCATTTCAACAACCAAAGGAAGACACACCATGAGGATACGACACCTGCACTATTTTCTGATCGTCGCCGAAGAGCAGAGCTTCGCTCGCGCTGCAGCAAGGGTCCACATCGAACCCTCGCCGCTGTCGCGCGCCATCAAGGAGCTGGAAACCCAGCTTGGCGTCAGGCTTCTCGACCGCACCAAAGGGCGGATACGACTGACCTGGCCTGGAGAGGTTTTCCGTGAAGAAGCGCGCCGCATGCTTGCTTTCATGGACAACGCCCAGACACGCGTTAACTCGGCCTCACAGGGCTACCGCGGCAGGTTGCGAATAGGCCTGGCCGATAGCCTGGCCCAACCGCGGCTTACACGATTGCTCGCCCGTTGCCGTGAGGAAGAGCCTCGTACCGAGATCCGGATCGACGAGATGACGGTGAACGAAATGCTCCAGGCTCTTCGTCATGATCAGATTGACGTCGGCTTCACGGTAGATGGCGAGGCCACCAACGGATGCGTTAAGGAAATGGTATGGACCGAGCGTCCAGCAATTGCCATTCCCACTCACCATCCCTTACTTTCCTTCGATAAGGTTCCCCTTGGCGAAGCCCTTCGTTATCCCATGATTCTTTACCATCCGGAACGATGCGCAGGTGGACATAACGTCGTTCGTCGCTGGCTCAATGATGGCGCATTGATCTCGCCGTCTGTTGCCGAGTATGTTTCAGGTCACGAGCCGATGATCATGCTCGTCGCAGCAGGATACGGCATTGGGCTAGGCCTGGAGTCGCAGATCGCGCTTTACAGTCATCCGGATGTCATCATCAGACCGGTTGCAGACGAGGTTCCCAATACAGCGACGTTCATCGTGGTGCCGGAGAGGCCTGTCTCCAGGGAACTGGAGCGCTTCATAAAGCGAGCACAAGAAATTGGCAGAAGCGGTATCAGCTGATGGTCAGGGCTGCACCGTAAGGCATGGCACCATCAATGGTGCCATGCCTTTTTTGTCCGTTACTCGACCAAAAAAGTCACTTCCGTCAGCATCAGAAAGCCAGAGCAAGACAGGCACTTGACATAAGACACGTCATTTCAAGGACTGAAGCGCAGCACCCGTATGTCAATACCTGCCTGAACATTTTGTCGGACTTTTTTGGTCGCCCCCAAGACGAAAAACACCAGATCTCCTCTGCACAATAAATAAGCAGAGTGATATCCGCTGTCCTTCCCCTTTATCAAGCTGTCACATTTCAGAATATTGGCATTTCCAGGGATCGAGTTGGCAGCGATGAGTTCTGAAATATCACCAGGTTAATTACAACCCATGAATGCGGTGGTCAGCACGATCCTATTGTTTGATGTGTTCTGACGGTGACGCTCTTCTAATGCGGCTGAGACCCAAGAAGATCCACCGAGCATCAAGGAGTGACCATCATGTTTCAACAGAACCCCGCTCCGGCACCGGAGCGGCGCATACTGCGTCGCGCAGAAGTTGAGGCAAAGACGGGCTTCAAACGCGCCCACATCTACAGCCTCATGAAAGAGGGCAAGTTTCCCAAGGCCATGCGACTTGGCGTTCGCGCCGTGGGCTGGGATTCCGCCGAGATCGACCAATGGATCACCGACCGCCTTAAAGAGCGCGTCTGACCCTGCTCCCCATTTCCTTCACGAAGAGGAGCACGTCATGCAGGTGATTTCTGTCATCTCTACAAAAGGCGGGGTCGGTAAAACGACAATCGCCGCAAATCTCGGTGGCTTCATCGCCGACGCCGGACTGCGGGTGCTGCTTCTCGATCTCGACATACAGCCCACGCTTTCGTCGTACTACGAGCTGGCTCATCGCGCACCCGGCGGCATCTACGAGTTGCTGGCATTCAACGAGCGCGACATTTCGCAGTTGGCATCTCGTACGGCCGTCGAACGCCTGGACGTCATTCTGTCCAACGACCAGCATCACCAGTTGAACACCCTGCTGTTGCATGCACCGGATGGCAGATTGCGGCTGCGCAACCTCCTGCCGGCGTTCGAGCCGCACTATGACCTGGTTTTGATTGACACCCAGGGTTCCCGCAGCGTGCTTCTCGAAATGGCCGTGCTGGCATCCAGGTTGGCGGTTTCGCCGGTCACGCCCGAAATTCTCGCCGCTCGGGAAATGCGGCGCGGCACCCTGCAACTCATCCAGGATATCGCCCCGTATCGCCATCTCGGCATTGAACCGCCACCCTTGCAGCTGCTGATCAATCGGGTGCCGGCCGTCTCATCCAATGCCCGCCTGATCCGACAGACATTGCGGCGGATCTTCCGTGAGCAGACGGGCGTCCAGGTTCTGGATACTGAGGTCCCGGCAATCGAAGCCTTCCCGCGAGCGGCAACGCAGAGCATGCCTGCTCATCGCGTCGAGTACCGGCGTCCGACAGGCAGGATTGCCCCTGCCGCACTGGACATCGTTCGGGCTCTGGCGACCGAGTTATGCCCGCACTGGCATGAGCGCTTCGGTCTGGTCACAGGCAAGATCGGGAGGAGACATTCTCATGTCGAACGTCCATGAGCTTGCACGAGGCCACAAGCAACTCCTGCCTCTCATTGAATTTGCACTGAGCGAAGGATGGACCGTTTCCCGCACCGCAGGCGGTCATCTCAAATTCCTCAAACCGGGATTGCCGCCGATATTCACGAGTTCGACGGCCAGCGATCACCGCGCCGGGCGCAACGCCCGCGCCATGTTGCGCCGCGCGAAGCGCCAGAGCGCCGAAGCCCAGCCTGTTGGAAAGGAGACCGGCCATGGCTGATATCTCCGAACAGGAAATGGCTGCCAAGTTGATGAGCGACGGGTTCGGCCGCACAGGTCCGGTGGCCGGCGCATTGACCGATCCGGTCGCAGACACCCCGATGGTCGTAACCCTTGATGAGTTGCGTCCGTACGAGCTTGATCCGCGCCTTACCCGCAACCCACTCTACGATGAAATCAAGGCCTCGATCCGCGAACGCGGCCTGGACGCTCCGCCGCCCATCACCCGAAGGCCGGGTTCAGACCACTACATCATCCGCAACGGCGGCAACACCCGGCTGGCCATATTGCGTGAATTGTGGGCCGAGACCAGGGATGAGCGGTTCTTCCGTATCGGTTGCCTGTTCCGCCCCTGGCCCGAGCGCGGCGAGATTGTTGCCCTGACCGGGCACCTCGCAGAGAACGAACTGCATGGCAGCCTGTCGTTCATCGAGCGCGCCCTCGGCGTCGAGAAAGTACGCGAGCTCTATGAGCAGGAAGATGGCAAGTCGCTGTCGCAATCGGAGCTTGCCCGGCGCCTCAAAGCCGATGGCTATCCTGTGCCTCAGCCCCACATCAGTCGCATGCAGGAGGCCATCCAGTACCTGCTGCCGGCGATCCCGAACGTTCTTTATGGAGGGCTGGGGCGCCACCAGGTCGAGCAACGGCACTGTTGCAAAGTTAGCGATGAGGCAGCCTTTTGTCTTATTCAAAGGCCTTACATTTCAAAAACTCTGCTTACCAGGCGCATTTCGCCCAGGGGATCACCATAATAAAATGCTGAGGCCTGGCCTTTGCGTAGTGCACGCATCACCTCAATACCTTTGATGGTGGCGTAAGCCGTCTTCATGGATTTAAATCCCAGCGTGGCGCCGATTATCCGTTTCAGTTTGCCATGATCGCATTCAATCACGTTGTTCCGGTACTTAATCTGTCGGTGTTCAACGTCAGACGGGCACCGGCCTTCGCGTTTGAGCAGAGCAAGCGCGCGACCATAGGCGGGCGCTTTATCCGTGTTGATGAATCGCGGGATCTGCCACTTCTTCACGTTGTTGAGGATTTTACCCAGAAACCGGTATGCAGCTTTGCTGTTACGACGGGAGGAGAGATAAAAATCGACAGTGCGGCCCCGGCTGTCGACGGCCCGGTACAGATACGCCCAGCGGCCATTGACCTTCACGTAGGTTTCATCCATGTGCCACGGGCAAAGATCGGAAGGGTTACGCCAGTACCAGCGCAGCCGTTTTTCCATTTCAGGCGCATAACGCTGAACCCAGCGGTAAATCGTGGAGTGATCGACATTCACTCCGCGTTCAGCCAGCATCTCCTGCAGCTCACGGTAACTGATGCCGTATTTGCAGTACCAGCGTACGGCCCACAGAATGATGTCACGCTGAAAATGCCGGCCTTTGAATGGGTTCATGTGCAGCTCCATCAGCAAAAGGGGATGATAAGTTTATCACCACCGACTATTTGCAACAGTGCCCGCCGGCAACCGCTTCATACCGCTCGCCTTAGTTCTGTTAACGCTGGCGCTGGCATCACCTTTCTTTGCCACATTTTATACGATGAGCCGTTCTGATTTCATGGCGACGACGGCCTGCTACATGGCTGCGTGTGGCAGGTCTTAAACAACTGAACTGGGCTAGCGAAGGAGTGGGGGCAACAGCAGCTGCGCTGGTAGACTTATCCACAGTTGCTGGTAACAAAATCAGCAATCCGCCCTGGGTCAAATTTCAATCGGCAGGGTGGGTCAATTTTCCATCAGCGCCAACAAATGGTGGTTTCGTCGGGGATGCGCTCCAGGTTCAGCCCGGCAAACTGGCGCAGGATCGTGGTTTCGTACAGCGCTTCCTCCATCGCTGGATCGCTGTAGCCGAACCAGTTCTGCAGCAGATGCACACGCAGCATCGCCATCAACGGGTAGGCCGGACGGCCACCTTCACCCTTCGGATAATGTGGCTCGATCAAAGCAATCAAGCCCTTCCACGGCACCACCCGATCCATCTCGATCAGGAACAACTCCTTGCGGGTTTGCTTGCGCTTGCCAGCGTACTCGGCGTCGGCGAAGGTCATCTGCTTCATCGGGAAACTCGGTGGGTGGGGGCGCGGTATTTTGCCAAATCAGAAAGTCTTTTTCAGAGTTTCCCTAGTGTGCGCTCTCTTGCTTGGATGGCATTACGTTCTGGCCCAACGTTACTGTAGCGAATCCGCAGCAGTATCAATCAAAGCCTCCTGTATCCCGCGTGAAGAAAGACGCTACGTTGCGCCCGTTCTTCCACGGCTTCGCTTGCCGCCCCGCTACGGCAGATTCGAAGTATTCATCGAAATGTCATCCTTTAGAAACAGTGCGTTAACAAGGAATTTCTATCCTTTGCATCGCGAACCGCAATTGTGCGGCCAGCAATATTGCAAAAGGTGATCAAATGATGCCCCATCCAATACAGGACGCCGTGCTGCGGGTCGACCGGTTGAGCGTCGTCTATCCAGGCGGCGTGACAGCCCTACGCGATACCTCGATTGCATTTCGGCGTGGTGAGTTCACCGTGCTGCTTGGTCTCTCGGGCGCAGGCAAGTCGACCTTGCTCCGTAGTCTCAATCGACTCGTCACGCCCACTGGCGGCAGTGTCACCAGCGAACTCGGTGAGCTCGGCAGCGGCTCGGCCTTGCGTCAGCATCGTCGGCGTACCGCCATGATCTTTCAGCACCACCAGCTAATCGAACGTCAAAGCGCACTGGCTAATGTGCTTACCGGTCGGCTGGCCTTTCACAACACGCTCCGCTCGCTGTTTCCTCTGCCGCGTGCCGATCAGGAGATTGCGCTCAGTTGCCTCGCTCGGGTCGGTCTGGCAGACAAGGCGCTAAGCCGGGTGGACAAACTGTCCGGTGGCCAGCAGCAGCGGGTAGGCATCGCGCGTGCGCTAGCGCAACAGCCGGCGATCATTCTGGCCGATGAGCCGGTAGCCAGTCTCGACCCGGCCACTTCGGTCCGTGTTCTCGGATTGCTGCGCGACATCTGCAAGGAAGACGGCATCACCGCCATCGTTTCGCTGCATCAACTCGAATATGCCCGCCGCTTCGCCGATCGCGTCGTCGGGCTGGCCGATTCTCAGATCGTTTTCGATGCCGCGCCCTCGGAACTCACCGATGCGCAGCTTGAGCGCATCTATGCAGGCCGCTCTACGACTCAGCCAGCGAATGCTCCGGCTGAACCACCTGTCATGCTCGAACCTTCACTGGAGATGTCCCGATGAAACGCTTATCCGCGCTCTTATTGACTTGCTTGCTGTCCGCTGTTTCAAGTTTGTCCGCCCTAGCGGCCGATGCCGATCCGGATGTGCTAAAGGTTGCCCTGCTGCCGGACGAAAACGCCTCCGAGCTGATCAAGCGTAACCAGCCGCTGAAGGATTATCTGGAAGAGCATCTGGACAAGAAGGTGCAGCTGATCGTAACCACCGACTATTCCTCGATGATTGAGGCGATGCGCTTTGGCCGTATCGACCTGGCGTATTTCGGTCCGCTGTCCTACGTCATGGCCAAAAGCAAAAGCGACATCGAGCCCTTCGCTGTCACGGTCATCGACGGCAAGCCGACCTATCGCTCGGTGATTATCGCCAATGTGGCGTCAGGCGTGAATGAGTATGCCGACCTTAAGGGCAAGAAGATGGCCTATGGTGACCGGGCATCGACGTCCAGCCATTTGATTCCCAAAACCGTGCTTCTTGAGACGGCCGGTTTGACGGGTGGGCGGGACTACGAAGAATATTTTGTGGGCACGCATGACGCCGTTGCCGTCAACGTGGCGAACGGCAACGCCGATGCGGGTGGGCTGTCGGAGGTAATTTTCAATCACGTAGTCGAACGTGGCCTAATCGATCCGAGCAAGGTGAAAGTACTTGGTTACAGCGGCGAATACCCCCAGTACCCCTGGGCGATGCGCTCGAACCTGAGCCCCGAGCTGAAAACCAAGGTGCGGGATGTATTCGTCGGTATCGACGATCCCGAAGTGCTGCGCAACTTCAAGGCCGAGGCCTTCGCGCCAATCACCGACGCCGACTACGATGTGATCCGCAAAATGGGATCGCTGCTCGGCCTCGACTTCGCCACGATGTGAGCACCGATATGTCTACTCATTACGACGTGCAGGCGCTGCCTGCAGAGCAACGCGAGCACATCCTTCGAGGCTTCGGCCTCGGTTGGTGGCGCCAGCTGGGGCAGGTGGCGATTGTATTCGGAGTGGTGCTGTTGGCCTGCTGGTACGTGGGGCTGCTCGATGCCACCACGCTGCTGAACGGGCTGCCCTCCATCGCGACCCTGGCAGGCGAGGCCATGCCGCCAGACTTTTCGGGCTATCGAAGCTGGATTCGCCCCTTGATCGACACCTTGGCGATGAGCATCGCCGGTACGGCCATCGCAGTGGTGTTCTCGCTGGTGGTGGCCTTCGTTGCAGCGCGCAATACGGCGCCGCACCCCCTTGTGTTCGGTGTTGCCCGGGTGCTGCTCAATGCCCTGCGGTCGGTGCCGGAGCTGATCATGGGCATCATCTTCGTTGCAGCCGTAGGGTTCGGCGCCTTGCCGGGCGTGCTTGCCCTGGGTCTGCATTCGGTCGGCATGGTCAGCAAGTTCTTCGCCGAGGCCATCGAGCACGTCGACGAAGCGCCGGTGGAAGCCGCTCGGGCGGCGGGGGCTACGCCGATGCAAGTGCTGCTGCACGCGGTTTTGCCACAGGTGACGCCGCAGTTCGCCGACGTGGCGATCTACCGCTGGGAATACAACTTTCGCGCCTCCACCGTGATGGGCATGGTTGGCGCCGGCGGTATCGGCTTCGAACTCATGGGCTCGCTGCGCATCATGCAGTACCAGGAGGTTGCAGCAATCCTGCTGGTCATCCTGGCCATGGTCACGCTAGTAGACGCCTTCAGTGGCGTGCTGCGCAAACGTTTCAAATAGGACAAAACATGCTGCCGAAACTCGTTATAACTCACCGAGTACACGATGAGATCCTGCAACTGCTGGCGCCACATTGCGAGCTGGTGACCAACCAGACCGACAGCACGCTGACGCGCGAGGAAATTCTGCGCCGCTGTCGCGATGCTCAGGCGATGATGGCGTTCATGCCCGATCGGGTCGATGCAGACTTTCTTCAAGCCTGCCCTGAGCTGCGTGTAGTCGGCTGCGCGCTCAAGGGCTTCGACAATTTCGATGTGGACGCCTGTACTGCCCGCGGGGTCTGGCTGACCTTCGTGCCTGATCTGTTGACGGTCCCGACTGCCGAGCTGGCGATCGGACTGGCGGTGGGGCTGGGGCGGCATCTGCGGGCAGCAGATGCGTTCGTCCGCTCTGGCGAGTTCCAGGGCTGGCAACCACAGTTCTACGGCACGGGGCTGGATAACGCTACGGTCGGCATCCTTGGCATGGGCGCCATCGGACTGGCCATGGCTGAGCGCTTGCAGGGATGGGGCGCGACCCTGCAGTACCACGAGGCGAAGGCTCTGGATACACAAACCGAGCAACGGCTCGGCCTGCGCCAGGTGGCGTGCAGCGAACTCTTCGCCAGCTCGGACTTCATCCTGCTGGCGCTTCCCTTGAATGCCGATACCCAGCATCTGGTCAACGCCGAGCTGCTTGCCCTCGTACGGCCGGGCGCTCTGCTTGTAAACCCCTGTCGTGGTTCGGTAGTGGATGAAGCCGCCGTGCTCGCGGCGCTTGAGCGAGGCCAGCTCGGCGGGTATGCGGCGGATGTATTCGAAATGGAAGACTGGGCTCGCGCGGACCGGCCGCGGCTGATCGATCCTGCGCTGCTCGCGCATCCGAATACGCTGTTCACTCCGCACATAGGGTCGGCAGTGCGCGCGGTGCGCCTGGAGATTGAACGTTGTGCAGCGCAGAACATCATCCAGGTATTGGCAGGTGCGCGCCCAATCAACGCTGCGAACCGTCTGCCCAAGGCCGAGCCTGCCGCATGTTGAATCCGGTCTGGCTGAAGAGCCTGGTAGCGATCGTTCAAACAGGCAGTTTTCAGAGCGCGGCGAGGGCGTTGGGGCTGGCCCAGCCGACGGTGTCGCAGCACTTGCAGAAGCTTGAAGAGCAGGTCGGCGTAACGCTGGTGCAGCGCAGTCGTAGCGGCTGCCAGCCTACCACACGGGCGCTGGCCTTCATGCCGCATGCGACCGCCTTGCTCGACATGCACGCCCGGGCGCTAGAAGCCCTGCATGGCAATCGTGAGCGCGTCGGGGCCAGCACCAACATCGGCACCTACCTTCTCCAGCCATTCGTGCGCAACTATCTGACGACCGCAAATGAGAGGGGCGAGGTGGATCTGCGCATCGCCGCCAACCCGGATGTGGCCGACCAGCTACTGGCGGGCCAGCTCGACGCCGCGATCATGGAATGGTGGCTACCTCACCCCGACTTCGAACACCGCCTCTGGCGGGTCGAGCCGCTGGTGCTTATCGTCAGCCCCGACCATGCGCTGGCTGAAGCAGGGTGCATAGAACGTGATCGTCTGGTGGACCTGCCGATGCTGGGAGGTGAACCGGGTAGCGGTACCGGACGGCTTCTGACCGAATACTTTGGCGAACTGGGCGTGCCTCGCAGCGGTATGCAGCTAGGCAGCACCGAGGCAGTCAAACAAGCAGTGAGGGCGGGACTCGGCGTGTCGTTGGTGATGGCTTCCGCAGTACAAGACGAAGTTCGCAGTGGCGCGCTGGTAGCTCTTCCCATCCCGGGGCTTGAAAAGCGTCTCCAACTGATCTGGCGCAAACCTCCCGGAAATCTGCACCCGCCGGGATTTGTGCGGCACTTATTGGAGGAGGCAGATCTAGCTGGATAAGGTGATGGATGGTTGCGATCCAGCGCTTGGCTTGTCAGCCTAGGGAAACTCTGAAAAAGACTTTCTGATTTGGCAAAATACCGCGCCCCCACCCACCGAGTTTCCCGATGAAGCAGATGACCTTCGCCGACGCCGAGTACGCTGGCAAGCGCAAGCAAACCCGCAAGGAGTTGTTCCTGATCGAGATGGATCGGGTGGTGCCGTGGAAGGGCTTGATTGCTTTGATCGAGCCACATTATCCGAAGGGTGAAGGTGGCCGTCCGGCCTACCCGTTGATGGCGATGCTGCGTGTGCATCTGCTGCAGAACTGGTTCGGCTACAGCGATCCAGCGATGGAGGAAGCGCTGTACGAAACCACGATCCTGCGCCAGTTTGCCGGGCTGCACCTGGAGCGCATCCCCGACGAAACCACCATTCTCAACTTCCGCCGCTTGCTGGAGAAACACGAGCTGGCGGCCGGCATCCTCGCTGTCATCAATGGCTCTGGGCGACCGCGGCCTGTCGCTGCGCCAGGGCACCATCGTCGATGCAACGCTGATCAATGCGCCCAGTTCGACCAAGAACAAGGACGGCAAGCGCGACCCGGAAATGCACCAGACCAAGAAGGGAAACCAGTATTATTTCGGCAGTGCGACCTGAAAGTCGCATGGGTTTCTGTTCCGCAGGTTAACGCCCGACGGAACCGACTGTTCCACCACTCGTTCCCTACCCAGACAGGCGTGGCCGGTAACAGCCGGGTCTGAAGCTCTGGGGACAATGTAACCGCCGATATTTCGGTAGGTCGAACCGCGAGGCCAGACTGAATCTGCCAGCATCAAGGCGGAGAGGCGCCAGGGATGAACAGGTACCCGCCAACTGCACGGGGGTGATGGTGCTCGCTTGGCGACTGGCTTCTTGCTGGAGGTTAGAGATTGCTTCGGCAATTGCCTTGGTCTGAGCCACATAGCTGCCGGATAGGTTGGCAATCACAATGCAGCAACGCGGTAACTCCAGAGCGGCGCTCATCAGGCAGCTGAGTGTGTAGGTGCTCACGGTAGCCAGCGTACCGCCGCCGATGACAGGGAAGGTGCGAATAAGCAGGTCATTTCTTCCCAAGCTGACTCGCTGATTAAAATTTCGCGGATCTGGGCCGATTTTTTTCCCGCAAACACATCGAATCAGCCTATTTAGGCTATTTTTTCCACCATTTCTGGCGTTATTTCCGGTTTTTACTGAGATCTCTCCCACTGACGTATCATTTGGTCCACCCGAAACAGGTTGGCCAGGGTGAATAACATCGCCAGTTGGTTATCGTTTTTCAGCAGCCCTTTGTATCTGGCTTTCACGAAGCCGAACTGCCGCTTGATGATGCGAAACGGGTGCTCCACCCTGGCACGGATGCTGGCTTTCATGTATTCGATGTTGATGGCCGTTTTGTTCTTGCGCGGATGCTGCTTCAAGGTTTTTACCTTGCCGGGACGCTCGGCGATCAGCCAGTCCACATCCACCTCGGCCAGCTCCTCGCGCTGTGGCGCTCCTTGGTAGCCGGCATCGGCTGAGACAAATTGCTCCTCTCCATGAAGCAGATTACCCAGCTGATTGAGGTCATGCTCGTTGGCCGCGGTGGTGACTAGGCTGTGGGTCAGGCCACTCTTGGCATCGACACCAATGTGGGCCTTCATGCCAAAGTGCCACTGATTGCCTTTCTTGGTCTGATGCATCTCCGGATCGCGTTGCTGCTCTTTGTTCTTGGTAGAGCTGGGTGCCTCAATGATGGTGGCATCCACCAAAGTGCCTTGGGTCATCATGACGCCTGCTTCGGCCAGCCAGCGATTGATGGTCTTGAACAATTGACGGGCCAGTTGATGCTGCTCGAGCAGGTGGCGGAAATTCATGATGGTGGTGCGATCCGGCAGGGCGCTATCCAGGGATAATCGGGCAAACAGGCGCATGGAGGCGATTTCGTACAGGGCATCTTCCATGGCACCGTCGCTCAGGTTGTACCAATGCTGCATGCAGTGAATACGCAGCATGGTCTCCAGCGGATAGGGCCGTCGGCCATTGCCCGCCTTGGGATAAAACGGCTCGATGACTTCCACCATGTTTTGCCATGGCAGAATCTGCTCCATGCGGGAGAGGAAAATCTCTTTTCGGGTCTGACGGCGCTTAGTGCTGAATTCACTATCGGCGAAGGTGAGTTGATGGCTCATGATGTCCCTCTGGGATGCGCTCCGGATGAATATGATGATCTCATATCAGGAACTTGTTCGCACCTTCCCTAATAAAAAGAAAGAAATCTTTAAAAGTCATAAGGAATACAGCTTTCATATGGCTGAAAATAATACTAGTGTTAGCAACCTTGGGAGAGAATTTAATCGCAGCAGATGTTACATTAAAACACTTATTTATAAAAAATACCTGAGGGCGTTTAAGCGAAACACAAAAATTAATATATTCACTGAATTGCTTATCAAGTCTATGGCTGTAAGGGGGTTTAGTCTGGCATCCATAGCTGAGAAAAACTCATTATCGGAAGGAACTGTATCCTCTGTAATTTCATCTTGTTACGGTTTATGCTCATGGCGTAAAAAATGTAAAAAAGATTCTTTAAGACGGCGTCATAAGCAGAAAATATTAAGATTTATACATAATCAATCCATTTCTGTAACGCGAAAGTTAGTCAAGGAAAGTTGTTATGCTAGTTTCTTTTGGCTAAATAAACATGAAAATGGCTGGCTTAATTCCTGTCTTCCTAAAGCAGTACGATGTTATAGAAATAAAAGAGTAGACTGGAGCGAGAGAGATATAATCTCATCATCATTAATAAATGTTGTTTTATCTCAGGGGCAATACCCGATGTCACTTACAAGCCTGGATGCTTTACTGGGGGGGCATAACTGGCTTTTGAAATACAGAGATAAACTACCAATGACAATGACACTTCTCAGGAAAAAGAATCTAATTAAATAAGAGGGAGTGATATGGTTTACGAAAATGAATTGTGGCACAGTTTTCTTCTGCGTTCACAGATAATGTATAACTTATCCAATTGCAGGAACATAATATCTAAGCATGGTGAACTAAGGTACGATGCCTTTCCTCGGCTCGAACTGATTGATATGTACAAATTGCATAGTTTGCAGGATATATATGACATTCTTGCCACAAGAAATGGTTATATACTAACTTCCAATATAGTGTCGTTATCTTCTGGTGTTTACGGGTATTTCAACGCTGTTGAAGATGCCTGTCGAAATAATTTACACATAACTAATTCATATCCATTGGTAAACATCTCAAAGATTCGTTACTGCCATAAATGTATTATTGAAGATATACACTCTAAAGGCATTGGTTATCTTCGTCATAGATGGTTGTTTGAATCTAAATGTGCAGCTCATAGTACCTGTTTATATGAGGTTTGTTTTGACAACTATTTGGATGCAGTGAAAGGACTTAGTGACTTAATTATAAGTGGAATAAATCCTCATGGTTATTGTTCCCTTGTGGTTGACATTTCAAATCCTTTCAAAACTCCAGTGTATTTATTGCCATGTGCCAGGGATAAAATTTTAAAATGGATTTCTGACAATAAAAATGAGCTGGTTTACTTTCTCTTTGACCTCTTTAAAAGTAAATCGCATTCTAGTTTATTAAAGGTTATTGAAGTCAGGATAATGCATAGTAGTTATATTTCTGCGGTGTTCAGGATATTGAGTGAGGTTAATTTTTGTAATTTCAACTCATTTATTACCGATTTATTCGAGGACGTAAGTTATGCCTCTGTTGGACTTGATGATTATTCTGTTAATGTGGATTTTCTCAGGCTAAAAGCCGCAGATTGCAAATTTTGCCGGTTCAATGGTAAAAATTTTTGCTCACTTTTTAATGTAAAGCTTCTTCGCTAATTTTTACTTCATTTATAAACTACTAAGAAAGCTAATAAGATAGGGTTATATATTTTGATTAGGGCGGGAATAAATTATCACTTCCCGAGTATCCCTGGGGGTTACCACCTGAGTATGATGCCGGTTAGCAACAACGTCTAAAAGACCTACGATCACGATAAATGTCACTGGGTCACTCTCAAGCAAAGTGGTCAGGGGTGCTAGATACCAGTACTGCTTACTCAACACGGCCTTGTTTTTGAAAGATGCCGAATCTTGGCAAGAGGCGTATTACAGCCTATAGTCTGTTAATGAGTATTACAGCTTATCTGCTGTAAATCCATTCGTTGTGCTTGTTAACCCGTCGATACGGAAGATCACTTATGAACACTCAATACGCTTTGAAGACCTTGAATCAGTTGCGTCCTGTTTTAATCGGCTTTCGCAAAGCCAATGGACTGACGCAAAGAGATGTTTCTGAACGTTTGGGTGTAACACAGCAAACTTATGCCCGACTGGAGGCCAACCCTGCAAGTGTGGGTTTTGAGCGTTTGTTTAGGGAAGGTGCGAATAAGCAGGTCATTTCTTCCCAAGCTGACTCGCTGATTAAAATTTCGCGGATCTGGGCCGATTTTTTTCCCGCAAACACATCGAATCAGCCTATTTAGGCTATTTTTTCCACCATTTCTGGCGTTATTTCCGGTTTTTACTGAGATCTCTCCCACTGACGTATCATTTGGTCCACCCGAAACAGGTTGGCCAGGGTGAATAACATCGCCAGTTGGTTATCGTTTTTCAGCAGCCCTTTGTATCTGGCTTTCACGAAGCCGAACTGCCGCTTGATGATGCGAAACGGGTGCTCCACCCTGGCACGGATGCTGGCTTTCATGTATTCGATGTTGATGGCCGTTTTGTTCTTGCGCGGATGCTGCTTCAAGGTTTTTACCTTGCCGGGACGCTCGGCGATCAGCCAGTCCACATCCACCTCGGCCAGCTCCTCGCGCTGTGGCGCTCCTTGGTAGCCGGCATCGGCTGAGACAAATTGCTCCTCTCCATGAAGCAGATTACCCAGCTGATTGAGGTCATGCTCGTTGGCCGCGGTGGTGACTAGGCTGTGGGTCAGGCCACTCTTGGCATCGACACCAATGTGGGCCTTCATGCCAAAGTGCCACTGATTGCCTTTCTTGGTCTGATGCATCTCCGGATCGCGTTGCTGCTCTTTGTTCTTGGTAGAGCTGGGTGCCTCAATGATGGTGGCATCCACCAAAGTGCCTTGGGTCATCATGACGCCTGCTTCGGCCAGCCAGCGATTGATGGTCTTGAACAATTGACGGGCCAGTTGATGCTGCTCGAGCAGGTGGCGGAAATTCATGATGGTGGTGCGATCCGGCAGGGCGCTATCCAGGGATAATCGGGCAAACAGGCGCATGGAGGCGATTTCGTACAGGGCATCTTCCATGGCACCGTCGCTCAGGTTGTACCAATGCTGCATGCAGTGAATACGCAGCATGGTCTCCAGCGGATAGGGCCGTCGGCCATTGCCCGCCTTGGGATAAAACGGCTCGATGACTTCCACCATGTTTTGCCATGGCAGAATCTGCTCCATGCGGGAGAGGAAAATCTCTTTTCGGGTCTGACGGCGCTTAGTGCTGAATTCACTATCGGCGAAGGTGAGTTGATGGCTCATGATGTCCCTCTGGGATGCGCTCCGGATGAATATGATGATCTCATATCAGGAACTTGTTCGCACCTTCCATAATTCAATCGCCCGGTTCCTGGCGTGATGATCAACCAGCCCTGAGATCAAATGCTTTCTCTGTTATAAGCATTGATTGTTCGGGTATGAAAACACCGGAGACCCAACCATGAAAAAGATCCTTGTATCCTTTATTGCCATGATGGCTGTCGCTTCATCTGCCTGGGCTGCAGAGACAATGAACATGCATGACCAGGTAAATAATGCCCAGGCGCCTGCCCATCAGATGCAATCATCCGCTGAAAAAAGTGCAGTTCAGGGGGAGAGCATGAAAATGATGGATATGAGCGGTCACGATCAGGCCGCAATGTCCCATGAAATGATGCAAAACGGCAATTCTGCTGCCCATCAGGACATGGCTGAAATGCATAAAAAAATGATGAAATCCAAGCCAGCAGCTTCTAACGAAACAGCAAAATCATTTTCCGAAATGAACGAGCATGAGAAAGCCGCTGTTGTGCATGAGAAGGCGAATAATGGTCAATCTTCCGTTATTCATCAGCAGCAGGCTGAAAAGCATCGCAGCCAGATCACCCAGAATTAACCCGCAGCTCCACTTGTTAGACCCTCATTTGACGCCGAAGTCACTGGCTTACGCTCCCGTCCGGGAGCGTTTTTTTCCCATATATCAAACTTTAACTCTGAAGAGGTGGAAGTATCTGACCAACACTGTCACGTAACGCCAGATAACTACAAAAACACCTTTTTCCTCCTGTAAATTGCAGTTCCTGCAAGAACATCAAGGCATAATGTTGGAACAGCGTGTGATACACACTTAGTATCATGTTTTGTATGTGTTTTTTTTAAAAGTTTACAACTTTAAAGTCTTTTTCAGGTTAAAGGATACAACTTTAATGTCTCTACACAGCTCCAGTAGGTGCCGAGCAGGCGGTTGATGATCCGGGTGACCTCGGTGTCCTCGGTCGGTTTCTGCGAGAGCTGGTTTGACATGGGTTCGATTCCTTATCTATCTCTGCGGGTCGGTGGTGAAGGCGGCAAGATCGCCTTGGGCGAGGCTGCCGATCTCCATGGACGTTGGGCTATTCCTGCCGCGCGAGCGCGGCCAGTGCGTCGCGTACCGGGGCAGTGCCCTGGGTCAGCTCGATGATGGCCCGGTTGATTGTGGGTTGATCGATCAGTTCGGCGAGCGTCGCCGCCACGTCGTCTCTCGGCACGTCGCCATAGGGGATCGCCGGTCCGGCGGTGATCCTGCCGGTGCCCGCGGTATCCACCAGCGTGCCCGGACGCAGGATGACCCAGTCCAGACCACTCTGCGCCAGATATACGTCGGCCTGTTTCTTCACCTTCATGTAGTTCTCGAAGGTATCCGAGACGTGCCTTCCGCGGCCGGCCTCGGGAAAGGCCGATACCAGCAGGAAACGCCGGATGCCTGCCGCCTGCGCCGCCGCGACGGCCAGTTCCAGACCGCGTCCGTCGATGGCATCGGTGCGCTGCGGCCCGCCCTTGCCGCCCGCGCCGGCAGTGAACACCACCGCGTCGCTGCCGGACAGCAGCGAGGCCAGCGCGTCAGCGTCCAGCCCGGTCAGGTCGCCGGCCACCGGCGTTGCGCCCAGCGCGGCAAGCTCGTCGGCCTGATCCGGGTGGCGGTGCATCGCGATGGGCCGATGGCCTCGCGCGGCCAGCAGCCGGGTCAGGCGGCTCCCGACCTTGCCCGCCGCGCCGATGATGAAGACCTTGCTCATATCTTTCTCCCGGGTTTGGGCTGCCGGATCTATCGTGACAGCCCGGACATCGCATTCAAGGCACCATGACCACGCGGCCGATGCGGCCGCGCTCTTCTGCCCGTCGATGAGCGGCCGCCGCGTCGGCAAGTGCGAAGGTCGCGTCGATCGGCACCTTGATCTCGCCGCGCAGGGCCTGCTGGAGCAGATCGTCGATCAGTGCATGGACCTCGGGCTCGCCCATGACGGGGCCGAGCAGGCAGCCGATCACCGTTTGCCGATGGACCAGAAGATGCCCCGCGTCGATCGGCTGGTTGCGGCCACCGAACACGCCCACGATGATGGCGCGTCCGCCGTCCCTCACGGCCTGGAGGCCATCGACCAGCGCCGGCCCGCCGATATTGTCGATCAGAAGGTCGACCTTGTTGCCGCCGAGCAGCGCGCGGATCTGGTCGCTGGCGGGCTGGTCGGTGGTGACGATGGCGTCGGAGAGCCCGTATGCGCGGAGTTCCTCCAGCGTGTCTGCACGCGTGCCGGTGCCGATGACCCGCGCGCCCGCCCTGGCCGCGAGCTGGACGGCGGCCAGCCCCACGCCGCCCGCCGCGCCCTGGATCAGCACGGTCTCGCCCGACCTGAGCGCCCCCAGTTGCAGCGTGTAGGCGGCGGTGCCCGGACCCGACGGGATCGCCGCCGCGACCTTGATGTCGAGGCCATCCGGCACGAGCCAGCTGGTCGCCGCGGGCACGGCGCGCAGTTCGGCGTGCGATCCCTTGAAATTGAACCCTGTGACCTTCTGGCCGACCTTGAAGCCGGTCACCGACCGACCCACCTGCAAGATTTCGCCAGCGGCGGCGTAGCCAAGGATGTCGCTCGGGCCGGACGAGGTGCTGCTGCGGCGCCCGATGAGATCGCCACCTTCAATGCTGATGGCCTCGACGCGGATGAGCAGGTCGTCGTCGCCCGCGACCGGGTCCGGAACCTCGGCCAGATGCAGGACGGAGGGATTTCCAGGTTGTTCGTAGATGGCTGCTTTCATGTCATGCTCCTTTCTTGTGGTATGTCCGGGCACTCACCGTTCGGTGCGCTCATGCCGCCCCAAGCGGGCGGCGTGAAACGGAAAATAATCGCGCCATTCGGCAATTGTGCCGTCGGGCGCGATGAAGAGGCCCATCAGGCGGATCGTCGTCAGCACCGCGCCATCGGTCGGGCGCCGGTGGTCCACGCGCTCAGATCTCCACCACGACCTTGCCGAAATGGCGGCCGCTTTCCTGGAAGCGGAAGGCCTCGGCGAGCTGTTCCAGCGGGAAGCTGCGGTCGATCACCGGGCGGATGCCGGTCTGTTCCATCGCCGCGATGTATTCCTGTTGCAGGCGCCGGCTGCCGACGATCAGGCCTTGAAGCCGCGCCTGCTTTGCCATCAGCACGGTGGTCGGCACCTCGCCGGCGTGTCCGGTCAGCACGCCGATCAGCGCGATGTGGCCGCCCACGCGCACCGCGCGGATGGACTGCGCCAGCGTGCCCGGGCCGCCGACCTCCAGCACGTGATCGACGCCGCGCCCACCGGTGATCTCCAACACCCGTGTGCCCCACTCCGGCGTCTGCCGGTAGTTGATCAGGTGGTCGGCGCCGAGCGCGCGCAGGCGTTCGAGCTTCTCATCCGATGAGGAGGTGGCAATCACGCTCGCGCCCATCGCCTTGGCGATCTGCAACGCCGCCACCGAGACCCCTCCGCTGCCCAGCACCAGCACGCTCTCGCCGGCCTTGAGCGGGCCGTCGGCCACCAGCGCGCGCCATGCCGTCAGCCCGGCGGTGGTGATGGTTGCCGCCTCGGCATGGCTCCAGCCGCGCGGCGCCAGGGTGAAATCGGTGGCCGCGCGCACCGCGACCTCGGTGGCGTAGCCGTCGATGCCGTCGCCGGGCGTGCCCTGGAAGTTGCCAACACTGCCGAACGGCAGGCCATCGGCCCAGTGCGGGAAGAAGACGGAGACCACGTGGTCGCCGGGCTTGAATTCCGTGACGCCTTCGCCCACCGCCTCGACCACGCCGGCGGCGTCGGACAGCAGCACCCGCTCGTCGGCGGCGGGAAAGCCGCCGTTGGCCACCAGCAGGTCATGGAAATTGAGCGAACTGGCGTGTAGCTTCACTCGGATCTGCCCTGGCCCCGGCTGGCCGGGATCAGGCAGGTCGCGTACTTCGAGGCGGTCGAGTCCGCCGGGCGCGCGTATGACAATGACTTTCATCTTGAATCTCCTGCTTCAACACGCGGGCCGCCTCGCCGGGAAGCGGCCCGCAACGGTTAGGCTGTTTCGCCTCAGGCGGCGGCCAGGCTCGCGCTGTCGATCACGAAGCGGTACTTCACGTCGCTCTTGAGCATGCGCTCGTAGGCGTCGTTGATCTGCTGGATGGCGATCATCTCGATCTCGGCGACGATGCCTTTCTCGGCGCAGAAGTCGAGCATCTCCTGGGTCTCGGCGATGCCGCCGATCAGCGAGCCGGCGATGCTGCGGCGCTTGAAGATGAGATTGGCGATGCTCGGCGACGGGTGCGGGTGCTCGGGTACGCCGACCAGGGTCATGGTGCCGTCGAGTTTGAGCAGGCCAGTGAAGGCGTCGAGGTCGTGGCTGGCTGCGACCGTGTTGAGGATGAAGTCGAAACTGTTGGCGTGCGCCGCCATCTCTTCAGCGTTACGCGAGACAATGACTTCGTCGGCGCCCAGTTCCAGCGCAGCGGCGCGCTTGCTCTCGCTGGTGGTGAAGGCCACGGTGTGTGCGCCCAGGGCATGTGCCAGCTTGATGCCCATGTGGCCAAGCCCGCCGATACCCACGATGCCCACTTTCTGGCCAGGACCGACCTTCCAGTGGCGCAACGGCGACCAGGTGGTGACGCCGGCGCACAAC
The DNA here is from genome assembly GCF_030053895.1 of Trabulsiella odontotermitis. Taxonomy (NCBI): domain Bacteria; kingdom Pseudomonadati; phylum Pseudomonadota; class Gammaproteobacteria; order Enterobacterales; family Enterobacteriaceae; genus Trabulsiella; species Trabulsiella odontotermitis. The sequence continues at coordinate 4,161,759 of NZ_CP125781.1, forward strand.
AGCGGCGCCACGGCGGCCAGTTGCGCCTCGGGGTGCGAAACCTTCAGGACGAAGTCGTCCTTGACTACGATCTGCTGCGAATAGCCGCCCAGGGTGTGGCCGGGCGCATCATGCGTCGGGCCATTGTAGGTGAAGACCTGGCCGTGCTCGCAATACTGCTCCAGGCCCGCGTCGCAGGCCGGGCAATGATGGCAACTGTCGACCAGGCAGCCGACGCCGACCGTGTCGCCGATCTTGAACTTGGTCACCGCACTGCCGATGGCCGAAACGTGGCCGACGATTTCGTGCCCGGGCACGCAGGGGTACAGCGTGTTGGCCCACTCGTTGCGGGCCTGGTGCAGGTCGGAATGGCAGACGCCGCAGTAGGCGATGTCGATCTTGACGTCGTGCGGCCCCGGCTCGCGGCGAACAATGTCGAGCGCCGCCAGCGGCGTGTCAGCGGCGTGGGTGCCATAGGCTTTTACTGTCATGGTGTTTCTCCTTGGGTTTGATGTGTTTCAGGCGACGCTGGTGTGCAGGCGCACGTCGACGTTGCCGCGGGTGGCGTTGGAGTACGGGCAGACCTGGTGGGTGGTCTCTACCAGCTTGTGCGCGTCGGCTTCGCTAAGGCCCTGGACTTCCACGTAGAGGTCGATGTCCAGGGCATAGCCGCCCTCGGCGGTCTGGCCGATGCCGACCTCGACCGAGGTCCTGGTGGCGGTGGGTGCCAGCTTCAATTGCTTGGCCGCCACCGGCAACGCGTTGTCGAAGCAGGCGGCGTAGCCCATGGCGAAAAGCTGTTCGGGGTTGGCGCCAGCCTTGCCGGAACCGGGCTGGGACATGTCCAGCGCAAGGCTGCCATCGTCCAGCGTGGTGCGTCCGGAACGGCCGCCGACGGCGGTGGCGCGGGTCTTGTAGAAAATCTTCATGATGTCAACTCCTAAGGGTCAAGGGATCGGAAAAGAGCGGACCGGAGTGGTCCGCGACGAATTTCAGGAAGAAAGGCCGGACCAGCGGTCCACGGGGCCGAGCCGATCCGCGTTCTGCACTTCCAGCACCCAGCCGGGGTACTCGCGCAGCAAGGCGCTGGCCGCATCAAGCGCGGTCAGCTCCACCTCGCTCAGCGCCAGTTCGACGGCGGCAAGATTGTCGTGCAACTGCTCCAGGCGCCGGGCGCCGACGATCACCGAGGTCACCACCGGCCGCGACAGCAGCCAGGCCAGCGCGACGCGGGCGACACTGCAGCCGTGCGCCGCAGCTATCGGTTTCATCGCCTCGACGACGTTCCAGGCCCGTTCCTTGTCGACGAACGGGAAGTCGAACTCCGAGCGACGCGCGCCTTCCGGCTTCTGGTGCTCGCGGTCGAACTTGCCCGAGAGCAGCCCGCCGGCCAGTGGACTCCACACCAGCAGCCCGATCTTCTCGGCCTGCAGCAGCGGTACGAGTTCGCGTTCGATGTCGCGCCCGGCAATCGAGTAGTACGCCTGCAGGGTATCGAAGCGGGCCAGGTTGCGCGCTTCGGAGACGCCCAGCGCGCGGGCGATCTTCCACGCCTGCCAGTTGGAGACGCCGACGTAGCGGACCTTGCCCTGGCGCACCAGGTCATCGAGCGCGCGCAGGGTTTCCTCGATAGGCGTGACCGGATCGTTGGCATGGATCTGGTAAAGGTCGATGTGATCGGTCTGCAGGCGCCGCAGGCTGGCCTCCACCGCATCGAGGATGTGGCCGCGCGAAGCGCCCACATCGTTGCGCCCGGGGCCGGTGCGGGTATAGCCCTTGGTCGCCAGCACCACATCCTTGCGGGCGATGCCGAGGTTGCGCAGCGACTGGCCAAGCACCTGCTCGCTGCTGCCGGCCGAATAGGCATCGGCGGTGTCGAAGAAGTTGATCCCGCCGTCGACGGCAGCCTTGACTATCGCGTCGGCCTCGTCCTGGCCGGCGCTGCCGATGTGCCGGAAGATGCCCTGGCCGTCGCCGAAAGTCATCGTGCCCAGGCACAGCGAAGAGACCAGCAAGCCGGTGTTCCCCAGCGTCTTGTATTCCATCGCGATGTCCTCTGTGGTGAGGGCGGCCATGGCTGCCCGGTGGGTGATGCGACGCGCGCCGGCTAGCCGGCGTGGACCGGATAATCCGTGTAGCCTGCCGTACCGCCGCCATACATGGTGGCGGGGTTCAGCGCATTGAGCGGCCAGCCGTGCGCGATGCGCGCCGGCAGATCAGGGTTGGCGATGAACGGGCGACCAAAGGCGATCAGATCGGCCAGCCCCGCCTCAAGCAGGCGCTCGCCGCGCTCGGCGGTGTAGCGACCGGCGACGATGATGCGTCCGCTGAACGTCTGGCGCAGGTCGCGACGAAAGTCCTCGGGCAGTTCCGGGGCGTTGTCCCAGTCGGCCTCGGCGATCGAGACATAGCCGATTCCCGCCTCCTCCAGCACCCTGGCGGCAGCGATGTAGGTCGCGTGCGGATCGTCCTCGACCAGGCCCAGGTAGACGCGATCCTCATCGGTCGTGGTGAACAGCGGCGAGAAGCGCACGCCCAGGCGCTGCGGGCCGACCACGCCGGCCACCGCCTGGACCACCTCGCGCAGAAAACGCAGGCGGTTGTCCAGCGAGCCACCATACTCGTCGTCGCGCTGGTTGGTACGGGCGGAGATGAACTGGTTAACTAGGTAGCCATTGGCGGCGTGGATCTCCACGCCGTCGAAGCCGGCGTCCAGCGCGTTGCGGGCAGCCTGGGCATAGAGCTGCACCAGCTCCTTGACTTCGGCGGTGCTCAGGGCGCGCGGCACTGACGGCGGCACCAGGGTACCGGCGCCGGGGGCAGTCTCTATGAACACGCTGACCCGGTCGGCCGGGATCGCAGAGGGAGCGACGGGGGCCGCGCCCCCCGGCTGCAGCGCGCTGTGGGAGACGCGACCGACGTGCCAGAGCTGGGCGAAGATGATCCCGCCTTCGGCGTGTACGGCCTCGGTGACCTTGCGCCAGCCCTCGACCTGGGCCGGGCTGTAGATGCCCGGGGTCCAGGCATAGCCCTCGCCGCGCGGCTCGATCTGGGTGCCCTCGCTGATCAGCAGGCCGGCACCGGCGCGCTGCTGGTAATAAGTGGCCATCAGCTCATTGGCGGCATTGCCGGGCTGGGTGCTGCGTTGCCGGGTCAACGGCGGCAGCACGATACGATTCTTCAGTGTGTAGCTGCCGAGTTGCAAGGGCCGGAAAAGGCTTCGGTTGCTCAAGATGTTTTCCTTCATGTTGTGAGCAGAACGGGGTTGGGCGCCGCCAATCGTTCCCGCGATGAGAGCGGGAGCGACTGGCCGCCGGCCGGCCCGCATCAGAACGGCGCGTCGATATCGACCACGTCGATCAGCTTGTGGTTGACGAACTCCTTCAGGCCCAGGCCTAGCAGCTCGCGGCCGTAGCCGGAGCGGCGCACTCCGCCGAACGGCAGGTCGGCCTTGGCCATGGTCGGGTGGTTGACGAACACCATGCCGGTGGAGATGCGCTTGGCGACTTCCGCGCCATGTTTGGCGTCGGCGGTGAACACCGAGCCACCCAGGCCGAACGGCGAGTCGTTGGCGATGGCGATCGCCTCTTCCTCATCGGCGGCGCGGTAGATCAGCGACACCGGCCCGAAGAACTCCCAGTAGTAGGCTGGGTTGTCCGGGGTCACGCCGGTGAGGATGGTCGGCTGCACGAAGGCGCCTTGGGTCGGCACCTTGGGTCCGACCTCAGTGGCGGTAGCGCCGTGGGCGACAGCTTGACGAATCTGCTCCTTGATGTCGTCGGCGGCTTTCTGCGAGGACAATGGCGCCAGGGTGGTTGCCGCATCGAAGGGGTCGCCCGCCTTGAGCGCGGCCACGCCCTCGGTGTAGCGGCGCAGGAACTCGTCGTAGATGGCCTCGACCAGGATGATGCGCTTGGAGGACACGCAGACCTGGCCGGCATTCCAGTGGCGACCGAACACCGCCCACTTCACGGTCTTGTCCAGTTCGGCGTCGGCCAGTACCACGAAGGCGTCGGCGCCCCCCAGTTCCAGCGTCGACTTCTTCAGCGCCTTGCCGGCCTGGGCGGCGACCACTGCGCCGGCACCCTCCGAGCCGGTCAAGGCCACGCCGTGCACGCGCGGATCGTTGATGATGGTCTCGATCTGCTGGCGCGTGGCGTAGAGGTTCTTGAAGGCGCCTTGCGGCAAGCCCGCGTCGAGCATCAGTTTCTCGAAGGCGTCCGCGCTCTGCGGCACGTTGGCGGCGTGCTTGAGCAACAAGGTATTGCCAGCGGCCAGCTGCGGAGCCAGGATGCGGGCGATCTGGTAGTAGGGGAAATTCCACGGCTCGATCGCCAGGATCACGCCCAGCGGCTCGTGCACCAGCAGCGCGTCGCCTTCGGCCGGATCGGCCACCGGCAATTTCTCCGGTGCCAGCAGGGCTTCGGCGTGCTTCACGTAGTACTCAAAGATGCGCGCGGACAGCTCGACCTCGGCCAGCGCTTCGGCGGTGATCTTGCCCATCTCCAGGGTCAGCAGCCCCGCATGCGCCTCGGCATTCTCGCGCAGCAGGTCGGCGGCGCGCTGCAGGATCGCACCGCGCTCTTCGAACGAGCGCTCGCGCCAGGCCAGGAAGGCTTCATGGGCGGCGCCGATGGCCTGGGAGACTTCGGCGTCGGTAGCGTCGGGGAAGGTCTTGACGACTTCGCCGGTGTAGGGGTTGGTGGTGGCGTAGGCCATAGCTATGACTCCTTGCAGCAGTGAACGAACAAGTTGCGTTCGGCTCGACACGAGCCGGACGCGGTGGGTTTCAGCGCAGGGCGAAGCCGAGCGCGTTCAGGGCCTCGCGCAGGCGGTGGCGGCCCATCAACGCTTCGGCACTGCCGACGCGCTGCAATGACGTCTGCGACCAGGGCCGGTCGTCGCGTTGCTGGTCCTGCTGGAAGCGGCGCATCAGCGGGTCGTAATGCCCCACCGCGACCGCCTCGCCCGCGGCGTCGTAGTGCTCGCGGTGCAGCACCGCCGCCTGCGCCAGGCGCGGCTTGATCTCGGCCGGGCGGGCCTGATCGGGATGGCCCACGCACATGCCGAACACCACGAAGCTGTCCTGCGGCAGGCCCAGTTCGGCGGCGGCCGCCTCCGGCTGGTTGCGCATGCCGCCGATATAGACGATGCCCAGCCCCTGGGCCTCGAAGGCGACCACGGCGTTCTGCGCGGCCAGCGCGGTGTCGACCACACCGACGGTGTAGCTCTCCAGGTAGTCGATACCGTCGGTCGCCACGCCTTGCGCGGCACCGAGCCGGCGCAGCCGCGACCAGTCGGCGACCCAGGCCAGGAACAGCGGGGCCTCGGCCACGTGCCGCTGGCCGCCTGCCAGCTCGGCCAGCCGCGCCCGCCGCGCGGGGTCGCGCACGGCGATCACGCTCCATGGCTGCAGGTTGGACGAACTGGAGGCCGATTGCGCGGCGGCGATGGCGAGTTCAAGCGCCTCGTCGTCGACCGGCTGATCGGTGTAGGCGCGCACCGAGCGGTGCGCCAGCAGCGCCGCCAGGACGGCGGGAACGGGCGGCAACGGTCGGGTGGCAACCTCCCCGTAGCGGGCCTGCCACGCAGTGGCGGGATCAATTTGTTGGGATGTCATGCCAGATTCCTGTGCGTGTGTGGGAGCGTCGACTCAGGCCGCAGGCGGCGCATCGATACCGTCGAGCAGGACCACGCGGTATTCCGCGCCCTTGAACCGGTGCGCTCGTGCCGCCTGGTAGGCGGGGCTGTGATACCAGGCGCGCGCGGCCTGCATATCGGGAAAGCGCAGGATCACGCCGCCCTCGATCGTCGGGCCTTCCAGCACTTCGAAATCGTCATAGAACGCCAACGGCGTCAGGTCGTGCCCTTCGCGCGCGGCTGGAGCTTCCTTGGCGTAGGTGTCAAGTTCGCCGGCGTCGAGGGTGCGTTCTCGCAGGAAAACCACATAAGCGGACATGTTCAGACTCCTCACAGAAGGGAAAGCAGGGCCTTGGCGGCGTCGGCGGACGAGGCCGGGTTCTGGCCGGTGACCAGCAGGCCGTCGGTCTGCACATGCGAGGCCCAGTCGGCGCCCTGGCTGTAGTGGCCGCCATTGGCCTTGAGCACGTCTTCGACCAGGAACGGCACCACCTCGGTCAGGCCGACCGCTTCCTCCTCGCTGTTGCTGAAGCCGGTCACCCGCTTGCCGGCGACCAGCGGCTTGCCGTCGACGCCCTCGGCGTGGCGCAGCACGCCCGGCGCGTGGCAGACCGCACCGACCGGCTTGCCGGCCCTGACCGCCGCCTCGATCAGGCCGATCGAGGCGGGGTCTTCGGCCAGATCCCAGAGCGGGCCGTGGCCGCCGGGGTAGAACACCGCATCGAATTCGCCGATGGCGACTTCGGACAGCTTGCGGGTGTTGGCCAGCGCCTTCATCGCGTCGGCGTCGGACTGGAAGCGGCGGGTGGCCTCAGTCTGGGCGTCGGGTTCGTCGCTCTTGGGGTCGAGAGGCGGCTGGCCGCCCCTGGGCGAGGCCAGTGTCAGGGTCGCGCCGGCATCGTGGAAGGCGTAGTAGGGTGCGGCCAGTTCCTCCAGCCAGAAACCGGTCTTCCTGCCGGTGTCGCCGAGCTGGTCGTGAGAGGTGAGGACGACGAGAATGTTTGCCATGTGGAAGTTCTCCTTGGAATGATGAAGATGGAAAGATTCAGGCGCCGGCCACGCGCACCACGACCTTGCCGAAGTGCTTACCGGCCAGCAGGTCGATCAGCGCCTGCGGCGCGCGCTCCAACCCCTCGACGAAGTCCTCGCGGAGCTTGACCTTGCCCGCGGCGACCCAGCCGCCCATGTCGCACTGGAAGGCTGTGAAGCCGTCGGCGTAGTGATCGCTGATGATGAAGCCCTGGAGCAGCAGGCGCTTGCGCAGCACCAGGCCCAGCAGCTGCGGCATACGGTCCGGGCTGGGCGGCAGGCCGGTGTCGTTGTAATGCGCGATCAGCCCGCACACCGGCACGCGGGCGCCGACGTTGAGTCGCGGCAGCACGGCGTCGAGCACTGCACCACCGACGTTCTCGTAGTAGACGTCGATGCCCTGCGGCGTGGCGGCCGCCAGTTGCTCGGCGAAGTCAGGCGCACGGTGGTCGAGGCAGACGTCAAAGCCCAGCGCTTCCACCGCGTAGCGGCATTTCTCCTCCCCGCCGGCGATGCCGATGGCGCGCGCACCCTTGAGCCTGGCAAGCTGCCCGACCACCGAGCCGACCGCGCCGGTGGCCGAGGCGACGACCACGGTCTCGCCCGCTTGCGGCCGGCCGATGTTCAGCAGGCCGTGGTAGGCGGTGAACCCCGGCATGCCCAGCACGCTCAGCGCCAGCGAGGGCTGCGCCAGGCTGCGGTCGAGCAGGCTCAGGCCATGCCCGTCGGACAACGTGTGGCTCTGCCAGCCGGTATCGCCGAGCACCAGATCGCCGGGTTGAAAATCGGGGTGATGCGAGACCGCCACCCGGCTCACCGCGCCGCCGCTCGGCACCGCGCCCAGTTCCCACGGCGGCGCGTAGGACGGTGCATCGCTCATCCGCCCGCGCATGTACGGGTCGAGCGAGAGATAGAGCGTCTCCAACAGCAATTGACCCGCGGCGGATTGAGGCAGCGGCCCCTGCTCCAGCCGGAAGTCTTCCGGCTTCGGCTCGCCCACAGGGCGCGAGGCAAGCACGATGCGGGTCTGGGTGATCTCAGTCATGAGTGAGCTCCTTGAGGATGTGAGGTAAAGGCGGCCAAACAAAACAGATACATTGCTTGATTAGACCGGTCGTATAGCTCCCGGACAAAAAAACTGGTGTTTCAGGTGCCGACCGCAGCAGGCAGCCCCAGCAACCCACGCGTAGCGGTCAATGCGGACTCAAGAGGTACGCGGTCGCGCGTAATCTTGGCGCGCAAGCTCGCCCCTAGCCACAATTGGTACAGCGTGGTCGCCATGGCGCTGGCATCCGGCTGCGAGGCAAGGGAGCCGTCTGCTACGCCAGCCTCGATGGCACGGGTCAGGCGCGCAATGATGCGTGCAGTACCATAATCGAGGACGGAACGCATCGCTTCGGAAAGGTCGCTGACCTCGGCGGCCAGCTTGACCGCCAGGCACTTGCCTTTCGGATCGCAGGTTGCCTGGGTCTCCAGCCAGTGCTCGAAATAGGCCATCAAGCGCTCCCCGGCCGACACGTCGGACCGAGCCAGCACGGCATCAAGCGCAGCCAGGTAATCGGTGAAATAGTTTTCCAGCAAGGCCTCACCAAACGCCTCCTTCGACCCGAAGTAATGATAGAACGAGCCCTTGGGCACGCTCGAGGCATGGAGGATTTCATTCAGGCCAACGGCACTGAAGCCCTTACCGCCAATGATGCTTTGCGCGGTAGTCAGGATGTGTTGGCGAACGTCGTTCGTAGTATTGGTCATGCGATGCAGTATATTCCAAATTAGACCAGTCGGCTAGTCCTTAAATGCTCCTGCTCCAAATCACACGCCGATCAGTGGCTAAAAATGGAACATCTCCAACCTAATGTCTTCAGTTTTGCGATATCGGGAGCCCTCTTGTTGCATGGACGCGGGATACGCGCATCGCTGTAGTGCCTGCCCCGGCGGATCCGGACACTCTGCCGCTAAGAATCGGGTTGACCCGGACTGGAACCGCCCCTTTAGCGTTTCTTGGCGGCTTGGGCATGACGTTCTGGTACCACGACTGTCTGGCGACGCGCTACCAAGGGAGCCAGGAAAATGGCCTCCGGGTTGCAGTCGCTGACCTTCCACCGCGACGGCGTGGTCGGCACCAAGGTGCTGGAGGCCGGCGGCTTCTTTGACACCGATCGCGGCGGCGGCCTGGACACCCAGCGCATGGTGGTGTGACTCAGGCCCAGGCTGCGCAGCGACATCGCAGATGACTTAAATAGGGAGAGCCAGCAAATCCCTTTGTTTGCTGATGCTCCCGCCATCAACAGCGATGGTGTCGGTTCAACGTCCCAGAGAACCGACACATGCAACCACTCAGCCACTTTCATCGCCGTCTGGCGGGCGGCGGCCTGCTGATCGCCGCCGTACTGATGAGCGGCTGCGCGACGACAACGCCTCCGCCCAAGGCCGCCCCGATCGCAAAGCCGGCGATCGCACCGACGAAGCCGAATCCGGAATTCGTGCCCGTCGTTCGCTATGGCCGTTACACGCTGGTCGAACTGGCGCCGGCATCGGCACAGCAAGACCTGTTGCTGCAGGTTGTCGATGTCTCCATTCCCGACACGCGCAGCGCGACAGTGGGCGATGCACTGCATCACGTCTTGCTGCGTTCCGGCTACCAACTTTGCCCGGTGGGCGACATCACCGCACTCAACTCATTGCCGCTGCCAGCATCCCACTATCGGCTGGGGCCGATGCTGCTTCGCGATGCCCTGCTGACGTTAGCAGGTCCTGCGTGGGATCTGAAAGTCGATGATGGCGCTCGCCGAATTTGCTTCAACCGCGCTCAGCAGCCGTCATCAAGTCAGACCCAATCCCCCCCGCAGTCAGCCTTGAAGGCTGCCGATCATGTCGAAAGACGTCCGCTCACAACGGAGGTGCGGCCATGACCACCATCCCCGGCTCTCCCCGTCGGTCGCGGGTACCGCTGCTGCGCGTGGCCACCATCACCTGGGTCTTGCTGATCAGCACGGGAGTGGTGGTGAATCACGTGGCGTTGTCCAACCTTGCCACCGAGGCAGGCGGCAGCGCACAGAGCACACAAGTCGCAGCCCTGGAGGCCCGGCTGGCAGAACTGAGTCAGCAGCTCGAAGCGCAGCGTCAGCAGCCCGACATGTTGACGACCACGCAATTCGAGATCGAGCGTCAGGCCATCGAGCAATGGGCTTCCAGGATCGAGCAGGCCCTCGGCGAACGGCTGACGGCCGAGAGCCTTGCCCCGTTGCATAGCCGCATCGAGCAACTGGAAGCCCGCCTGGCGAAAGCCGCTCAGGTCGCACCCGCCCCAACCCGCGCGCAGAAAAACCAGGCCTCCAGGCGCAAGGCGGCGGTGCCTCCATTCAAGGTCGTTGGTCTCGAAATGCGGGGCGGTGAACGCTTTTTGTCGATTCAGCCCGCGAGGGGAGCTTCCTCGCCACTGACCGGCGTTTTGCGGCCCGGTGAATCCGAGGCTGGCTGGCGGCTGGAAACCATCGAAGACCGCACCGCCGTGTTCCAGAACAACGGTCAGGTTCTTCGCGTGGTAGCGCCATAGGAGGGCCAGATGAACCGCATGATCATTTCGCTTGCCCTGGCTACCAACCTTGCCGTTGGCGTCATCTCCCCCGTATCAGCACAGAACACCCGCACGTCCACGTCACCTGCTGTACCTGATCAGGAACAGGCGACAACTGCGAGCAACAGCGAGGAGAAAAATGCTCGCGACTGGGGGCTGCGCCTGGAGGAATGGACACGTTACCGGGAGGTGATGCGTGGTCCGCTGGGCATTTTTTCCCCCAATCTCGATCCGCTTACCGCGCTCGGCATCGAGGCGCGTTCAGATGAAGAGCGCCGGCGCTACGCCGAACTGCAGGTTCAGGTCGAAGCGCGGCGTGTCGAGAAAACACTGGCTTACCAGCGTGCTTATGACGCTGCCTGGCAACGCCTGCATCCGGGCATGCAGCGCGTCAATCTGCCGGGGGCCAACCAGACTTTCAGCGCAACCGGTGTGCCGGGCGATGCGAACCGGTTGGCCGTATTCATCAAGGACGGTTGTGCCTCATGCGGCCAGCTTGTCCAGCAATTGCAGACCTCCGGGGCTGAATTCGACCTCTACATGGTCGGCAGCCGCCAGGATGATGCCCGCATCCGCGATTGGGCCAAGCGCGCCCGGATTGACCCCGCCCGTGTTCGTAGCGGCTCCATCACCCTCAACCATGATGCAGGCCGCTGGTTGTCGCTGGGCCTGCAAGGGGATCTGCCAGCCGTCGTGCGGCAGATCGGCGGCGAATGGCAAAGGCAATGAACCGCTATGCACGCCTGCTTGCAGTTCTGGCCGCCTCGATCGCCGGAACCGCGCTCTCCAGGGCACAGGAGATACCGCCTCCTGCCTACCAGGTCGCGGCGCAGCGTGCGGAAATTCCGTCCCCGGTGCTCTATGCCGTTGCGCTGCAGGAGAGCGGCTTGCGGCGTGGTGGCCGACTGGTCCCATGGCCCTGGACCCTGAACGTCGCTGGAACCGCCCGCCGTTTCGGTAGCCACGCCGAGGCATGCAACGGGCTGAACAAAGCGTTGCGCGAAGTGCCGCCAACCCGCATCGACGCGGGACTGGCTCAGATCAACCTGGGTTATCAGAAGCATCGCTACAGCCACCCCTGTGACCTGCTCGATCCATATCGCAACCTCGCGATCGCGGCCGAAATCCTGCGTGAACAACATACGCCGGGCGAAGACTGGTTGCTCGCGATCGGCCGCTATCACCGCCCGGCTGGCGGCGCTCCCGCCGCGCGCTACCGGCGCAGCGTCAGCCAGCACCTGGCGCGCGTGGTCGGTCCTTCCCGTGCTGACGCTTCCACCAGGAGGAATACCCCATGAAGCATACCTTCACTGCCGTTGCCGCGAGGCCGATTCTTTGCGCCCTGTTATGTGCCGGTGGTCTGCCAGCCCTGGCAGGCCAACCGCCTCTCGTGGTAGTCGAGGACCATGGAGGCAGGTCGGCCTTGCCTTATTACCAGGCGCTGGACCTGCCACCACGCCAGGGTCAACCGGACCCGCCGCGGATCTCTGTGCCGCCGTCCGCAGACAAGACCTTCAGCGAAGCCGATATGCTGCCCGTGCGCTCGGAGCGGCTGTCGCCCGGCGATGAACCTCGCAGGGTGATCCAGGCACCAGGCCTGGCACCCGTTTTCCTCATCGGTGATGACAAACGCTCCCGCGCCTGGCTGATTGAGCGCAAGGCGGCGCTGCACGAAATCAGCGCCGTCGGTCTCGTGGTCAATGTCGGATCGGCGGAGACACTTACTGGGTTGCGCAAGCTGGCTCCCGAGCTCACGTTGTCTCCGGTATCGGGTGACGACCTCGCGCAGCGGTTGGGACTGCGGCATTACCCGGTCCTGATCACCGCCACCGGCATCGAGCAGTGAGTGCGCCATCATGGCCCAGCCTCATGCGGTGGAAGTGCTGCTGCGGCCAGCGGTGGAGCTATACACCGTTGCGGTTTGCGCCGGCGCCGCGTTGGTGTGCATGGTGGCACCCTGGTCGCTGGCGTTAAGCCCGCTGCTGGGCTTCGCCAGCGCTATGGCATTCCTCGTGTTCGGCGGCATCCGCTTGCGCGAGGCGATGGCTATCTTGCGATACCGCCGCAACATCCGCCGCCTGCCTCGCTATGTCATGACCAGCCGGCAGGTGCCGGTCAGTCGGCAACGCCTGTTTATCGGCCGCGGTTTTCGCTGGGATCAACGCCACACTCACCGGCTGATGCAAACCTATCGACCGGAGTTTCGGCGCTACGTCGAACCCACGCCGATCTACCGCCTTGCCCGGCGCGTCGAAGAGCGTCTGGAGTTCGCGCCGTTTCCGCTTTCAAAACTCGCTCGGGTGATTGCATGGGACAGCCCATTGAATCCCGCGCGACAGCTGCCCCCAGTGGGAGGCACGCCACGCCTGCACGGCATCGAGCCGCACGAGATCGACGTCACCCTGCCGCTCGGCGAACGCGTCGGCCACTCGCTTGTGCTGGGAACCACCCGCGTCGGCAAAACTCGCCTGGCCGAATTATTCATCACGCAAGACATCCGTCGGCGCAACGCCTCCGGTGAGCATGAGGTCGTCATCGTCTTCGATCCAAAGGGTGACGCAGACCTGTTGAAACGGATGTACGTCGAGGCCAAACGCGCCGGGCGTGAGGGCGAATTCTATGTGTTTCATCTCGGATGGCCCGACATTTCGGCCCGCTACAACGCTGTGGGACGCTTCGGCCGCATCAGTGAAGTGGCGACCCGCATCGCCGGGCAGCTTTCCGGGGAAGGCAATAGCGCTGCATTCCGTGAATTTGCATGGCGGTTCGTCAACATCATCGCCAGGGCCCTGGTGGAGCTGGGGCAGCGGCCGGACTACCTGCTGATCCAGCGGCATGTCGTGAACATCGACGCGCTGTTCATCGAATATGCCCAACGCTACTTCGCAATCCATGAGCCGAAGGCCTGGGAGATCATCGTTCAGTTGGAGGGCCGGATCAACGACAAGAACACTCCACGTCACATGATGGGCAGGGAGAAGCGCGTGGTGGCGCTCGAACAGTATCTGTCTCAGGTGCGCGTGTACGACCCCGTGCTTGATGGCTTGCGGTCGGCAGTGCGTTATGACCGCACCTATTTCGACAAGATCGTCGCGTCGTTGTTGCCGTTGCTTGAGAAGCTCACCACCGGCAAAACCGCACAGCTGCTCGCCCCCAACTATTCCGACCTGAACGACCCGCGGCCGATCTTCGACTGGATGCAGATCATCCGCAAGAGGGCGGTCGTTTACGTTGGCCTGGATGCCTTGTCGGATGCAGAGGTTGCGGCGGCGGTCGGAAACTCGATGTTCAGCGACCTGGTATCCGTCGCTGGACACATCTACAAATTCGGGATTGATGACGGCCTTCCCGGCGCGGCTACCGGGGTGAAAATTCCCATCAACGTCCACGCGGACGAATTTAATGAATTAATGGGCGATGAGTTCATTCCCATGGTCAACAAAGGTGGCGGCGCGGGACTCCAGGTCACGGCCTATACCCAAACGTTGAGCGATATCGAAGCACGCATCGGCAACCGCGCCAAGGCTGGCCAGGTCGTCGGCAACTTCAATAATCTCTTCATGCTGCGGGTACGCGAAACGGCCACGGCAGAGCTGTTGACCAAACAGCTTCCCAAGGTCGAGGTTTACACGACTTCGCTGATGAGCGGTGCCACCGATAGCTCGGATATTCGCGGCCAGACGGACTTCACCAGCAACACCCAGGATCGCATCACCACGACAAGCGTGCCGTTGATCGAACCCGCGCATGTGGTGTCTCTGCCCAAAGGTCAGGCGTTCGCATTGCTGGAGGGCGGCAACCTGTGGAAAATCCGCATGCCGCTCCCGGCTCCCGACCCAGACGAGGAGATGCCGCGGGATCTACAGCAACTCGCCGGGTACATGCGTCAGCACTACGTCGAAGCCGGCGACTGGTGGGAAAACCAGGGACTTCCCGGCCTTCAGGATGAGCCCTTGCCGGACGACCTTCTCGACGGTTTCCGGCACATTGCCACAGCTGAAGACGAAGCGGCTCTGCCATGAGCGATCCGGCCGCGACAGTGCAACGCCAGCAGAACCGCCAGCAGGGGCTGATCGCCGGCATCATCACGCTGCCGTTTCGCCTCTTCGGCGTACTGTGCGGCTCGCTCCTTCTGTGCATCGTCATCGAGTGCGTGGGCATGCACCTGTTCTGGCCGGAACAGGGATGGCGGCACGCACAGGGAATGCTGGACTACGAGCTGGCGCAGCTCTCCGGCCACTTCACCCGTAGCGCTCTCGTACAGGAGCCGGGGCGCACTGCCCATTGGCTGGTCGAACAGGCCCACGAGTGGATCTTCGTCAAAACCGGCCTGCTGGAATGGATGCGCAATGCGGCGAACCAGGCCAGCGCTCCCAGCCATGGCGCAGCGCGGGATTTTCGCTACTACATCAGCCAAGCCTATGTCTGGGTGGAAAGCTACCTGATCGCCGCGGCGTTCACGACCCTGGTGTTCATCGTGCGCCTGATGGTACTGGTGCTCACCTTGCCGCTGTTCCTGATGGCGGCCTTCGTCGGGCTGGTCGACGGCCTCGTGCGCCGCGACATCCGCCGTTTCGGCGCCGGACGCGAATCCGGCTTCATCTATCATCGCGCCAAAGCATCGCTGATGCCGCTGGCGGTGCTGCCATGGGTCATCTACCTGGCGCTCCCATTGAGTGTGAGTCCCTTGCTCATCCTGTTGCCCAGCGCGGTGCTGCTGGGACTGGCGACGGACATCACAGCCAGCAGCTTTAAGAAGTATTTATAGGTGTATTGCCACGATGCAAACTGACACTCAGGTCCGCAAATGTTGATCGGCAATAACGATCAATATTCAATTATTGATCTGCAAAAACATTTATGAAAACCGAAATACTTCTGCCATGATGAAATTTCCACACGGTGCTATCAAAAATAGGGAGCCCGGAGTGGAATAGCGACCAACACCATGGAAATCCGCCCGCGCTGTCATTGGTGGGCTTTCCCCTCCGGCCATTGATGGCCTTTCCGGCAGACAAAAAGAACGCCAGCAAGGAGGGCAAATGCTCATTCTGACGCGCCGCGTCGGTGAAATCATCCGTATTGGGGACGATATCACCGTCACCGTCCTGGGGGTCAAAGGCCAGCAGGTGAAGTTCGGAACCTCTGCGCCGAAGGACGTGAATGTTCACAGAGAGGAAATCTATGACCGGATTCACGGCGAAAGAGTTTCGGCTCTTTCTGGAAAGAACCTCTATTAGACAGAAGCTATGAATACAGGCGCAATTTTGCGCCTGCTTCTCTTTTCAGTTCGTGGGTCGATCAACCCAGCAGCGTTTTCGCAAGCGACATCTGTTCATGTTCGAAGGCAGGCGCGAAATCGTCCAGCTCGTTCGAGCGCAACCCCACCGCGGCACTGAGCGCGACCTTCCGCCAATCCAGAACGGCTGCATGCACTTCGGCCAGCACGGCCAGTGCATCGCTCCTGCTCAACGAAAAATACGCGCTTCGGGCCAGCAGCATCTCAAGATCGGTGATCGGCCCATCCTCTTCTGACAGCCAGGTCTTGGATTCCCTGTCCTTGTCGGGGAAGGGATTGACGTCGAAGGCCGGCGCCAGTCGCCAGAGCCCCCGTTCGACATGCAGAAAACCATGGTTCTGCAGGTGGTCATCCACATTGGTGATCAACAGGTTGAAGACCAGGCGCCGCCACAATTGCTGCACATCGGCGGTCGGCGCATGTCCCAGCGAGCGGATAACGTCCGCGATCTCGGTGTAGCTTCGATCCTCTTCGCGCGAAGCCTGCAACAGGGATGCGGCCGACTGATACGGTATGCGCCCGTCGGCACCATCGCGATCGAAGCGGCGGATGATCGCGACCGGTATGCCGTCGAGTTCCACGATACGGGCAGGCGCAGCGTCGATGCCGACACGTTGCGCCAGGCACAGGGCCAGCACCTCTCCGCGTGTCACGCTGCGCGTATCCCCCACGCTCGGGAATTTTCCGATGGCCAGCGCGCCATCCTCGTCGACCACAGTGCTCTTGGGCCGCATGCCGCCAAGAGACGTGCCCTTGCCCTGCAGGTAACGCAGATCCTCGGTGCTTTCCTGGCCTTGCTCGACCGCACGGCTGGCGCTGTAGATGCGTTGCAGTTCCAGAAGCGGCGGTGTGCTGCGCCTGCCGTCCTCCACCGTCCGACAATAGCGGCCATCCTGGTCGCGCAGACGTAAGGCGCCAACCCGACTGAAGTCGTCAACCGCAAGCAGGTAGTCCAGCTCGGTCAACGGGGCGAGCGCTGCGTTGTCCTTGCGGCGCCTGGCGTGGTCCCGCGCGATGACCCTGCGTCCCCATGCGTCCGGAGCCGTATCGGCAAGGGCGAAGTGAAAGACGGAATCATGTGCTGACGGTGCCCTGCGCGGTTGATACCCGGCGTGAAGACCGAGATCGGCGGACACATTGAAGCCGGTCGGGTTTGCCAGCCAGTTCTGGTCGTAGGCGAAGGTGGTGTTTTCGCGGCGGCCCTGCTTGACGTAGACGAGGGTGCCGACTGGCGTGCCCGCCTTGCCGATGCAGACCTGAATCTGCTGACGTATCGAAACAGCCGATTTCATAGCGCCCCCGATTTGCCCGGCTTGCTACGCACACGCTGGGGCAGGTTTTCGTCCATCAGCGTCAGGCCGATGTCGTCACGCGCCGTATCCAGCAGGCCAGCCAGCGCCTGTATCTCACCGAAGACATGCAGTGCGCGGGCAAAGAAGTGGATGGGCACGCGCACATCACCTTTTTCCATGCGCCGGACGGTGGACACGGATGCGCCCATTCGCTCGGCCAGCGAGGCCTGCGAAATCCGGCGGCGCCTGCGTGCCAGCGCGACGTCGCTGCCGAGCTTGCGGATAGCACGCTCGACAGGCAGCGGCAATGGAACATCTACTTTACCACTCTCAACGGAGTGACTATCTGGTTTATGTGTTTTCATGAGGCGGATTATTGCATTCCACCGCCTAATTTTCAATAACCGCTCTCAAGGGAGCGCAATTGTCAGATTTGCACTCCTGTCGGGATGCTTATCTGCGGTGGAAGCACCTTTCCCCCTGGTATTCCGCAAGCGGTTCCGGAGCAAGCGAACACGCCACATTCGATCCCTGTTGACCCCCAGCGAGCACCCACAGCCGACAGCGGCCGATACCACGTGGGCACGTCCGGACAGGCATATCCCCCGCATCCCAAGAATGTGGTGAGCCGGCAGTTCTCATTGTTTGCGGCTTTCACACGCTCACCGCCGCAGCATCAAGCCATTACGCATCAACGGGGAATGCACGATGGCACGGTCCTACCGCCCGGCACTTGCAAGGCGCAGCACGCTCGCAGCACTGCTGATTGTCGGCCTGTCGACGGCTCTACCGGCAGTCGCGGCCGACGACAGCACTGAGAAGGAGCACCTGGCGGCAGTCGTTCGCCAGCTGGACCTGCTCGATCGTCTCGCGAAGCAGTCCGCTGCGACCGCATCGCAGGAGCGCGCCCGCTATCACTTCGACTACACCCGCCTCACGGCTGACCTGCAGCGCATGCGGACCGGCATCAATGACTACCTGACGCCGCAGCGCGCCCAACCGCGCGACCCCGCGGCGTTGCAGGGCGACTACCGACAGGACTCCGAACAGGAGCCGAAGAAATGAATGCCAGCCAGATCACCGCCTTTCAGGCCAACGGCGGCTTCACCCCATCCGCCGTCTCCGTCGTGCTGGTCGGCGCTGTGTTCGCGGTCCTGCTGCTGTGGGGCGCGTGGGCACTGCGTACCGCCTATGTCGGCTGGTCGGAGCAGCGGATTTCCCAGCGTCAGTTCCTCGGCGTCGCGGTGCGTTTTGTCGCGATGTACGTCGTGCTGACTTTTTTCCTCCTCTCGTAACGCAAAGGCTCACATCATGAATCCGGTTTCGCACCCCTTCCGCTCCGCACGCATCGCCGCCCTGGCGTCCCTGCCGGCGTTTGCCATGCTGAGTTCGCTCGCTCAGGCCCAGGGCCTGCCCACGCTTGAAGACCCGTCGCGCGGCACGGGCTCGGGCATCATGGATACGCTGCGCAACTACGGCTACGACATCGTGATGCTGATCGCCTTGCTGGTGGTCGCATCGATGTTCGTCGGCGTTTGCTATCACGCTTACGGCACCTATGCCGAAATCCACACGGGCCGCAAAACGTGGGGCCAGTTCGGTCTGACAGTCGCGGTAGGCGCCGTCCTCCTGGTCGTCGGCATCTGGCTGCTCACCGAAGCCACCGGCGTTCTGTGAGGTACGAGCATGCCTGAGCATCAGGACGTCCGGCCTGACGGAACGGTAGCGTTCCTGCCGCATCGCCTCAACCGCCATCCCGTGGTCGTTCGCGGCCTCACGGCCGATGAACTATGGGTGTGCGCGGGCCTGTCGGGCGCGGCCGGCCTGTCGGTGGGCATTCCGATGGCGATCATCTTCTCGATGATCGCCATCGCGCCCACCGCCATCGTGCTTGGCATCGCCGCCGGCGTCTTTGCCGGCGGCGGCATGTTGCGCCGCCAGAAACGCGGCAGGCCCGACACCTGGCTTTACCGGCAGATCCAATGGTGGATCGCACGACGGCATCCGGGCATTGCCCAGTTCGTCGGCGGGCGGGACCTGGTGACCCGTTCGGGCTACTGGACAACCAGGCGGAGGGCCGCCTCATGAGCCGGTTCAAGAACGAGATCACCCATCTGCAGGCGCATATCAAGACCCTGCGCCTGGGAGCGGGCGCTTTGCTGCTGGTGGCCCTGGTCATGGGGATCGGCTGGTGGAATGCGCCGCGCGACCTGACCATTCACGTGCCGCCGGACCTGCGCTCGGGCAGCACCAGGAAATGGTGGGAAGTGCCGCCAGAGTCGGTTTATTCGTTCTCGTTTTATATCTGGCAGCAACTCCAGCGCTGGCCCGTCAATGGCGATGAAGACTATTCCCGCAACATCCATGTGCTATCGCCTTACTTCACGCCATCCTGCCAGAGCTTCCTGCGCCACGACTACGAATATCGCCGCACGGCCGGCGAGCTGCGTCAGCGCGTGCGCGGTATCTACGAGATCCCCGGCCGGGGCTACGGAGAAGACCCCACGCTGCGCGTCAAGGCCGTCTCGGACCGCGACTGGATCGTCACGCTGGATGTGACAGCAGATGAATATTACGGCTCCGAACAGGTCAAGCGGGCGCTGGTGCGCTACCCCCTCAAGGTCGTGCGCTCGGATGTCGATCCGGAACGCAACCCGTTCGGTCTGGCCATCGACTGCTACAGCGGCGCGCCGCAGCGCATCACCACCCCTGACCCTGTGCCCCCGACCGGAGCGACATCCGGCGGCCTCGGCGGCCCATTGGGAGACACGCCATGAAACACGTCCTCTATCTCCTCGGCATCCTGGTCACCGCGGGACTGCCCACTGCGGTCCAGGCGCTGGAAATCCTGCGCTGGGAGCGACTGCCGCTGGCTGTGTCCCTGCATGTGGATCGGGAGCGCGTCGTCTTTATCGACCGCAACGTCCGTGTCGGCGTCCCGGCATCGCTGGCCGGCCGCCTGCGTGTCCAGAGTGCCGGTGGCGCGATCTACCTGCGTGCCAGCGAACCGATCGAGCCCACGCGACTGCAATTGCAGGACGCCGATAGCGGTGCGTTGATCCTGCTGGACATTGCCGCCGAAGCTGCACCGGCAGGTCAGGCACCGCTGGAGCCCGTGCGCATTGTCGAGGCCGAGGGTGCGCCCACCCGTTACGGCGACCTGACAGTGGCAGCAACGGCTGACGACGACACGCAGGATACGGTGTCTCGCACAGCTCGCGAGACGCCGGTGCCCGTAGTGCTGACACGCTATGCCGCCCAGAACCTCTATGCGCCCCTGCGTACTGTCGAACCGGTATCCGGCATCACGCGCGTCAATCTGAAACGCAACCTGCCGCTGGATACCTTGTTGCCGACCCTGCCGGTACGCACCCGGGCGCTCGCCGCTTGGCGGCTCGATGGCCTTTGGGTCACGGCTGTGCGCCTCACCAACACCTCGAAACGCTGGCTGTCTCTCGACCCACGCGATCTGCAAGGCGACTTCGTGACGGGGGCCTTCCAGCACAACACGCTGGGGCCGGCCGGCACGCCCGATGACACGTCCGTGGTTTATCTGGTGACCAAAGGACACGGCCTGGCTGAATCGCTGCTGCCAACGATCAGTCCCGTCAACGCGGCGCTGAACCTGCCGGAGCCGAAGGCACCGACCGCCAAGAATGGAGGCCGTCATGAAAGGTAATGGCCTGCTCAAGTGGCTGATGATCCCTATGGCGCTGTTGCTGGTCTTTGTCGGCGTGAAGCTGTTTTCCGGCGGGGGTAGCCAGCCCGGCCGCGATGGCGGAACACAGCTCACGCCGGAAGAAGCCAGGGCGCTTGGCATCGAAGGCGACACGCCGCGGGATACGGTGGCGACCTTGGTCGGCCAGGTCCGGCAGCTGCGTACCGAACTGCAAACCGCGCTCACCGACAACAAGACCCAGAAAGCGGAGAACGAGCGCCTGCGCCAACGCGAGGGCGCCATCGATCGCCGTATCCAGAGTGCCCTGGAAACTGAGCGCAATCAGTTGAAGAACGACCGCGAGCAGGTCGCCAGCGAACGCCAGCAAACTCAGGGTCTGCTGCAGGATCTCCAACGCCAGTTCGAGAACCTGAGCAACAAGAGCGGACATGCCGATCTGCCGGTCGGGCTGGGACTGGAGCCTGGTGACGGCCCCGGAGCCGATGGCGTGCGCTGGATCGAGCCGGAAGATGCCCGCAGCGACGACAAAAGCCGCACCCCTGGCACAGCCGGGAACTTCACATTCCCGACCAGTTTCGGCCCGGCACAGAAAACGCTGGATACGACGAGGGATGCAGTCGTCGACGCCGGCAGCAAGGCAACCGGCGTCTCCACGGCGAAGCCCGTCTATACCGTACCTACGAACGCCACGTTGATGGGGTCGATTTCGATGACGGCGTTGATCGGGCGTGTGCCTGTCGACGGGACCGTGAACGATCCATACCCCTTCAAGGTCCTGATCGGTCCGGACAACCTTACCGCCAATGGCATCGATATTCCCGATGTCGCCGGTGCGGTCGTCAGCGGAACGGCGTCGGGCGACTGGACGCTCTCCTGCGTGCGCGGGCAAATCCGTTCGGTCACTTTCGTGTTCCATGACGGCACCATCCGCACGGTGCCCGAGGATGGCGAGCGTGGCGGCAACCGCCAGCAGAGCAACAACGCCAACGGCAACAGCACGCAGGACGGCCTCGGCTGGATCAGCGATCCCTACGGCATTCCCTGCGTGAGCGGTGAACGGCGCAGCAATGCCCAGCAGTATCTCGGCACTCAGGCACTGATCACCGCTGCCGGGGCAGGTGCGGCATCGCTGATCAAATCCGACAACGGCAGCGTGGCGGTAGTCGCCAACAACAACGGCTCGCTCGGCACGGTCGGCATTTCCGGCAACGAAGCGATGGGCCGCATCCTCGCCGGTGGCGTCCAGGACATGTCGCAGTGGGTGAACAAGCTCTATGGCCAGGCGTTCGCGGCGGTGTACGTCAAACCCGGCGCCAGGGTCGCGGTTCATCTCGAACAACCCCTCACCATCGATTACGACCCGAAGGGGCGCAAGGTCGATCATCGTCTCGGAGGTGCTTCTGATGCACAGGATCTGGATTAACGGCCTGGCGGTGCTGGTCATTGCCGTAGCGCTTGGCGGCTGCTCGACCAGCAAGGAAAAACTGCTGCCCCACGATGGTCAGACCATGATGGACATCTGGAACGAGGAAACCGGCGGCAGCGCCCGCGGCGGTCAGGCCGCACGGCAGTTGCTCGACGCCAGACAATCGCTGCGCCGTCCGCTGACCGAAGTCGATGTGAAGGCCGCACCTGCGGTCAATGCCAGCTATACCCGCACGGCGCAAAACGAGATCTACCGGCAGTTCCAGCGCCTGCCGAACCCCGATCTCACCCTGTACGTGTTTCCGCATCTCGCGGGCACCGATCCGGTGCCAATTCCCGGCTACACCACTGTCTTCCCGCTGTACCAGCGCGTGCAATACGCCATGCCGGGCGAACGGACCGAGGACTACTGATGGGACCGTTTTTCAAACGCCGCGCTACGGCGACAGAGGTCAATAGCGGCTCCTCGCCAGATGCTCCATCGGATGCCTGGGCTCGCTATCTTGCGTCACTGGAGGCACACGGAATCCCTGAACCCGGCAAGCGGGACACAGCCAGGCACAGGCCAGCGACACTGGCCGATGAGCAGGCGCTGTACGACGTTTCGCCGTCCTTTGCCGACCTGCTGCCGTGGGTGGAGTATCTGCCGGAATCCAGGTGCATGCTTCTGGAGGACGGTGTTTCCGTCGCGGCATTTTTCGAGTTGATGCCGATCGGCACGGAAGGACGGGAAGCATCCTGGCTGGCTCAGGTCCGGGACGCGCTGGAAAACGCGCTGCAGGACAGTTTCGACGAGCTGGACGAGTCACCATGGGTGGTGCAGTTGTATGCCCAGGATGATGCCGACTGGAACCGCTATCTTTCCACGCTTGAAAACTACCTTCAGCCCCGGGCCAGGGAAAGCGAGTTCACGAAGTTCTATCTCCGTTTCTTCGGCCACCATCTGCGCGCCGTCTCCCGGCAGGGAGGGCTGTTCGAGGACCGCACGGTCACGCGCTTGCCCTGGCGCGGGCAGACGCGACGTGTCCGGCTGGTCGTCTATCGGCGCGTCGGCAATGCGCCGGCCCGGCGCGGGCAATCCCCCGAGCAGGCGCTGAATGTCGTCTGCGAACGCCTGGCTGGCGGCCTCGCCAATGCCGGTGTGCAGGCGCACCGCCTCGATGCCGCCGCGATCCACGCCTGGTTGCTGCCCTGGTTCAATCCAGGACCGGCGCTGCTGGGTCCGACAGACGAAGACCGCGAGCGCTTCTATCGCCTGGCTTCCTATCCTGAAGACACCGAAGAAGGCGAACTGGAACTTGCCAGCGGCACTGACTTCGCGCAGCGGCTGTTTTTCGGCCAGCCGAGATCCGATGTCGAGAACGGCCTCTGGTTCTTCGACGGCATGCCCCATCGAACCATCGTGCTCGACCGTTTGCGCACGCCGCCGGCAACCGGCCATCTGACCGGAGAAACCCGCAAGGGGGGCGACGCCATCAATGCCCTGTTCGACCAGATGCCCGAAGACACGACCATGTGCCTCACCCTGGTGATCACGCCGCAGGACACTCTCGAAGCCCATCTGAACCATCTGGCAAAAAAAGCGGTCGGCGAAACCCTGGCATCGGAGCAGGCGCTCAAGGACGTGCAACAGGCACGCGGTCTGATCGGCAGTTCGCACAAGCTCTACCGCGCTTCGCTGGCGTTCTACCTGCGCGGCCGCGACCTGGCCGATCTCGATATGCGCGGCCTTCAGCTCGGCAATGTCCTGCTCAATGCGGGCCTGCAGCCCGTGCGTGAGGAAGACGAAGTTGCCCCGCTCAACAGCTACCTGCGCTGGCTTCCTTGCGTCTACGACCCCGGCAAGGACAAACGGCAGTGGTACACGCAACTGATGTTTGCCCAGCACGCGGCCAATCTGGCCCCGGTCTGGGGGCGCAGTCAGGGAACAGGCCATCCCGGCATCACCTTCTTCAATCGCGGCGGTGGCACCGTCACCTTCGATCCGCTAAACCGCCTCGATCGGCAGATGAATGCGCACCTGTTCCTGTTCGGGCCCACCGGCTCGGGCAAGAGCGCCACCCTGAACAACATCCTCAACCAGATCACCGCGATTTATCGCCCACGGATGTTCATCGTGGAAGCAGGCAACAGCTTCGGCCTGTTCGGCGATTTCGCGGCGCGGCTGGGCCTCACTGTGCATCGCGTCAAGCTGTCGCCCGGCGCTGGCGTGAGCCTCGCACCGTTTGCCGATGCCTGGCGACTGGTGGATACGCCAAGCCAGGTGCAGACGCTCGATGCGGATGCGCTGGACGACGACGCAGCAGAAGAGGAATCGGCGGAAGGCGACGAACAGCGTGACGTGCTCGGGGAACTGGAAATCACTGCGCGGCTCATGATCACAGGCGGCGAGGACAAAGAGGAAGCCCGAATGACGCGGGCCGATCGCAGCCTGATCCGACAGTGCATTCTTGAGGCCGCACAGCGTTGCGTGTCGGAGAAGCGCACGGTGTTGACCCGCGACGTGCGCGATGCGTTGCGTGAGCGCGGCCGTGATTCCACGCTGCCTGAAACCCGCCGCACGCGCTTACTGGAAATGTCGGATGCCATGGATATGTTCTGCCAAGGGATCGATGGCGAGATGTTCGACCGGCCCGGGACACCGTGGCCGGAAGCGGACATCACCATCGTCGACCTGGCGACGTTCGCGCGCGAGGGCTACAACGCGCAGCTTTCGATCGCGTACATCAGCCTCATCAACACGGTCAACAACATCGCTGAACGCGATCAGTTTCTCGGCCGCCCCATCATCAACGTGACAGATGAGGGCCATATCATCACCAAGAACCCGTTGCTCGCGCCCTATGTCGTGAAAATCACCAAAATGTGGCGCAAGCTGGGGGCCTGGTACTGGCTAGCTACACAGAACCTCGACGACCTGCCGAAAGCGGCCGAGCCCATGCTCAACATGATTGAATGGTGGGTCTGCCTCAGCATGCCCCCCGACGAGGTAGAGAAGATCGCCCGTTTCCGCGAACTCAACCCGTCACAGAAAGCCCTGATGCTCTCAGCCAGGAAGGAGGCAGGCAAGTTCACGGAAGGGGTGATCCTGTCCAAGTCGATGGAACTGCTGTTCCGCGCCGTCCCGCCCAGCCTGTACCTGGCGCTTGCCATGACTGAGCCGGAAGAGAAAGCGGAGCGCTACCAGCTGATGCAGCAGTTCGGCATCAGCGAGCTCGATGCCGCCTTCAAGGTCGCGGAAAAAATCGACCGGGCGCGCGGCATCAACTCTTTGCCCCTGGACGCATTGGAGTGAACCGGGAAGTGGCCGGCGTGTTTCCGTTGGAACGGCCGGTCAGACCAGTTCCATTTCATCCGGTGCCGCGGGCCTGTCATCAGACACCTTGCCGATATCCGGCAGGGCAATCACTTCATCCGCCTGCATGGGATACGCCAGTAGATACCCCTGAAGCGTATCGCAGCCGAGGCTGGTCAGAAATTCCTGCTGCTCGGCCGTCTCCACGCCTTCGGCTACGACCCGAAGATCAAGCGTCTGTCCCAGGGCGACGATGGCCGAGACGATGGCGGCATCCTCTGTGCCGCAAGCAAGGTCGTGTACGAAGCAGCGATCGATCTTGAGTTCCGTTGCGGGCAAGCGCTTGAGGTACAGCAGGCTGGAATAGCCCGTCCCGAAATCGTCGATGGAGATGCGGACGCCGATGTCATGCAGCTTCTGAAGGATCGCCTGACTGCTATCGACGTCACGCATGGCGGTCGACTCGGTGATTTCCAGCACCAGCCGGTGCGGTTCCAGCCCATGGCGATCCAGAGCGCCGCGCACTGCGTCCACCAGACCCGAATGCGCGAGCTGCACCGCAGACAGGTTGACCGCGATAGTCCAGTCCTCACGTCCTTCATCCCGCCACGCGGCCATCTGCCGGCATGCCTCGTTCAGCACCCACTCGCCGATCGGCACGATCAAACCTGTCTTCTCGGCCAGCGGAATGAAGCTCGCCGGGCCGAGCATGCCATGGGCGGGATGCATCCAGCGCAGCAGCGCCTCCAGGCCGGTAATCGGACCGTGGGGCGCGGTGAACTTGGGCTGGTAGTAGAGAGCCAATTGGTTGCGCTTCAGCGCCATACGCAAGTCCTGCAGCAGTTGCACCTGACCGTGCGCATTGGCGGTCATCGACGCCTCGAAGAAGCAGTAGTCGTCGCGACCTTTCCCCTTCACGTGATACATCGCCGCATCGGCATTGCTCAGCAGTTCGTCCTGGTTTTCGCCGTTGCCCGGATAGATGGCGATGCCGATGCTGGTCGAGACATGAAGCTCATGCCCTTTCACCAGGTACGGTTCTCCGATCGCCGCCACCAGCTTGCTGGCCAACACTCCGGCATCGGTTGGTTCGTCCACCTGAGCCAGGACCACGAACTCATCACCGCCGACGCGCGCAACGGTGTCACTGCCGCGGGTGTTCTCCACAATGCGTCCGGAAGCCGCGACAAGGAGCATATCGCCCAGCAGATGACCGTAGGCATCGTTGACCGCCTTGAAGCCGTCCAGATCCATGAACATCAGCGCGAAGCGGCTTTTCTCGCGGCGCGCCCGCTCCATGGCCTGGTTCAGTCGATCCTCAAGGAGGACGCGATTGGGGAGCTTCGTGAGGTTGTCGTGCAGGGCGAGGTACGTCAGCTCCTGATTGGCTTCTGCCAGTTCTTTCGCCAGCAATGCCGTCCGGGATTCCATGCGCTGCTCGAGCACCGAGACGATCAGCGCGATGGCCAGTACGGCCAGCACCGCGAGAATGATGGTCAGGGCGAGCCAGTGTGCATGCACACCGCCTTGCGCCGCGCCGCAAATGCTGCCTGCAGGAAAGTTCGCGGCGGCCATGCCGATGTAATGCATGCCCGCGATCGCCAGCCCCATGACGATCGCCGCGAGGAGGCGAAACAGAGTGGCCTTCGCGAAACGATGGCGCAGTACGAACTTACACCATATCGCCACTGCAGACCCGCAAATAGCAACGAGAACAGACAGTCCGAGCAGCGTCGGGTCATAAACGATGCCAGGCATCATCCGCATGGACGCCATGCCCGTGTAATGCATGCCCGCTACCCC
Source organism: Trabulsiella odontotermitis (assembly GCF_030053895.1). Classification (NCBI taxonomy): domain Bacteria; kingdom Pseudomonadati; phylum Pseudomonadota; class Gammaproteobacteria; order Enterobacterales; family Enterobacteriaceae; genus Trabulsiella; species Trabulsiella odontotermitis. The sequence continues at coordinate 4,188,777 of NZ_CP125781.1, forward strand.
GCCACCCATAACAATGGCACCGGCGGCAAGTAGCCGGTGGGTCAACGTTTCTTGCGTGACGATCCAGAGAGCAAAGGCGGACGCGGCGACTGCGAACAGGAGTGACAACAGCGTGATCAGCAAGTCGTAGCCGAGATCGATCGGCAGATCGAAGGCCAACATGCCAATGAAGTGCATGGACCAGATCCCGATCCCCATGGTGCAGGCACCGCCTGCCAACCACCATCGGGCGGGACGCCCGGAAGATGTCGCGATACGGCCTGCAACAACCAATGTGGTATAGGATGCCAATATGGCAACCGCCAACGAGAACAGCACTAATGGGCTGTCATAGCTGCCATGGAGCATCTAAATAATTCCCCTTCTTGAAATTAATTCATCACGGCAATTCAACTAATTCCGTAATGCCACTACAAAGTCTCCCACTTTAAGAAGGGATCGAGCACCAACCAAGTGCATTTCCAGCCATCTGAGTGTTATAATAATAAGAACAGGTGATTCTCATCACACACCGCCCAAGATGCGGTCGCGCTTCCCAGCGCCGTTTTTCCCTCCTCGCCGTTGTCGGATTTCAGCGCCGCCAGGCCACATGACCGGAACTGGATATTCAAAATATATCGACGGGTTCGGCCCGAACTTGAATCGCAGCCCAATCCAGTCAGACAGCACCGGCACCTGACCCGGACACAGCGGCACCGAGCCATTTGGACATCGGCTTTCTGCATCGTGACCAGATAGACGCACCGGGCCAACCAACAACCCGGTTCGGTCAAGTTCGCTTTGTTTGCACCAGGAACGGGACGGTTGTGTTCGACTGTGGTGACGAACCGGTGTGAAGCAACCCGACCTTGCGGTGGGCGATCAGGAACCTGTCATGCAATCTTCTCTTTTCTCTCGTTTTCCCCTTCGCCGCATGCTGGGGCCCCTGATGGCTCTCGCGCTCACCTTGTTGCTTGTGGCGACCTGGTATTTGACGAGCCAATCCGGCTCACCTGCAAAGACCGGTGCGGGCAACGCCGTCTCGCAAAGTTTTCAGGCGGGACCGCCATGGCGTTACGGCAAGGCCGACGCGCGCTTTACGCTGGTGCTGTATGCCGATCTGGAATGCCCATACTGCAAGAGCTACTACCCGCTGCTCAGGGCATGGGTCGACCGGAATCCGGAGGCGAACCTGCAATGGCACCATCTGCCGCTCCCCATGCACGAGCCCGCCGCAACACGACAAGCCCGGCTGGCCGAATGCGCGGGAGAGGCCGGGGGCCACGCCGCGTTCTGGCAGGCGGTTACCTGGATCTATCAACAAACCCGCAGCGACGGGGCCGGCATACCTGAAAACATGCAATACCCGGCACTCACCCCGGAAATCCAGGCCTGCCTGGACAGCACACGCACCGAGGCAATCATTCAGGCGCAGGCGAACGAAGGTTCGCGTGAAGGCGTTACCGCGACCCCGACGCTGAAGCTCAGCGACAACCAGAGCGGCCATACACTTGTCCTGCCCGGTCCCGTCGAAGGCGACGCACTGTTGTCAGCCCTGGATTTGCTATCAAGCGATCGCGACACCGGCCAGGGAAAGAATGCCGGGACACCCGACGACGGCGTTGGCAACGCCCCCAGATAGCTTGCGGCTCTCAAGGAAAAGCGAGATCTAATCCCATGACTTCGAATAGTCATGGTCCTTGAACAGACCAGGCAGGCCGGACACCTGCTTGAACCGCAACACCTCATCATCATCCATGCCCAACTCGCGGGCCACATCGCCCTCAGTCCATCCTGTCTGCAGAAGCCTGACCACGATGTCGGTCATCGGCAGCACGGAATAGACACCGCGAGCGCGGTTGTGACGGATGGTGGCGGCGATCCGGTCTGCCGTTGCCGCGCGCCCGCTTCTGATCGAAACCACCGGCAGGTAGCCGTGCAATCGTTTCCTGATCGGCCCCTGCTTCTTGCCGATCTTCTGACGGTGGAAACCATCGACCACGACATGGCTTTCTTCCTGCTCGCGATGCGTGACGATGGGCTGGGTGAAGCCATCGGCGTCGATCGACAATTCGAGCAGCTTCATTTCCGGCGTCGCGACGGAATTCGGGTTGTAGTCATTGGCCTCAACCTGTTCGCCCCGGACCCATTGAACGCAGTCCACCGGCTCATCGGCGAACGGGCTATGCTCGTGCAGCCGCAGCCGGATCTGGTTGATGGCTTCGACTCGCTTCGCCAGCGGCAGGCTGTCCAGTTCGGTGAACAGGGCTTCGGCCCGGTTCGTCAGGTTGATTACTTGTGGCATATTTCTGTCTCTCCAAAGTCACCCAGCTTCCGCGGGAGGACTGAACGTTGAATCCGTGCGGTTCGAGGAACCTTGCAGCAGCCTGCTGCACGCGCGCCGTGCAGATCAGACCCAGGCCATCGACATGTTCCAGAACCTGGCGGCGCAGTTCACCGAACAAACCCCGGCCGCGCGCCTCAGCGCGCAGGTAGCCTTCGCGCAGGCGCACGATATCGGAGCGCTGCTCGATGCTGATGAAGCCCAGAACGCGAGCCTCGCCCTTGCGGCGGACGATGAACCAGCGGTACAGCGGCCCATCGTTGAGCGGATAGCCTCCGCATTCGCGCCGCACGCTTGGGCTGGCGAAGAAGTAGCCCATATGGGAAAAGAACGCCGCCTCGCCATCGGCCGAGCGTATCTGGGCGAATTCGTATTTTGCGAAGGGCTTCATGATGATTGCCCCTCGATCAGCGCCAGCGTGTCGATGTCCTGACGAGCGAAACCGAAGGACAGTGAGCGCGCCATGTCCTGCTTGAGCAGCGACAGGGCGACACGACGCCAGGAGGGTTGGGCCTTGCGGTTTTCCAGCTCAGGAATGCCGGCATCGGGCCAGGAAGACAGCGGGTAGTTGTGCTTCTCCCACCAGTCGATGAAGACCCCGATACGACGCTGATAGACCTGACGCAGCGGCCCCGGCATGCTTCGCAGCAGGAATTCACAGTATTGCCGCCAGGTATCGAAAGTCGGCGGCAACCCCATCCCGCCTCGATAGCCGAGGAAACGCTGGCGGCTGTACCGCGCGGCGTAGTTCGCGCCGGCGACACGCTGCACGACGCGGAACCAGGTCTCGGGCTCCAGCTTGTGGAACAGATCGAGTCCCTTGCGCTAGTCGTCTCCGTAAGGCTGGCAAATACGCATTTGCGAAAACGGCAGGTCCGCCAGATGCATGCGATCGTAGAGCCGGTTGAAGGCATGGCCATGATCTGCGACGTACCGCCAGAGGTCCTCGAACCGCCAGTCGTAGATCGGAAAGAAGGTAACGGCGCGGCTGTCCGGCTGGTCCTTTGCGCTCCACTGGACCGGCGTATGCGTACCAGGCGGCGTCCAGGCGCGCTTCTTCACCCTGGCACGGCGTTTGACCGCCAGAAAGCGATTGAGCGCTTCATCGGACCGGATGCCGACCAGAAAGGCGGTAGGCACATCCCTTGCGAGCCACTCGTTGAATTCAGGAACGAATTCCTCGAACTCCATCCGATGGCGATAGAAAGGGAACCGCGTAGGATCGCTGATGACGGATGGATGGGTTGGCATCGGCCTGATCCAGTCCGCCTCACGCCCCGGTTCCCATGCGCACCAATAGGGCTCCTGCAGGCTGGAAGCATTGCGCAGATTGATCGGCAGGCAGATCCAGGTCAAGGTCTTGTCGAATGGTGAGATCCGCAGTTCTTCCGTCATGTGCATTCCTCTGGGAGTTTAGCCGTGTCCGAAACCTCAGCAGGCGCCGATGCTACGCATGGCTCCGAAGTGCTGCTTCGCGAAGATATACTATTGACAATTAAATTGGTAACAATACAATTTTAGGCAATCTTTGCAAACCCGCCACATCAGGAGAAACACCATGAGCGCACTGTATTCCACCCGTGTCACCGCCAACGGCGGTCGCAATGGCACCGTCCGCAGCGAGGACGGCCTGCTCGACCTGCAATTGTCTCTTCCGCCGGCACTGGGCGGCAAAGGCGGCGCGACCAACCCCGAGCAACTCTTTGCCGCCGGCTATGCCGCTTGCTTCGGCAACGCGGTCATCCACATCACTCGCAACCAGGACGCGAAAATCCGCGACAACGACGTGGACGTGGTGGCCCAGGTCGGCATGGAGCCCAATGGCAGCGGCGGTTTCGCCCTGACGGTGGCGCTGGAGGTGACGCTGGCCGGGGTCGACCAGGCCAAGGCCGAGGCGATCGTCGCCGAGGCGCACAAGGTCTGCCCCTACTCCAATGCCACACGCGGCAACATCGAGGTGGCGCTGTCGGTGCGTACACGCTGAAACGCCATGACGACGAAGACAGGCAGGTGCGCCGATGAACGCGGAGTGAGCGGAACTACCTCCCCCAAGGAAGACGACCCGCTACTGTTGGATCGTCAGATCTGCTTTCCGATCTATGCCGCCTCAAACCTGCTCACCAGGGTCTACCGGCCGGTACTGGCACCACTGGGTCTGACCTATTCGCAGTACCTGGTCATGCTGGTGCTGTGGGAGCGTTCGCCGATCAGTGTCGGTGAACTGGGCGAGCAACTGCATCTGGACAGCGGGACGCTGACGCCGTTGCTCAAGCGCATGGATCGAGGCGGATTCGTCAGCCGGCATCGTGATCCCGAGGACGAGCGGCGGGTCCTGATCACGCTGACGCCGCACGGAGCCGATCTACGCCACGCTGCGCTGGCTGTCCCGGAGACGCTCTCCAGGCAACTAGGCCTCGAACCGGAAGCCATTGATGGTCTGCGCGATGCCGTGAAGGTGCTGGTGCGGGTGCTGGCCAGCCAGTAACCCGCCCGGGACATCCCGTGCAGATCCACTGCACTTCATTCTTCAACACCAAAGGAACACAACATGGGTACTTCCAACAACATCCAGGACCAAGTCGTGGTCATCACCGGCGGCAGCAGCGGGCTGGGCGAAGCCACCGCGCGCCATCTCGCTGGGCTGGGCGCCAAACTGGTGCTGGGCGCACGCCGGCAAGACCGACTCGACACCATCGTCACAGACATCGTCGCGGCGGGCGGTCAGGCTATTGCGGTGAAGACCGACGTGACCCGCCGTGACGACCTGGAGGCGCTGGTCGCTGCCGGCGTCGAAAAGTTCGGTCGCATCGACGTGCTGATCAACAACGCCGGCACCATGCCGCTGGCGCCACTGAACAAGCTCAAGGTCGATGAGTGGGAAAGCATCATCGACATCAACATCAAGGGCGTGCTCTACGGCATCGCTGCGGCGCTGCCGCGCTTCGAGGCGCAAGGCAGCGGCCACTTCATCAACCTGTCTTCGGTGGCCGGGCACAAGGTGCTGTCGCCTATGGGGACGGTCTACAGCGCCAGCAAGTTCGCTGTGCTCGCGCTGTCGGAAGGCTTGCGCGCCGAAGTCGGCAGCCACATCCGCACCACGGTGATCTCGCCGGGCGCGGTCGATACCGACCTCAAGTTCCACACCACCGATCCGGAGACCGCCAAGGGGATACAGGCGTTCTACGAGGCCTCGCAGATTCCAGCGGACGCCGTTGCCCGAGCGATCGCCTATGCCATCGAACAGCCGGACGAGGTGGACATCAACGAAATTCTGCTGCGGCCGACCGCGCAGGAGCTGTGACCCGGCAGGCGCCACGACAAGGTCTTGCGGCACACCGTTTCACGGTGCTGCCGCAGGGGCCGCAAGGCGACTACGCGCCTGCGGAGATCCCGTTTTTTTGCAACCGCGCACTGCGCGATTAGCCCCCTGATGTCGGCCCAGAGGAACTTGACGGCCGGCATGCGGGAGAAAGCCGCCCGCCCGGGCCATTGATTGGCTGCTGCATCCCGGCGACGCGACAGCGTCCGTATCAGCTCGCATCGCCCGCTGATCGAGGCGCAGCCCGCCTGCTCGATGGGCGGCGCGTTGTTCTCCAACGCCCGCCAGAACTGGCCGCCACTGCGGGCACCGGTGGCATCGGCTCAATTTTCGGCCTGACTTTGCAAGTCGGTTACGCAGTTTTACCGAGGAGGATCCACACATGATCACCATATATCACCTGGGCGTTTCGCAGTCGGAGAGAGTCGTCTGGCTGTGCGAGGAGCTTGGACTTGCCTATGCGCTTCGTCGCTTCGAGCGCGACCCCATGACACGGCTGGCCCCGCCCGAATACAAGTCCATCTCGCCAACCAGAACGTCACCGGTCGTGCGCGATGGCGACATCGTGCTGAGCGAATCGGGAGCCATCATGGAGTACCTCATTCACCGGCACGGTGGCGGCCGCCTGGCGGTTGCGCCGGAGCATGCGAACTACCCCGTGTATCTGTTCTGGTTCCATTTCGCCAACAGTTCGCTCACCGCGATGGAGATGGCCAGAATGATGCTGGTCGCAGCGGGCGGGCGCGATGGCGAAGGGAGTCTTGCGTTCGCGGAGGAGCGGATCGATACCGCCTTCGGGTTGGTCGAAAACCAACTCGGGCGCACCGCCCATATTGCCGGCGAAGCCTTCACGGCCGCCGACATCATGCTGCTATTTCCGCTCACCACCATGCGGCATTTCATGCCCAAGGATCTTGCAGGCTATCCGAACATTCTCGGCTACCTGAAGCGGATCGGCGAGCGGGAAGCCTACCGGCGAGCCATGGCCAAGGCAGACCCTGGCATGCTGCCCCTGCTCGCCTGACGCCGTGATCAAGCCGCTCGGCGCCCCGCCAGCGGCCACGACGCTCTCAGTGCGGCAACCAACCCCGGAGGAACGGCCCCATGACCAATACGACGACAGGCCGCTACCGCGCCAATCTGCAGGGCGAGGTGGACGGCGCCGCGATCTACACTGCGCTTGCAGAGAGCGAATCCAATCCCGACCTGGCCGGCGTGTTCCGGCGACTGGCGGCTGTGGAAGCGGCTCATGGCGAATTCTGGAAGAAACGGATGGAGGCAACCGGGGATCACTTCTCACCCCGCCCCTCTCGCCGTGCCCGATTCGTGGCCTGGCTGGTGCGCAGGCATGGCGCCGCCACCCTGCTGCCGATACTTGCTGCCGCGGAAACCCTGGGCAGTCGGACATACGACGATCAGCCCGAGGCGCGCGCGGCGGGGCTCGCCCAGGACGAGCGTTCTCACGCGCTGCTGATGCGGGAAGCCGCCGGGAGCGGAGGACTTTCCGGTCCCATTCTTGCGATACTGGAAGGTCGCCATCGCGGTGGCGGCAACACCCTTCGCGCCGCTGTACTGGGCGCCAACGACGGACTGGTGTCCAACCTCAGCCTGGTGATGGGCGTGGCAGGCGCCGCGGCGCCGGGCTCGGCCATCCTGTTGGCGGGCCTGGCCGGACTTATCGCCGGCGCCGGCTCGATGGCCATGGGCGAGTGGCTGTCGGTGACCAGCTCGCGGGAGTTCTACCGCAGCCAGATCGCCATCGAGGCCGACGAACTGTACGAGTTTCCGGATGAGGAACGCGAGGAACTGACCCTGATCTATCAGGCCAAAGGCCTGACGGAGCTGCAGGCGCGCGCACTGGCCGACAAGCTGTTGGGCACACCAGGGGCCGCACTGGACACCCTGGCCCGCGAGGAACTCGGAATCGACCCCGAGGGGCTTGGCGGCTCGGCGACCGCCGCGGCCGTATCATCCTTCATGTTGTTCGCGGCTGGCGCCATCGTCCCGGTGCTGCCGTTCATGTTTCTATCGGGTATACCAGCATTGGTTTCCAGTCTGGCCACCAGCGGTTTAGCACTCGGCCTGCTGGGTGCAGGTACCAGCCTGTTCACCGGGCGCGGCACGCTGTTCTCCGCCGCCCGCCAGGTCGCCATCGGACTGGCCGCCGCCGCGGTCACCTATGGCATCGGCGCCATTTTCGGCGTGACACTCGGCTAAGGCACCATCGAGCTTTTGGCCGCTCATCCTTGCCGCGGTCCATCGAGGCGGACTTCAACTCCAGCGATGCCTTGGTTTGTTCAGCGAGCACAATGCGGATAAGGCGGGTTTCCGATTGTTGGCTGACCCGCGGGCACGTTCCGGATGAACTCTGAGACTCCACAACAGCAATCTGTTTCAGGAGTCCGGACATGCTCAACCCGTTTCGCACCCAATCCGGGCCGATACGCTTTCCATCGGCGGTAGCCAGCGCCTTGTGCGTAGCATTGGGCCTGGCCAATCAGGCGACCAGCGCCGCAGAAGTGACCGTTTTCACCGACCGATCCGTCACGCTGACATCGGCGGATAACGCCAATGTCGTTCACCTCGACACTGCACAGGAAATCGAGGCCAGCCTCGCGGCCGATCTGCCCGCCGATCCCCATCGTGCCCAGGCCATCGTCCAGGGACGCCTTCAGCAGGGCGGCTGGCAGCTGCAACGCGCCCTTGCTTCCGCCTGGCAGGGCGTGGCCGATGCCTGGGGCCTCAGCGTTTCAACCGTTCCTGCAGTCGTGGTCGACCGGCGCTACGTCATTTACGGTGAGTCGGACGTAGCGAGGGCGGAAGCCCGTATCGAGGCATACCGGAGGGCGCAGCCATGAAGCGCGCCCGTCGTCTCCGCGCCGCGATCGCGGCCCTGATGCTTGGAACCGCATCGTCGGCCTTCGCGCTCAACACCGCATCGATCACAGCCTCGGCCCTATCCCCCGATTGCCTCGAATACCGGGTCGTCGGGATCTGCTACTGGCTCTTCTGCACCACCTTCGGCTGCTCGGTGCGGACCTCGGTGAAAGTTAGCCATTACGTGCCCGATGCCGTGGTTTCCAGCTACGCCAATACTGGCGAGAACCCGTGGGTAGAAGTGCGTGCCATGAGCATGCCGAACACCACGGCACAGGCCGGCGGCGATGGCACAACGAACCAGGACCACGAAAACAACCTGTCAAAGTTCAAAAACGCTGACGTGATCGGTCACCCCGGCGGGGCTGTCCTGGGTCAGCTCGCCAGTGCTTCGGGCTATTCCTGCGAAGGTGCAGGCACGGCCTTCATGCCATACCTGCTGAGCACGCTCGACACGGTGGCATGGCGCTATAACGTGCCGGAGGCCGTCTATCCGGAAGCACTGATCCCTGGCATGCGCGAGATCGGAGCTCGGACCTCTCTCAACCTGTGGGGCGCCGTCTACCCGAGGGGCGGATTCCTGCATCAGACCGACGACTACAAGAGCGGTGCCGTCGTCGCGCAGCGCGCCGGCGATATCGTCACCCGCCGCGGCCAGATTCACGTCTACCAGCCGCTGCTCGCTACCGCGCGCGACGGCTACTGGCCCGCAGGCGAGCTCGCCGAAGGCGACGCCTCCACCGGCAAGTGGCAGGAACTCACCCCCACGATGTCCAGTTCGTGCGCCGTCTTTCCCCATTCGAACCAGCGCGTCCAGGCCCAGCAAGGCGACTATGCCTGGGCGCTTTGGCGGCCCTACAGCTGCTGCCAGCGCCGCGGACAGACCTTCCTCGGCAGCGTCGACTTTAGCGGAGGGAGCGCACGATGACTTCATCCTCCACTCTCGCACTCAGCAAGCACTTCCGCCGGGGCCTGCTTGTTTGCGCCCTGACGGCGGCATGCTCTGGTGCTGCCGCCCAGACGAGTGTCAACGAATATGGCCTGCAGCATCGCGGCAGCGTCATTGGCGACGATGTGCTGTACAGCATCGGCGGCGGACGGGCGGTATCCATGACGGGCGCGGCAAACATGCGCTCGATCGGCGTCGGCGTTGGCTGGAACAGCAACCTCATTTGCGGCGACATGAGCCTCACCACCACGTTGCAGAACCAGTTGAACGGCATCACCAACGGGTTCCAGACCATCATGTCGAATGTGATCCAGAACGCCACCAGTGCGGTGGCTTCGCTGCCTGCGCTGATCATCCAGCGCGCTGATCCCGGTCTCTATAACCTGCTCACCAACGGTGTCCTGCAAGCCAGGCTCGATTTCGACCGCTCGAAACTCACCTGCAGGGCGATCGCGAACAGGATGGCCGACATGGCCGGTGGCCAGCTCGGCTGGGACCAGCTCGCGGAAGGCATGGCGCTCAAGAAGGCGGTTGCCAGCACCGATGCGGTTTCCGCGATCGAGGAGGCAGAAAGCAGCAAGGGCAATGAAGGCGTGCCCTGGGTCGGAGGCGACAATGCCGGCGGCTCGGGCCAGGCGCCTATCCGCGTGGTCGCTGACGTGACGCGCGCCGGCTACAACCTGGTCAACGGGCGCAGCGTCGATGACACCTCATCCATCGATTCCGGCAGTTGCGGCGACCGACTGGCGTGCCAGACCTGGACCTCTCCGCAGGCTGCCGTCACCTGGGCTACGCGTGTGCTGGGCGAGCAGGAACAACGCACCTGCGAGAGCTGCACCAAGACGCAGACCACGCCCGGCGTCGGTCTGACACCGCTCATTCAGGAAGAGTACGAGACCAAGCTGGAGAGCTTGCAGGAACTGATCTCGGGCAGCAAGTCGATGAGCTTCGACAACCTGCAGGCGGCCAGCAGCACCTCGTTGCCGATTACCCGTGGCGTGATCGAGGCGCTGCGTGATGAACCCGATCAGGACATCCTCGCAAGGCGTCTCGCTTCCGAGGTTGCGCTCGCCAGCGTGCTGGAAAAAGCATTGCTGCTTCAGCGCACGCTGCTGACCGGGCGGATGGAGCCGAATGTGGCCGCGAACGAAATGGCCCAGGAGGCGGTCACGCAGGAGAGCAACATTCTCGACCGCGAGATCAACAACCTCAAGACTGAGCTCGAACTGCGCCGTGAGCTGGCCAACAACTCCCCGATGCAGATCATCCAGCGCCACAGCACCCGGGCTGCGGGTTCGCGGGGTGTGTACCAGGGCGATCCCATCCCCAATCGCCTCGATGAATTGCAGCGCTCGCAATCGGGAGGAAGCAATCCATGATCCCGGCCTGGCTTCGCATGCGGTGGTTGTTCAATCGCCGTGTCGGCTTCGCGTTGCTGTGGACGATCCTGCTGCTTGTTGTGGCGATCTCCATCAACCTGATTGGCATCCGTGTGCTTGGCAGTATCGAAGGCTGGCAGCGCTGGATGGACGACCATACGGGCTATTTCCTGGCCTGGCGTCTGCTGCTTTATGCGGGCCTCGCCTGGGGTTGGCTCTGGATGCGTAAACGGGTCCTGGCTCGCGAACCTGGTACGGAACCACACCAGCGCCTCATCCGTGTCGAAATCGCCGGCGTGGTGGCTCTGGCCGTTCTGGAAGGCAGCCTGCTGCTGCAGTCCACTTGATGAGCGGAGGACACGATGACGCTCTATACGTCCGATTATCTGGAGTATTACCTGACACTGGTTGGGTGGATCGTTCATAACGGCATCTGGTCGGTCCTGGTCGCCAGCGGCTTGTTTGCGCTCCCGTTTATCGCGATCGTCATTCAGGAATGGCTGAAAGCACGCGCGGAGGGAGCTGACGAGGGCAACAAGGGCGTGCTTTCCTCGATGCGGATCGAAAACCGGGTGTTCGTCGCCATCGTGGTGATCATGTTCGCCGGCATTCCGTTCATCGATGTGGATCTCAACACCATCAGCTTCGATCAGTCCCGCTCCAGCCAGTGCCAGGTGAACGTTCCCGCGCCCAGCGATACAGGTTGGGGCCAGTCATTCACCACGCTCAACAACCAGTCGGCCAAGGTGCCGGTCTGGTGGTTTTTCATGCACTCGATCTCCAAGGCTGTCACCGGTGCCGCCGTCGCGGCGATCCCGTGCGGAACCGACCTGCGGCAGATGAGGATGGACATCGACAACACCCGTATCGACGACCCCTTGCTGGCTCAGGAAGTGACAGATTTCGCGCTCAATTGCTACGGTCCCGCCCGAGCCAAGCTGTTCATGAACCGCCCGACTCTGAGCGAAGAGCAGATGGCGGACGTCAGCTGGATCGGCTCCAATTACTTTGTCGACACGCCCGGCTACTACGACACTTATCGCTCAAGCACGCCTCGCGAGTCATGGCCGTACGATGACAGCCGTGATGCGGGGCTGACCGAGGTGCCTAGCGGCGCCGGTTACCCGAACTGCCGGGAATGGTGGTCGGATGGTTCAACCGGACTACGTGCGCGCCTGCTGGCTCAGGTCGATCCCAATCTGCTTTCACGCATGGCGAACTGGGCTGGCTTCATCTCCAGGACCGAGCTGGACGATTCCGTGATCCGCGCCATCGCGGCCCCGCGGCAACAGAAACTGAACCAGGGCGCCGTCTACACCGACTACGGCGGCCAGATCGACAAGACCTTGCCGAATGTCGTTACCCGAGCCGCGGGCGATGTGGGGATGGCGGTGGGTGCCGTGGGGTTCTTCCCGGCGATGGACGTCATGCGTCAGGCTTTGCCCATGGCGTTGTCACTGCTCAAGATGGCGCTGGTGATTTGCATTCCGCTCGTGCTGGTGATCGGCACCTACGACCTGAAGACCGTGGTGACCGTCAGCGTGATCCAGTTCGCCCTGTTCTTCGTGGATTTCTGGTTCCAATTGGCAAGGTGGGTCGACTCCACGATCCTGGACGCGCTCTATGGCTGGGGATGGGGCTACAACCGTCCGATGACCTATTTCGACCCGGTGATGGGGCTGAACAATGCATTCGGGGATCTGCTGCTGAACTTCGTGATGGGAATGATGTTCCTTGTGCTACCAACTTTTTGGGTTACTACGCTTACTTGGGTGGGAATTCGAGCTGCTGGCGTAGTTGCTGGATTGGCAAGCGCAACGAAAGATGCCACTGCGGCTGGAGGAAAAGGACCTAGCGTTATCTCCAGCAAGCTGAAATAACTTAACGCTTACAGATCTTTTTCATCAGGGAAATCGGGGTGGTCCGTGTCGTTATAAGGCACAGGATCGTACCAGGGCATTTCCCTGAGATCATCATGCCTAGTGGATGGCCACTTATCTTCCTCTGCATCAGCGCCTTGTCCGGCTGACCAGGCAACTGCGACAACGAACAGGAGCAGCAAGGCCAGCCAGAAGGCGACGCAGAGGAGAACGCCAAGCACCGCGAGCCTGGCAAGCCATGGGAGAGCCGACGCCACCAGTCCGGGGACGCCTTGCGCAACCAGCCAGCGAGCAGCCTTCTTTTCCAACCGTGTATAACCACGCCAGGCACGCCCCATGCCGCTACCGAGCCGATAGGCCCATCCCTTGTTGTGTGCGTGCGTTGCCATGGTCATATCCTCGCTTCTCACTGTTGCATTAGTTCATCGTCGAAATATCTTCCTGTGTCGTTCGCAGACGGGTTGGAGGCACTGCTTTCTTACTTCAGACCTCCACAAGGGAGCTTTGTTCGTTCTAGTTTCTCAAGCACCTGGATCAACGCTTCCACGGATCGATCACTGTGATGCCACAGTCCACGAAGTCCTTGACGTTGCGGGTTGCCAGGCTGGCGCCTCGCGACTTTGCGATCGCCGCGATCATGGCGTCGAACTGGCTGATCGGCTTGCCCGCCAGTTTGCGTGACGCTGCGATTTCGGCGTAGGCATCGGATGCGTCATTGTCGAAGCCCAGCACCTGTCCGGCCATATCCGAAGCAAAGATGCCGTGAATCGCCTCCATGAGCGCGGCCTTGCGTTGGCCGTCCGGCAGCAGGCGCACGCCATACAGCAACTCCGCCCGCGTGACTGTCGTGGTGAACAGCGCTGAGCGAGGTTGCTGAGCCAGCCAGGTCAGCGCAAGTGCATCGGGAGCTGGGCGAAGTGTCTCGGACAGAACGTTGGTGTCGAGGACGATCATGCATCAAACTCCGGCGGGTTACGAATGGCATCCCGCGCCGGCAGGTCTAGCTCGATCCCGCCTAGCGGCTCTACCCGCGCACGAATAGCCTCGATCAAAGAATTGCCGCGTGCAGTCTCGGTCGATAAAGCCGCCCGCAAGATGTCGCGAGCCTCATCTTCCATCGAACGGCCATGCTGAGCGGCTTGCACGCGCAGACGCGCTTTCAGCCCCTCGTCAATGTTCCTGATGGTCATCGTGGTCATTGCCATGTCGCACCTCCATTAGTCATTGATGACATATTAGTCACCGACTAACGGAAACGCAAGGTGGCAGCTCTCACATCGGCCTGCTTGTGCGACAGCAGGGATCGCATCGGCCGTAGGCGGATATCAATGCTGTGTGGCAGGCATCAGGTCGCCCGCAGTATCGAGATCAACGCGCCTCAACTTCTCCAGCAGATCAAAAAATTCGCGTTCGCCCCCAGAATGCGGGTGAACACCGCACACTGGCAGATGAGAGAGTCGAGCAATAGGCGCTGGTCCAGTGCGGTATCGCATTCCGCTACGCCCGACATGATGAGCGCATACGCGCGTTGCGCGTGAATGCTGGTTCTGTTGTTGTCTGAATGATCCATGTTGTCCCCTCCGTGGCCTTGTTCCCCTGCGCCGCCCGGAATGGAATCCGATAGATGGCGGCGACCCGCAGGGGTGAGAAACCGGCTGATACCAGACCGGCCAGACGCGAACGTCTGCCCTACGGATCGCCATAACGCGACCCGCTGGTATCAAGTTCGGGTTCTCACACCCGGCGCCTATGAGTGGCGCACCGCAAGGATTGCACATCGCAATTTGCTGGAGCAATAAAAAGATCAATTTTTTCCGCTAGATAAGGCCAAATTCTGTCGCAGCCTAGAACTGCCGTACGAAGGCATCTTGGACGACGACAAAGGGACTGCATCCGTGCCGCATTCCTGCTCGCTGGAACTGGCCCAGAGGGCTATATCAAAGGGTTTCGGCAAGGGCAAAAGGTCGTCAAGGGGCAAGGGAATGGGGCCCAAGGGGAATGGGCCTATCCGGAAAAGGAAAAGGCTCCCCGCCGACCGCAATTTCAGGTGCTTTCATGTTCGCGCTGTTCCAACGAAAACGACCCGTGCAGGCCGCTACCACAGCGCCCGCCACTGCAACAAAGGCCAAAGGGCTGATGCGACCGGAACCGGCCGCATCGCTGCTGGCCACCGCGCGCCGGCAGAAGCTGCTGGAGCACATATGGCAGCGAACATCACTCTCGCGTCAGCAATTCGCAGTGCTGTACCTCGGCCCGTTGGAACGGTACGCCGAGTTGGTCCAACAGTTTCCAGCGTCGGAATCGCACCACCACGCCTATCCCGGCGGCCTGCTTGACCACGGGCTTGAGATCGTCGCCTACGCACTCAAGCTGCGACAGTCCCACCTTCTCCCAGCCGGGGCGACACCGGAAGATCAAGCCGCGCAGGCCGAGGCCTGGACAGCCGCTACAGCCTATGCGGCGCTGCTGCATGACATCGGCAAAATTGCAGTCGATCTGCACGTCGAGATGAACGACGGCAGTTTGTGGCACCCCTGGCATGGACCGTTGCAGCATCCATACCGCTTTCGCTATCGGAAGGATCGCGAGTACCGCCTGCACAACGCCGCGAGTGGATTGCTTTACAACTGCGTGCTCGATCGCGAGATCCTGGACTGGCTCAGCAGCTACCCCGAACTGTGGGCGGCGCTGCTTTATGTCCTGGCCGGCCAGCATGAGCACGCCGGAGTATTGGGCGAACTGGTCACGAATGCCGATCGGGCTTCCGTGGCGCAGGAACTCGGCGGAGATCCCGCCAAGGCGATGGCTGCACCGAAGCATACATTGCAGCGCAAATTGTTGGAGGGGCTTCGCTACCTGCTCAAGGAAGAGTTAAAGCTGAATCAACCACAGGCCTCGGACGGTTGGCTGACGCAGGATGCCTTGTGGCTTGTTTCCAAGACTGTCTCGGACAAGCTGCGCGCACATTTGCTGTCTCAGGGCATCGAGGGTATTCCGGCCAACAACACGGCCGTCTTCAATATCCTGCAGGACCACGGCATGCTCCAGGCCACGCCGGATGACAAGGCTATCTGGAAAGCGGTCGTCACCAGCGACACTGGCTGGACCCACACGTTCACTCTGCTTCGGCTTGCACCAGCATTGATATGGGAAGGCAGTGAACGCCCGCCGGCGTTTCAGGGAACCGTGGAAGTGGTGCAGGATGACACCTCTACGGCGGATGCATCCCCCGCTTCACCAAACGTTGCGGAGCAGCCTTTGCCGTCCACCGGCTCGGCAGCTGCTCCAGCGCTCTCCGCTCCTGGACCTGGTACGCAGGCGGCCAGCGTGGATGGCGTCGATGCGTTGCTCGATCTGCTCGGGACACCGGACGTGACGCTGCCGTCGACCACAGCATCTCCGAACGAACCAACTGAGACAGGCACCACGCAGGATCAGGAGCCTGAGCTGCCGCCTGCCGCTCCTTCAACTGCCGAAGTGAAAAACGAAACTCAGGTGCCTCCATCTGGCGAACACTTCATCGCCTGGCTGCGTCAGCATATCAGCACCCGCAAGCTGATTATTAACGACGCTAAAGCCCTGGTGCATACCGTCTCCGATACCGTTTACCTGGTCAGCCCAGGATTGTTTCAGCGCTACGCACAAGAGCATCCCAAAACGGCATTTCTGGCAAAACAGGAAAATGTTGCGGATTGGCAGTGGATTCAGAAAGCGTTCGAAAAGCTGCAATTGCATCGTAAACAGGATAGCGGCCTGAATATCTGGACTTGCGAGGTCACCGGGCCACGGAAATCAAGGCGATTGCATGGCTATCTGTTGGCTGATCCCACACGTCTTTTCGATGAAGTTCCGCCTAACAATCCATACTTGACTTTGGCAACGACCACATCACCAACGGCATCAGGCGTATATTGAGGCGCTGCAAATTGAGTTTGGCGAAATCTACCTTTTTTCAGGTACGGTAATCAAGCTCGGCATGCTGCGCGGCCTTCCATGCCCAGCGGATGAGGATATCCAAAAGCGCAGCCAGCGCCCATCTCCTGGAAAATCAACGAACGAGGAACGAATTTCGGCTGCAACCTGGATCGCCTCCAGCGCACCTTGTAGACCATCACATTGAGGCAAATACCTGCCGCGGGATTTGCCTTCCACCTATGTCGTTCGCCTAACGAAAATCCTGCTCAAATCGAAACCTGAAAATCTTATGAGCACACGTCAACAATTCGGTGTGAATGCATTCACGAAAATATAATCTTTAAGCACATTCTAATAACAATTTCCACCGAGTTACATTTAAACCAAACACCAGAAGCGTCTCCCTCAATTGTCAATTCGGATAAATGCAAGCGACAATCAATGATAAGAAAAAGATATTTAATGCAGTTCAGAAAATGCCAGACCTTGCACACCTTGGAACAGGTCTACAGTCATATGAAAGACCGCGTTCCATCTTCTGAACTAGGAGAATTTGAAGGGGCATGCGACCACCGCCGCGCAGAAATCACCCATGGTCAACTGTGGGACAGAGTTCCCGCATCCGCCTGGAAGAATGTCGAGTAGATGCCACCGATGTAATCTGATGGTGAGCATCAAACGCGATCGGCCTGTCCTTCATTCGCCATGACGCCGGCGCGAACAAGCTTCAGGCACTTCTCTGTCTCTTCGATAAGCAGAGCCGCGCTGCATTCCAGCGCATCTGCAATGCGCAGGATCAGCGCCAGGGTGGGCATGTGCTCACCCCGCTCGATTCTGCCCATGTGCGCGCGTTCGATTCCGGCCATGTTTCCCAGTGCCTCCTGGGCCGTTCCGCGCTCCGTCCTCAACGCCTTTACCGCCATGCCAAACGCCTTGGCCGGCTCCGCCTCAAAACTTGTACTGCCTGTAGGCCGGCCTCGCCTTATTTCACGCTTTTGCATCTACAAAAGCGTGAAATAAGAGCATAAATTAAACCACGTTTAATTAAACGCGGACTGCTATTATCTGGCATTGTCTACCGCATCCTTCTTTACAGGAGAGCCAGCCATGCAATGCCAGCAACCCCCTGAATCGGTACGGATCGCCGTCTCCTTCGGAGCCTTCACCGCAACATTGACGCACCTCTTGGCGAAGCAGCGCGCAGAGGAGCCCGGCACGGCGATATGCCTTACCGAGACTTTGTTTTCCGAGCAGGTCAGCGGGGTGAAGGATGGTCGTTACGATCTTGGATTTGCTGTCGCACCGCCCGCTGAGGCCAAGCTGCAAAACGAGCTGCTGTGGCATGATCCCGGCTTATTCATGAGGCCGGCCCGAAAACGAAGATAGCGGATGGTATTCTCTTGAAAATTCAGTGTGTTCCGCCAAGAATCTGAACCAAGAGAGCCATCCGCTATGGGTGAAAGCCTATCCACCTGGACGCCCTCATGCAACGGCGCTGTCCGTGTTGAGCTGAGCGGCCAGCGCACTACCAGCGACAGCGGCGCTCTGCTGTTGCGTGAGGCCCTCGACAACAGCGGCGTGATTGAGGCGCTGGAAGACAATCTGGTCGATCGACGCCACCCGCTGCGCATCCTTCATTCGCTGGCCAGCCAGTTGCGTACCCTGGTGCTGCAGCGTGCGATGGGCTGGATCGACCTCAGCGATACCGACACGCTGCGCCGTGATCCGCTCTGGCAGCTGGCCTGCAGCGATGCGCGCGGGACAACGCCCCTGGCCCAGGACCGGCCGTCTCAAGCCACGCTGTCGCGGCTGCTGACCTGCCTCGGGCGCTGCGACAATATCGATGCCGTGCACGAAGGCCTGCTGCGACTGGTGATCTGGCGCCTGACCGCGCTGAAGAACGGCGAGCGCCCCAAGCAGCTGACGCTGGACATCGACGGCCTGCCGATCGAGGTCCACGGCCACCAGGGCGGCTCGGCCTATCATGGCCTGTACGGCGCGCGGATCTATTCACCGCTGGTCGCCTCGCTGGCAGAAACCGGCGACATGGTGGGCGGCCTGCTGCGCGAGGGCAACGCCGGCCCGGCCGAGAACGCCGACACCTGGATCCCGCATCTGGTGCGGCGACTCAACGAGAGCACCGGCGCCCAGGTTCGGGTGCGCATCGACGCCGGTTTCACCGACAACGCGACGCTGGAGGCCCTGGAAGAGTGCGACATCGAGTACCTGGGCCGACTGCGCAGTCACTCCGGCCTGCAGAAACTGGCGGCACCGCACCTGAAGCGGCCACCTGGCCGGCCACCCGAGCAGCCTCGCGAGTGGTGCCACGATCTGGAGTATCAAGCGGGCTCTTGGTCGGCACCGCGTCGCGTCGTGCTGGTGGTGCAGGAACGCCCCGATGACCTGCTGCTGCATGCCTTCTTCCTGGTCACCAACCTCGGCAAGTTCGACTGGCCGCCGGAGAAGGTCCTGGCGCTCTATCGCAAGCGCGGCAGCGCCGAGGCCCACATGGGCGAGGTGAAGTCGGCGCTCGACGTGCACCTCTCGTCGACGGATCGCGGTGCCTCCACCGTTCAGGACGTGATGGCCCGCAACGAGGTGAGCCTGCTGCTGAGCCTCTACGCCTACCAGATTCTGCATGGCCTGCGCTGCCTGCTGGAGCGGCAGACTCGGCACGGCTGGAGCCTGAGCCGGATGCGCGAGCAGGTGCTCAAGGTGGCCGCCACACTGAGGCTGCACGCTCGGCGAATCACCGTTCATCTCGGTGCCGCGGCCGACAAGTGGTGGCCGACGCTGCTGAAGGGGCTGCCGAAGCTGACCGCACTGAGCTGACGCTCCTGCGAGACCACCACAGCATCAGTAAGCGAGCGACCGGAGCGGCGGTCGGCGATCACGGCTGCTTGGACGGCCGCAATTGATTCCAAAGAGCTATAAGAAAGCGGGAAAGGGGCCGCATTCTGGCATTACTCAACGACCATTCGCGCTGAAGAAGCCAATCTTGATGAGCGATGCCGCCAGCCAGCACTTTCAGACCGCCCGATCAACGCCCTCGTGAATGAGGCGGGATGATGAGATTGCCGTGGCGGTTCCAGCGCTCTCACCGCTCCTGGAGTTCCCGGAAATCACGCTGGAAAAGGCCGTGCAGTACCCCCTGGTGCTTTGGTCAGCAGAGCACTGTGAGCCCCTTAGCCATCAGATCATGGAATTGTTGAGCTCGGCCACGTCGAAACTCAACGTGGTCGACCACGCGAAATCTTTCGAACTGATGGCCGTTCTGGTCGCTGCGGGCTACGGAATCGGCTTCGCGGGAAAATCACGCATCGATACGGCACGAAAGCTTGGCATCGTGATGCGGCCGCTGGCGGGATCGCCGAACGATCTGAGCACGTATTTGCTACGCGCTCAAAACGCGCCTTCACCATTCACCGAACGGCTGATCGAGCGAGCGCGCAAGCTCGATCAGTCTCGATCAGTCGGTATCACTTAGTTGACCGCCGCAAGTTCTTAAATGGCCTGACTTTGAGCGCAGCCCGCCAGGTCTCAACACAGCGTTGCCAGCAGGCCACTACGCCAGCCGAAGCATCGCCTGGCTGTCCTTCAGCGAAAAACACACCACCATAACGACTTCGTGCAGGTTCTCTGCGGTCACCGCTTCGATGGGGGCAAGCCCCTTGAAGTCATCGTGCGGTCCAGAAAGCGCGCGGTAGATCTCCCACGAGTCCGCATCACGCGCGAACTTGAGAACCGCCTGTATCAGCTTGTGCTTGAGGGGCGTGAAGTGCCAATCCGGGACGCGCTGACCGAGGTTGCCGAGGCTCAGCGCCAACATCTTGCGTCCGCTGATCTCGTAGCTGATCCACCGCCGCGACTTGCCAGCCATTTTTGCAAAATCGGCCGCAGAAAGCAGGTGTGGCGAATTGAAGATATCCAACCGCTCCAGTTGCTCGCGCTGGCTTTCCGACAAGACCGGTGGTGTACGCGGCCCCGTGATCGCGGACAGTCGATGCACCGTGTCCGGCAGCGCAGGCATGCCGACTCCAGGCTTCGAGACCAACACGATAGGGGCAGGTGCAATGGCGACCTCCGCCCCCTCTGGAACTTCATCAGGAACCTCCGGAACACCTTCCAGATGGACGGTCAGGTGCATGCTCGCGGCCTCCACCTGATGCTGTTCGAACAGATCGAGCCGGTCAGCCCAATCCTGCATCATGCGTCGGCGCTGCTCCACGTATTCCGCATGGTTGTAGGCGGCGCTCACCTTGTCAGGATCTGAATGCGAAAGCTGCGCGTCTACCCAGACTTTCGGATAGCCGATTTCATTCAGTGCAGTCGAAATCGTCGCCCGAATGCCATGCCCCGTCAATTGATCCGTATAGCCCATGCGCTTGAGAGCCTGATTGAGTGTGTTCTCGCTGATGCGCTTCTTCAGGTCCCAGCCATGTGAGAACAGGTAGCGCTGAGCAGGTTTGAACTGCTCCAGCATGTGCTGAACGATCTCCATGGCCTGTGCCGACAGAGGAACGATGTAGGGAGGAATGTCGCCGGGCCGCTTGCCCTCCTTGCGCATCTCAAGCTGCAACTGTTTCACAACCTCCGGGGGGATGATCCATAGACCCTGATCGAGATGAAACTGATCAGGTGTCGCCAGCCGAAGCTCCCCCGTACGCACGCCGGTCAGGAGCAGCAGTCGAAGCCCCAGCTGTGTCTGAAGCCGACCATGGTACTTTCTCAGCCGTGACAGCATTGCCGGCAACTCATCCATTCGCAGGAACGGGTTGTGACGAACGGGCGGCATCGGCAACGCCACCACATCCAGATCGAACGCCGGGTTCTGCGGCAGGCCAGGCACGATGATCAGCGCGTATCGGAACATCTGCCTGAACCAGGTACGCACCTTCTCCGCCACGCTGAGCGCCTTCCGACGCTCAATCCTGGCTACGACCTCCAGAAGGTCCGGACGCTGAATTTCGTAGACGGGGCGTTTCCCGAGTGTGGGCAGGATGTCTTTTTTAAAGATGCGAAGGATCTGCGTCAGAGTGCTCTGACGCCCTTCCTTGAGGACGAGCCTGCGGTGCTCGACCCACTTGTCGAACACGGCCTGGAAGGTGTGTTCGTCGGCCAGACGGACAGCCTGGCGCTTCTGCTTGCGATCTGCTCGGGGATTGATGCCCTTGGCCAGCAACGCGCGGGCCGCATCGCGGAGGGCGCGCGCTTCCCGAAGGCCAACCTCCGGATAGGTGCCCAGCGACATGCGCTTCTGCTTGCCAGCCCAGTAGTAACGGTAGTGCCAGGTCTTACCTCCGGTCGGAGAGACCGCGAGGGAGAGGCCGTCGATGTCGCTGACGGTGTAAGCCTTGCCGGTCGCCTTGGCGTTCCGGGCAGCCATATCTGAGAGTGCCATGCTCCAGCTCCTGAACTATGAGTCAGGACTAGATGCTTGTCTCGTTGGCCTCGCTCCTCCAGCAACAATCCGGAAAGCGCCTCATCCGTATTCATGGACTTAAAAATGGACTTAAAAGTCCCGGATGTTGGCGGTTTCCAGCGGACGTCACTGGAATGAAAAAAGGGCCTTTCGGCCCTGTTTTCAATGGCTTGCAGAATTCAGTGGAACTCTACAGAACCAAAATTGGAGCGGGAAACGAGACTCGAACTCGCGACCCCGACCTTGGCAAGGTCGTGCTCTACCAACTGAGCTATTCCCGCATAATCTTCGTCTTTCATGCTGCCATTTATTGCAACCTGAAATACTCGATTAAATTTGACTGCCGTAACGCAACAAATCTGTGTCGTTACGGGAGGCGCATTATACGAGAAAACCGTGGAGCTGCAACCCCCTCAACCGCAATTTTTTGTGTTTTCCGTTTGAGTGATGTTTTTATCAGCAAGATGCACAATTTAGCGCCAAATGCCCGGCGGCGCAAGCAGACCGGGCTTTCGGACCGCGGTGTTACAACTGAATAAAATGCTCGCGATAGTACGCCAGTTCGGCCACGGACTCGCGGATGTCATCCATCGCTTTATGCGTTCCCTGTTTCTTAAAACCATCGAGAATTTCCGGTTTCCAGCGACGAGCCAGCTCTTTCAGCGTGCTCACATCAAGATAACGATAGTGGAAATACGCTTCCAGCTCCGGCATGTATTTAAACAGGAAACGACGGTCCTGGCCGATGCTGTTGCCGCAAATGGGGGATTTACCGGCAGGCACCCACTGTTTGAGAAATTCAATGGTTGCCAGTTCTGCCGCGTGATCATCCTGAGTGCTCGCTTTAACCCGCTCCACCAGTCCACTGCCCGTGTGAGTGCGCACGTTCCACTCGTCCATCAACGCGAGTTGATCGTCAGACTGGTGAACAGCGATGGTCGGCCCTTCCGCCAGAATGTTCAGATTCGCATCGGTCACCAGCGTCGCGATTTCAATGATACGATCGCGCTCAGGATCAAGCCCGGTCATTTCAAGATCGATCCAAATCAGGTTGTTTTCATCTGCACTCATGCTATTTTCCACCATAATTTCACAATCCAGACCCATCAGTGTCCTGAAAGATGACGGGTCGATATTCATCAAAGATAGCGTGTATCATAGAGGTTTTGCCCGTACAGGGCGACCAGGAGCCAGAACGATTGAGTAAAAATAAACTCTCCAAAGGTCAGCAGCGCCGCGTGAAAGCGAATCATCAGCGCCGTCTCAAAACGACTTCGGAGAAGATCGATTTCGATGACAACCTGTTTGGCGAACCGTCCGAAGGGGTCGTCATTAGTCGTTTTGGCATGCATGCTGACGTGGAATCCGCCGATGGAAACATTCACCGCTGCAATATTCGCCGTACGATCCGCTCCCTGGTGACCGGGGATCGCGTGGTCTGGCGACCAGGCAAAGCCGCGGCAGAAGGGGTCAACGTCAAAGGCATCGTCGAAGCGGTGCATGAGCGAACCTCTGTGCTGACGCGTCCGGATTTCTACGATGGCGTCAAACCGATCGCCGCCAATATCGATCAGGTCATTATCGTCTCCGCGATTTTGCCGGAGCTGTCGCTGAATATTATCGATCGTTATCTCGTGGCCTGCGAAACCCTGAACGTCGAACCGCTTATCGTGCTGAACAAAATCGATCTGCTGGACGATGACGGCATGGACTTCGTCAATGAGCAAATGGATATCTATCGCCACATTGGCTATCGCGTACTGATGGTCTCCAGCCGCACCCAGAACGGTTTACAACCGCTGGAAGAGGCACTGACGAATCGCATCAGCATCTTTGCCGGGCAGTCCGGCGTGGGCAAATCCAGCCTGCTTAACGCGCTACTGGGGCTGCATGACGATCAGATCCTGACCAACGACGTCTCCGACAACTCGGGTCTGGGGCAGCACACCACCACCGCCGCCCGTCTGTATCACTTCCCGCACGGCGGTGATGTCATCGACTCACCCGGCGTTCGGGAATTCGGGTTGTGGCATCTTGAGCCGGAACAAATCACTAACGGCTTTGTCGAATTCCATGATTATCTGGGCCGTTGCAAATATCGTGACTGTAAGCATGATACCGATCCCGGCTGCGCTATCCGTGAAGCGGTAGAAAACGGGGAAATCGCGGAGAGCCGCTTCGACAATTACCACCGCATCCTTGAAAGTATGTCGCAGGTAAAAACGCGTAAAAACTTTTCGGAAACCGATAACTGAGAATTATGCTTGCGATGACTGACATTTACGTCCGTCATCGTTAAAATCGGCCACTTTTCTGTAAGATCCGCTGAAAAACGCGGCGGATTGGGAATGATAAAATCATGGCCTGGAGGCTACCTTGTTAAACGATCTTAAACTTTCTCTGCAATACATTCTGCCGAAACTGTGGCTCACTCGCCTGGCAGGCTGGGGTGCGAGCAAACGAGCAGGCTGGTTGACCAAACTGGTCATCGATTTGTTCGTAAAGTACTACAAGGTCGACATGAAAGAGGCGCAAAAGCCGGATACCGCCAGCTATCGCACCTTTAACGACTTCTTCGTGCGCCCGTTGCGTGATGAAGTCCGCCCGCTGAATACCGATCCGAACGTACTGGTGATGCCCGCCGACGGCGTTATAAGCCAGCTTGGCAACATCGAAGACAACAAAATTCTGCAGGCCAAAGGCCACGACTACACGCTGGAAGCGCTGCTCGCGGGTAATTATCAGATGGCAGCGCTGTTCCGCAACGGGACTTTTGCCACGACCTATCTTTCGCCACGTGACTATCACCGTGTCCACATGCCGTGTAACGGCATTCTGCGTGAAATGATTTATGTGCCTGGCGATCTGTTCTCCGTGAATCACCTGACGGCACAGAACGTACCGAATCTGTTTGCCCGCAATGAGCGCGTGATCTGCCTGTTTGATACGGAATTTGGCCCGATGGCGCAGATTCTCGTTGGCGCAACCATTGTTGGCAGCATTGAAACCGTCTGGGCAGGCACTATCACGCCGCCGCGCGAAGGCATCATCAAGCGCTGGACGTGGCCGGAAGGTGAGAGCGAAGGTTCCGTGGCGCTGCTGAAAGGCCAGGAGATGGGCCGTTTCAAACTGGGCTCCACCGTGATCAACCTGTTCGCGCCGGGTAAAGTCGCGCTGGTTGAGCAACTGCAAAGCCTGTCGGTCACTAAACTGGGTCAACCGCTGGCGTTCTCCACCGAAACGAGGGCCACGCCGGATGCAGAGCCTGCGCCGCTGTCTGCCGACGAAATTAAAGCCGAACATGACGCCAGCCCGCTGGTTGATGAAAAGAATGACGAAGGTTAATTCCTGACAAAAAAGGTATCCCGTGCGCCTGATTATCACTTTCCTGATGGCCTGGAGCCTCAGCCTGGGGGCGTACGCAGCGACGGCCCCCGATGCCAAACAAATCGCCCAGGAACTGGAGCAGGCGAAAGCGGCGAAGCCCGCTCAGCCGGAGACTGTCGAAGCGCTCCAGGCTGCGCTGAACGCGCTTGAGGAGCGAAAAGGCTCCCTTGAGCGCGCGAAGCAATATCAGCAAGTAATCGACAACTTCCCCAGACTTTCCCAGACGTTACGCACCCAGCTCAATAACCAGAGCACGGAACCCCGCCAGGTGCCCGTTGGGATGACGAGCGACGCGCTGAATCAGGAGATCCTGCAGGTCAGCAGCCAGTTGCTGGAAAAAAGCCGCCTGGCGCAGCAGGAGCAGGATCGCGCCCGCGAAATCGCCGATTCCCTCAGTCAGCTTCCCCAGCAACAAACCGATGCCCGTCGCCAGTTGAATGAAGTGGAGAGACGCGTCAACGCGCCTGCCGGTAACACCTCGCTGGCGCAGGCGCAAAATCTCAATCAACAGGCTGAATCCGCCCGTCTGAAAGCTTTGGTCGATGAACTGGAGCTGGCGCAGTTGTCTGCCAATAACCGCCAGGAGCTGTCACGACTGCGCTCGGAACTGGCGCAAAAGCAGAGCGAACAGCTTGATGCTTACCTGCAGGGGCTGCGTAATCAGCTTAACAACCAGCGTCAGCGTGAGGCGGAACGCGCTCTCGAAAGCAGCGAGCTGCTGGCGGAAAACAGCGCCAACCTGCCCGCCGGGATCGTTAAGCAGTTCAAAACGAACCGCGAGTTGTCGCAGGCGCTGAATCAACAGGCGCAGCGGATGGATCTGGTGGCCTCGCAGCAACGTCAGGCGACTAATCAGACGCTACAGGTTCGTCAGGCGCTGAATACGCTGCGCGAGCAATCGCAATGGCTCGGCTCCTCAAACCTGCTGGGGGAAGCGCTGCGCGCTCAGGTGGCGCGTTTGCCGGAAATGCCCAAACCGCAGCAACTGGATACCGAAATGGCGCAGTTGCGCGTGCAGCGTCTGCGTTATGAAGAGCAGCTCAACAAGCAGCCGCAGCTTCAGCAAATTCGTCAGGCCGATGGTCAGGAGCTGACCCGCGAGCAAAGCCGCATTCTGGATGCACAACTGCGCACTCAGCGCGAACTGCTGAATTCCCTGTTGCAGGGCGGCGATACGCTGATCCTCGAACTGACCAAGCTGAAAGTCTCTAACGGTCAGCTTGAAGATGCGCTGAAAGAGGTGAATGAAGCCACCCACCGCTATCTGTTCTGGACGTCAGATGTCAGCCCCATCACTTTCAGTTGGCCGATTGAAATCGTGCAGGATCTGCGTCGGCTGATCTCACTCAATACCTTCAGCCAGTTGGGCAAAGCCACGGTGATGATGCTCACCAGCAAAGAGACGCTGTTCCCACTGTTTGGGGCGCTGATTCTGGTCGGGTTCAGCATCAGCTCGCGCAAGCATTTCACCCGTTTTCTGGAGCGTTCCAGCGCCCGCGTCGGCAAAGTGACGCAGGACCATTTCTGGCTGACGTTACGCACCGTGTTCTGGTCGATTCTGGTAGCCTCGCCACTTCCCGTGCTGTGGATGACGCTGGGTTATGGATTGCAGGAAGCCTGGCCTTATCCGCTGGCGGTAGCGATTGGCGATGGCGTGACCGCCACCGTGCCGCTGCTGTGGGTGGTGATGATTTGCGCCACCTTCGCTCGACCCAATGGGTTGTTCATCACCCACTTTAGCTGGCCGCGCGAGCGCGTGGCGCGGGCGATGCGCTACTACCTGATGAGCATCGGGCTGATTGTGCCGCTCATCATGGCGCTGATCATGTTCGATAACCTTAACGATCGTGAATTCTCCGCCTCGCTCGGCAGGCTCTGTTTTATCCTGATTTGCGGTGCGCTGGCGGTGGTCACGCTGAGCCTGAAGCGCGCGGGCATCCCCCTTTATCTCGATAAAGAGGGCGAAGGGGACAACATGGTTAACCGCCTGCTCTGGAACCTGTTGTCAGGTGCGCCGCTGGTGGCAATACTGGCCGCCGGCGTGGGTTATCTGGCAACATCTCAGGCGTTACTGGCGCGTCTGGAAACCTCTGTCGCCATCTGGTTCCTGTTGCTGGTGATCTACCACGTTATCCGCCGCTGGATGCTGATCCAGCGGCGCCGTCTGGCCTTCGACCGCGCCAAACATCGCCGTGCTGAGATGCTGGCGCAGCGCGCCCGTGGCGAGGATGACCACCACGCTTCAAGCCTTGAGGGTTCCGCTGAAGTGGAGGTGAGCGAGGTCGATCTTGATGCCATCAGCGTGCAGTCACTGCGGCTGGTACGGTCGATACTGATGCTGATTGCTCTGGTGTCGGTCATTGTCCTGTGGTCTGAAATCCATTCCGCTTTTGGCTTCCTGGAAAACATTTCGCTGTGGGATGTGACTTCAACGGTACAGGGAGTGGAAAGTCTTGAGCCGATCACCCTCGGCGCGGTGCTGATCGCAATTCTGGTGCTGATCATCACCACGCAACTGGTGCGTAACCTCCCTGCGCTGCTGGAACTGGCGATCCTCCAGCATCTGGATCTAACGCCGGGTACGGGCTATGCCATCACTACCATCACCAAATATTTGTTGCTGCTCGTCGGGGGGCTGGTCGGCTTTTCGATGATTGGCATTGAGTGGTCAAAACTGCAATGGCTGGTGGCGGCACTCGGTGTTGGTCTCGGTTTTGGATTACAGGAGATTTTCGCCAACTTTATCTCCGGCCTGATCATCCTGTTTGAAAAACCGATTCGTATTGGCGATACCGTCACGATCCGCGATTTAACCGGCAGCATTACGAAGATCAACACTCGCGCGACGACGATCAGCGACTGGGATCGCAAAGAGATCATCGTGCCGAACAAAGCCTTCATCACCGAGCAGTTTATTAACTGGTCGCTGTCTGATTCGGTGACGCGTGTGGTGCTGACGGTCCCTGCGCC
Organism: Trabulsiella odontotermitis; assembly: GCF_030053895.1. Classification (NCBI taxonomy): domain Bacteria; kingdom Pseudomonadati; phylum Pseudomonadota; class Gammaproteobacteria; order Enterobacterales; family Enterobacteriaceae; genus Trabulsiella; species Trabulsiella odontotermitis. The sequence goes on from NZ_CP125781.1 coordinate 4,217,198, forward strand.
GTCGGATGCTAACAGCGAAGAGGTGACACAGATCCTCTATACCGCCGCTGAGCGCTGCTCGCTGGTGATCGACAACCCGGCGCCGGAAGTGTTCCTGGTGGATTTACAACAAGGTATCCAGATTTTCGAGCTGCGTATTTACGCGGCTGAGATGGGTCACCGTATGCCGCTGCGCCATGAGATCCACCAGCTGATTCTGGCCGGTTTCCGCGAGTACGGCATCGAGATGCCATTCCCGCCCTTCCAGATGCGCGTCGAAACGATGGGCGGTAAAGCGTCAGGGAAAACCATTGCGTCGGCAGGAAGACGTTCGAGAACGCCGGGGAGTTTGTAAGCGACAACCCTCTCCTGCCAGGGAGAGGGTAAAACAACCACAATTACGCGCGGTCGACCGTAAACGCGATGACATCGCCGATGGTGTCGGCGCCCAGCGCCAGCATGACCAGACGATCCACACCTAACGCCACGCCGGAGCTGTCCGGCATACCGGCACTCAGCGCGTCCAGCAGGTTGTGGTCGATCGGTTGCTGCGGTAAACCTCGTGCGGCGCGCTTGCGGTTATCCTGTTCAAAACGCTGCTGCTGTTCGCGCGCATCGGTCAGTTCGTGGAAACCGTTCGCCAGTTCCAGCCCTTTGTAGTAGACCTCGAAGCGCTCGGCGACACGGTGGTCTTCCGTACTGATCTGCGCAAGAGACGCCTGGCTTGCCGGGAAGTGGTAGATCACCGTCGGGCGATCCTGACCAATGTGCGGTTCAACCCCGGTGACAAACAACAGTTGCAGTAATGTATCCCTGTCTTCTTCGGTGTCGGCGATATTACTCAGATCGAGTTTCGCCGCCGCTTCGCGCAACTGCGTTTTATCCGCCGAGAGCGGGTCGATTTCCAGATGACGCTGGAACGCCTGCTGATAGGAGAGACTTTCCGCGGGTGAACATTCAAGAACCTGCTGCAACAGATCGTCAATTTCGTTGATCAGACGATACATGTCGAAATGTGGACGATACCACTCCAGCATGGTGAATTCCGGGTTGTGGTGGCGGCCCATTTCTTCGTTGCGGAAACTCCGGCAAAGCTGGAATATCGGCCCGCAGCCTGCGGCCAGCAGACGCTTCATGTGATATTCCGGGCTGGTCATCAGATACAGGCTCATCCCCTGCGAATGCCCGGGGCCGACGAAACGGGTCTCAAACGGGAACAGGTTAACGTCTGTGACCGTTGCCTGGCTCATACAGGGCGTTTCCACCTCCAGCACGCCGCGATCAGCGAAGAAGCGTCGAATTTCCGCCATAATTGCTGCGCGTTTTAACAGGTTAGGGATGGATGCGCTCGGCTGCCAGGTTGCCGTCTCGCTCATGAGTTTTTCTCCGGTTGGTGTTAAGGGCACGAAGTCTACTCGCAACCGTCCGGGGAGACAAATTTTGTCCAGCGAAGGTGGGCCAATCCATAAGTGCAGGTGATTTCCGTACGAAATTCATCAAAAGGTGTGATAAATACCCGCACAGATCCCCAAAAAAATCGAACGCATCAAATTTCCCCTGTCGCCATGCGGTTATACTGCCGTCCCATAAAGGAGTAGTGGATACGCTTTCGCAATGGCGGCTTGTTACCGATGAACTACCTTTGGTTAAGCGCATTGCGAAAAAACAATAAACTGGAGGAATGTCGTGCAAACCTTTCAAGCCGATCTTGCCGTAATAGGCGCTGGCGGAGCGGGATTACGGACTGCTATTGCAGCAGCTCAGGCAAATCCTAACGCTAAAATCGCTCTGATTTCAAAAGTCTATCCCATGCGCAGTCATACGGTAGCCGCTGAAGGCGGTTCTGCAGCGGTCGCGCAGGATCACGATAGCTTTGAGTATCATTTTCACGATACGGTTGCTGGTGGCGACTGGCTTTGTGAACAGGATGTCGTGGATTACTTTGTCCATCATTGTCCGACCGAGATGACCCAACTTGAGCAATGGGGTTGTCCGTGGAGTCGCCGCCCTGACGGTTCTGTCAACGTGCGTCGCTTTGGTGGTATGAAAATTGAACGTACGTGGTTCGCCGCTGATAAAACCGGCTTCCATATGCTTCATACCCTGTTCCAGACCTCTCTCCAGTTCCCGCAGATCCAACGTTTCGACGAGCACTTCGTTCTCGACATTCTGGTTGATGACGGTCAGGCCCGCGGTCTGGTCGCGATGAACATGATGGAAGGCGAGCTGGTGCAGATTCGCGCGAACGCCGTGGTGCTTGCCACCGGTGGTGCGGGTCGTGTTTATCGTTTCAATACCAACGGCGGCATCGTGACCGGCGATGGTATGGGCATGGCGCTCAGCCACGGTGTTCCGCTTCGCGACATGGAATTCGTTCAGTATCACCCGACCGGCCTGCCGGGTTCAGGGATCCTGATGACGGAAGGCTGTCGTGGCGAAGGCGGTATCCTGGTTAACAGAAACGGCTACCGTTATCTGCAGGATTACGGCATGGGCCCGGAAACCCCGCTTGGCGAGCCGAAGAACAAATACATGGAACTCGGCCCGCGCGACAAAGTGTCTCAGGCGTTCTGGCACGAGTGGCGTAAAGGCAACACCATTCCGACACCGCGCGGTGACGTTGTGCATCTCGACCTTCGCCATCTCGGTGAGAAGAAACTGCTTGAGCGTCTGCCGTTCATCTGTGAACTGGCAAAAGCTTATGTGGGTGTGGATCCGGTTAAAGAGCCGATTCCGGTGCGCCCGACCGCGCATTACACTATGGGCGGTATCGAAACTAACCAGCATTGCGAAAGCCGCATTAAAGGGTTGTTCGCCGTCGGTGAATGTTCGTCCGTGGGTCTGCACGGTGCCAACCGTCTGGGCTCCAACTCGCTGGCTGAGCTGGTGGTGTTTGGCCGTCTGGCCGGTGAACAGGCGATGGAGCGTGCGTCAACCGCAGGCCCGGCCAACAGCGCGGCGCTTGATGCGCAGGTCGCTGACGTCGAAAACCGTCTGAAAGCGCTGGTCAACCAGGAAGGCAACGAAAACTGGTCGAAGATCCGCGACGAAATGGGTATCTCCATGGAAGAAGGTTGCGGTATCTACCGTACGCCGGAACTGATGCAGAAAACCGTCGACAAACTGGCGGAGCTGCAGGAGCGCTTCAAGCGCGTTCGCATCACCGATACTTCCAGCGTCTTCAACACCGATCTGCTGTACACCATCGAGCTGGGCCACGGTCTGAATGTTGCCGAGTGTATGGCGCACTCCGCCCTGGCGCGTAAAGAGTCACGCGGCGCGCATCAGCGTCTCGACGAAGGCTGTACCGAGCGTGACGACGTCAACTTCCTCAAGCATACCCTCGCTTTCCGCGATGCTGACGGGACAACCCGCCTGGATTACAGCGACGTGAAAATCACCACTCTGCCACCGGCGAAACGCGTATACGGTGCAGAAGCGGAAGAAGCCGAGAAGAAGGAGACGGCGAATGGCTGAGATGAAAAACCTGAAAGTTGAGGTGGTGCGTTATAACCCGGAAGTGGACTCCGCACCACACAGCGCTTTCTATGAAGTGCCTTACGATGAGCAGACCTCGCTGCTGGACGCGCTGGGCTACATCAAAGATAACCTGGCACCGGATCTGAGCTACCGCTGGTCCTGTCGTATGGCGATTTGTGGTTCCTGCGGCATGATGGTCAATAAAGTGCCGAAGCTGGCCTGTAAAACCTTCCTGCGTGACTACCCGAAAGGGCTGAAAGTCGAAGCGCTGGGCAACTTCCCGATTGAACGCGATCTGGTGGTCGATATGACTCACTTTATCGAAAGTCTGGAAGCGATTAAGCCGTACATCATCGGCAACCCGCGTACGCCGGATCAAGGGCCAAACACCCAGACCCCGGCGCAGATGGCGAAGTATCACCAGTTCTCCGGCTGCATCAACTGTGGTCTGTGCTATGCCGCCTGCCCGCAGTTTGGCCTGAATCCAGAATTCATCGGCCCGGCGGCGATTACCCTGGCGCATCGTTACAACGAAGACAACCGCGACCACGGTAAGAAGGAGCGTATGGCGCAGCTTAACAGTCAGAACGGCGTATGGAGCTGTACTTTCGTGGGCTTCTGCTCTGAAGTCTGTCCGAAGCACGTCGATCCGGCTGCCGCCATTCAGCAGGGTAAAGTGGAAAGCTCGAAAGACTTTCTTATCGCCACCCTGAAACCACGCTAAGGAGTGCATTATGACGACTAAACGCAAAGCCTATGTACGGCCGATGCCGTCCACCTGGTGGAAAAATCTGCCGTTTTATCGCTTCTATATGCTGCGTGAAGGGACGGCGGTACCGGCAGTCTGGTTCAGTATTGTCCTGATTTACGGCCTGTTCGCATTGAAAAACGGTCCTGAATCCTGGGCAGGTTTCGTGGGCTTCCTGCAAAACCCGGTGGTGGTGATCCTTAACCTCATCGCCCTGGCTGGCGCATTGCTGCACACCAAAACCTGGTTCGAACTGGCGCCAAAAGCGGCGAATATTATCGTAAAAGATGAAAAAATGGGGCCAGAGCCGATCATTAAAGGGCTTTGGGTGGTAACGGCGGTGGTCACCGTTGTCGTGCTGCTTGTCACCCTGTACTGGTAAGGAGGCTAACGTGATCAATCCAAATCCAAAACGCTCTGACGAGCCCGTATTCTGGGGTCTGTTCGGCGCAGGCGGCATGTGGAGCGCCATTGTTGCACCGGTGATGGTGCTGCTGGTGGGGATCCTGCTTCCGTTGGGACTCTTTCCGGGCGATGCGCTGAGTTATGAGCGCGTGCTGGCGTTTGCTCAGAGCTTTATCGGTCGCGTGTTCCTGTTCGTGATGATCGTGCTGCCGCTGTGGTGCGGTTTACACCGTATCCATCACGCAATGCACGATTTGAAAATCCATGTGCCAAGCGGCAAATGGGTCTTCTACGGTCTGGCCGCTATCCTGACGGTAGTGACGCTGGTCGGCGTGATCTTCCTGTAATCTCCCTGCCCTCTTACGTCGCAGTAAGAGGGCAAATTTCTTCTGCCATCACCTCTTTTTTCCCTATTGCGTTCTACACTTAGCTAAAAACCTCGCAAGGAAGAAATCATGCGTGTGCTCTCTGCCATCATGTCCGTTGCCGTTGCGTTTTTGGTTGTTGCCTGTAGTAACCCGACACCACCGCCTGGCGTCACTGTCGTCGCCCCCTTCAACGCCCAGCGCTACCTCGGCACCTGGTATGAAATCGCCCGTCTCGATCACCGTTTCGAAAGCGGCCTGCAAAAGGTCACCGCGACTTACAGTCTGCGCAATGACGGCGGGCTGAACGTGATCAACAAGGGATATAACCCGGACCGCGGCATGTGGCAAAAAACCGATGGCGTGGCATATTTCACCGGATCGCCGGACAGAGCCGCGCTGAAGGTGTCCTTCTTTGGCCCCTTCTATGGCGGCTATAACATCATTGCGCTGGATAACACCTACCAGCATGCGCTGGTCTGTGGACCGGATCGCGACTATTTGTGGATCCTCGCCCGCACGCCCACCATATCAACAGAGATGAAACAGCAGATGCTGGATGTCGCGACCCGGCAGGGTTTTGATGTGAGTAAGCTTATCTGGGTAAGACAGACGCCTTAGTGCGCACTGAGCTTCAGGCCGATAATCCCGGCGACAATCAACACCAGGCTCGCGATGCGCGCCACGCTTGCGGATTCACCAAGCAGGATGATGCCAGTGATTGCCGCGCCGACTGCGCCAATGCCCGTCCAGACCGCATATGCCGTACCGACCGGCAGCGTTTTCATCGCCCAGGAGAGCAGCGCGACGCTGGTAATCATCGCCACGGCGGTGATGACGCTCGGCACGAATCGACTAAAACCATGAGTATATTTCAGGCCGACGGCCCAGACGACTTCAAGAAGACCTGCAACAACAAGAATTAACCAGGACATAGTGGCTCCAGTGTGGGGCCGTCCCCGTAATGAGATACGCTTACGGGTCGTCCCGTAAGGTGGTTGAAGTGGTTCATTTTACCTCGTGAACGCAGAGATTCAAGACGTTTGACTTAAGTCACGGAATTTTAGCGTTATACCCGGAAATGGGCCTGTTTAGCGGCTTAGATTCCGCCTTTATTCCGCATCGACTTCTTTATGATGGAAACTTCGTCAGTCAGCCTCATTCATTTCATTACGAAGCCAGAATGTACAAGATTCTATTACTTGATCGATGCCACTTCAGCCGTCAGGGGCTGGAATCCTGGCTGATGCAGGTCAATGCTTTTGCGGCCCCGCTTTCCATCACCAGCCTGAGCAGTTTATTGCTGGCAAAAGAACATATTGAAGGCTGGCAGCCGCATTTAATTATTGCCGACCTCAGCGGTTTTGCGGCCGAGCGCCATCAGATCCCGTTGATCTCTTCACTGATCCGTAGCTCCTCTCCCCGCTCGCGGCTGGTGCTGTTGCAGTACGATGATTTTACGTCGACAGATCTGCACGACGCCTCATGGGCGATCCTCGACAAGAAAATCGCCCTGACCGATATGATGAACATTGTGGATGGCGCGTTACGCTCAAGCCCTGGTATTAACCATGCACGCACCGTTGCCCCGCTGCTGACGCGGCAGGAAGAGAAAGTGCTGTCGTTGTGGATGGAAGGAACGAGCCACGGTGCCATTGCCCGGATGCTGAACATCAACGGGAAAACGGTCTATACCTATAAACGCAATATTCGGCTCAAACTGAAGGTCGAGAACCGGTTTTCACCGTTTCTTTCCGCCGCCGAAAGAAGAGGATAACGGCACGGCAGAACCGCCGCACCGCTTGCTGCCGGTACTACTGCTGCGCCTTCGTCGCCGCACCAGAGATCGCGCTCCCGCCTTCAGAAATATCCTGTCCGACGCCGCGCGTTGTATTACATGCAGTCAAGAGTGAAGAAAGCACTAAAACAGAGAAGATTGCTGCAATTGTTTTCTTAACCATAATATCTTCCTTTTATAGCCCGTGTTATTTGTGCCTTATAAGCATAGACAAAATCCCGGAAAAGAAAGAGAAAGGCGTAGATTTTAGGAGAATGAGAGGGGTCAGGCGCAGCACGGGGCTACGCCTGATAATACATCACATGAATTACTTCACGCGGGATACGTATTCGCCAGAACGGGTATCCACTTTGATGACTTCGCCAATCTGGACGAACAGCGGCACTTTCACCACAGCGCCGGTGCTCAGGGTTGCCGGTTTGCCGCCGGTACCTGCGGTATCACCTTTCAGGCCAGGATCGGTCTCAACGATTTCCAGCTCGACGAAGTTCGGCGGGGTCACGGAGATAGGCTGACCGTTCCACAGGGTCACGATACACTCAGCCTGGTCCAGCAGCCATTTTGCGTTATCACCAACGGCTTTCGCATCTGCAGCCAGCTGCTCGAAAGTCTCGTTGTTCATGAAATGATAGAATTCGCCGTCGTTGTACAGGAAGGTCAGGTTCATATCGACAACGTCTGCGCCTTCGGCAGAATCAGTAGACTTGAAGGTTTTCTCTACGCGGGTACCGGTCAGCAGGCGGCGCAGTTTAACGCGCGCAAATGCCTGGCCTTTACCGGGTTTCACGAATTCACTGGATTCGACCGCATAAGGTTCGCCGTCCATCATGATTTTAAGACCGGCACGAAAATCGTTGCTATAGTAAGTCGCCATAAGGCCCTCTGAATTTGAAAACTTGGTAGCTTAGCCAAAAAATGGCAGACATTGTAACCCTAAACACCCTTTCCAGAGAAGATTGGTTATCGCAACTTGCCGATGTTGTAACCAATCCGGATGAACTTCTGCGTCTTTTAAATGTAGACGCTGATGCACAGTTGTTGGCCGGACGGGACGCAAAACGCCTGTTCCCGCTGCGTGTTCCGCGTGCGTTCATCGCCCGCATGGAGAAGGGAAACCCCAACGATCCGCTTTTGCGTCAGGTACTTACCTCAGAAGAGGAGTTTGTCGCCGCCCCTGGTTTCTCCACCGATCCGCTGGAAGAACAACACAGCGTAGTTCCCGGACTGCTGCACAAATACCAGAACCGGGCATTGCTGCTGGTAAAAGGCGGTTGCGCGGTAAATTGTCGTTATTGTTTCCGTCGGCACTTTCCCTACGCCGACAATCAGGGCAACAAGCGCAACTGGCAGACCGCGATGGCGTATATTGAGTCTCACCCGGAGCTGGATGAGATCATTTTCTCCGGCGGCGATCCGCTCATGGCGAAAGATCATGAAATGGACTGGCTGTTGACACAACTGGAGGCGATCCCGCACGTGAAGCGCTTACGCATTCACTCGCGCCTGCCGGTGGTCATTCCTGCGCGCATTACGGACGCGCTCACGGCCCGCTTTGCACGCTCTTCGCTGCAGATATTGCTGGTCAACCACATTAACCACGCCAACGAAATTGACGATACGTTCCGTGCCGCAATGGCCCGACTGCGCGAAGCGAAGGTGACGCTGCTGAACCAGAGCGTGCTGCTGCGCGGCGTGAACGATAACGCCAGAACGCTGGCCGATCTCAGCAACGCGCTGTTCGATGCGGGTGTCATGCCCTATTACCTTCATGTGCTCGATAAAGTACAGGGCGCCGCGCACTTCCTGGTCAGCGATGACGAAGCCCGCCGTATCGTCCGCGAACTGCTGACGCTGGTCTCAGGCTACATGGTGCCAAGACTGGCGCGGGAAATCGGCGGAGAGCCGAGCAAAACGCCGCTCGATCTCCAGCTTCGCCAGCAATAACCACCCACTGCTTTTTGCAAAAATAAATTCATGGGAAATTCTTCCATGAATTTATTTTGCATCCCGCTTCAATATGCTATTTTACCGTCACTGTAATACAGTATCACTTCATTAATTTAATCTATATATAACGCCTACATTATTTATTTAAATAATGTTCAGGGAGTAACCATGCTGCTCATGATAAAAGGAATTAACACTGGTGTTATTCGTCACGATAATAACTTTCTGGCTCTTGCGCTCAAAGTTAAATATCAAAGAAATAAAGAGGCGATATTTTTCTTTCCGCCGCTGGTTCTGAGAGACGTGTTGATTGCGCTCGAACACCGTCTCTTTCAGCACGCCAGCCTTACCGGCTTGCCGCAGGAGCAGCTGGAAAGAGCAAAACGCAGCGCCGTGAAGAAGATGCACGGCCATATTCCTGAACTGACCGGGCCAGAGCTTGCGCAGGCGGATATTTCACGGCGTGTGGAATCTGTCGCGTTGACAGAAAATAGTGAAAGCCGTTTATTATTCACGTTAACGATGAATGACGAAGCGCAAACGCAATTATGCGTTGAAGAAACACAAATTGAACTGCTGGTCATTGCCATCGTTCAGGCGATTAATAATGCAGGAATGCATGAACTGGCGATACGCCTTTCCTCGCTACTCGATTTCCTGCCATTATATGATGTGGATTGCCGTGAAACGGGCGAACTGGAATATGACAGCTACGATCAACCCGACTGGAAACAGACGCTGTTCAGCCACTATCTGGCGTTGATATACCGGTTTTCTGATCATGAGGGCAAAGACTTCACCTGCGGCGCAGTCATTAAAACGCGCAGCAACCCGGATTCCGAAGAGGCAAAAGCGATATCACGCCGGTTGATGAATTTCAGCCCACGGCTGAGTAAACTGAAAGGTCGTGCCTGTCAGGTCTTTATTCGCGCCATCCCTCACACGCCACAACAGGCATTGAGTCTGGAGCAGTGTTTACGCGCACTGCATCACCTGCGGGCCAGCATTCCGCAAAACTAACGGCGAACAGTAACCGATGCGCCCTCAAGCGTGAGAGGGCGCAGCATCTGCATTACCCAAAAATCAGTTCGGGCATTTATAAACCTGACCAATCATCTCGCTGTCGGTCGGCACAAAGCTTGAGAGCATGCCTTGCGTCGGGCTGCTGACGCCATAAATCACATTGCCGCCCATTACCGCGGCCTGGTTACGCAGCGCGTTTGCCGCACCGCGCATAGAGCCGCCCTCTTCGCCATGCTGACCAGAGAGCCAGTTGCTCTGCTTACCGGTCGCCGTTCCTAACAGCTGACAATCCGCCGCCGGTTTATCTTCAACAAAGCGAACGTTCTGCCCGCCTGCGGTCAGTTCACTGCTGGAACTGCAACCTGCCAGCAGCAACGCGGCACCGACGATCCCTGCACAGACTTTTACGCGCATGTTATTCCTCGTTATCAATGAGCTGGACACAACTTGTCCGTGTTGAACGTTATACTAAAAAGATGACCAAAAGAAAAACCCCCAGCCATTTCTGACCGGGGGTTTTTCAATTCTCTGTGACAGAGTGAGCACCCAACGCATCTGCAGCCTGAAGGATGCCGGGTGCGAGGGGGGCATGATTACATCATGCCGCCCATACCACCCATGCCACCCATACCGCCAGCAGCACCTAAGTCAGGCGCATCGCCTTTCGGCAGGTCGGTCACCATGCACTCGGTGGTGATCATCAGACCAGCCACAGAGGCCGCATACTGCAGCGCAGAACGGGTCACTTTGGTTGGATCCAGGATACCGAAGTCGATCATGTTGCCGTATTCTTCAGTAGCGGCGTTGTAACCGTAGTTACCTTCACCCGCTTTTACCGCGTTCGCCACAACAGACGGCTCTTCACCGGCGTTGGACACGATCTGACGCAGCGGCGCTTCCATTGCGCGCAGCGCAACTTTGATACCGACGTTCTGATCTTCGTTCTGAGCAGTCAGGTGAGCCAGTTTCGCTGCAACGCGAACCAGCGCCACGCCACCACCGGCAACCACGCCTTCTTCTACCGCCGCACGGGTCGCGTGCAGGGCGTCGTCAACGCGTGCTTTCTTCTCTTTCATTTCCACTTCAGTCGCTGCACCAACTTTGATGACAGCAACGCCGCCTGCCAGTTTCGCTACGCGCTCCTGCAGTTTTTCGCGGTCGTAATCAGAAGTCGCTTCTTCGATTTGTTTGCGGATCTGACCAACACGGCCCTGAATAGCCGCTTCGTCGCCCACGCCATCGATGATGGTGGTGGTGTCTTTGTTGATCACAACGCGTTTAGCCTGGCCAAGATCTTCCAGGGTCGCTTTTTCCAGCTCCATACCGATCTCTTCAGAGATGACGGTACCGCCAGTCAGGGTAGCGATATCCTGCAGCATCGCTTTACGACGGTCGCCGAAGCCCGGTGCTTTCACCGCAGCCACTTTCACGATACCGCGCATGGTGTTAACCACCAGCGTCGCCAGTGCTTCGCCTTCAACGTCTTCAGCGATGATCACCAGCGGCTTGCCTGCTTTCGCAACAGCTTCCAGCACTGGCAGCATTTCGCGGATGTTGGAGATTTTTTTATCAGCCAGCAGGATGAACGGGCTTTCCAGTTCTACGGCGCCAGTTTCCGGCTTGTTGATGAAGTAAGGAGAGAGATAACCGCGGTCGAACTGCATACCTTCAACTACGTCCAGTTCGTCTTCCAGGCCAGTACCGTCTTCAACGGTGATCACGCCTTCTTTACCGACTTTGTCCATCGCTTCTGCGATCAGTTTACCTACGGTTTCGTCGGAGTTCGCGGAGATAGTCCCTACCTGAGCGATGGCTTTAGAGTCAGAGCACGGTACGGACAGTGCTTTCAGTTCTTCAACCGCAGCAACGACGGCTTTGTCGATACCACGTTTCAGATCCATCGGGTTCATGCCCGCCGCAACGGCTTTCAGACCTTCTGCGATGATGGCCTGCGCCAGAACGGTAGCGGTGGTGGTACCGTCGCCTGCAGCGTCGTTCGCTTTAGAGGCAACTTCTTTCACCATCTGTGCACCCATGTTTTCGAACTTGTCTTCCAGTTCGATTTCACGTGCTACGGAAACGCCATCTTTGGTGATGGTCGGTGCACCGAAAGATTTATCCAGAACCACGTTACGGCCTTTCGGGCCGAGGGTAACTTTCACTGCATCTGCCAGTACGTTTACGCCGCGGAGCATTTTCACACGAGCGTCGTTACCGAATTTTACGTCTTTAGCTGCCATGTTCTTATTTCCTCAAATTCTCGTGCGGAATTACGCTTCAACAATTGCCAGAATGTCGCTTTCAGACATGATCAACACTTCTTCATTGTCGATCTTCTCAGATTTCACACCGTAGCCATCATTGAAAATCACGATGTCGCCGACTTTAACGTCCAGTGGCTGCACAGTACCATTTTCCAGGATGCGGCCCTTACCGACAGCGATGATTTCGCCACGCGTTGATTTACCTGCTGCAGAACCGGTCAGAACGATGCCGCCAGCGGATTTAGATTCAACTTCTTTACGTTTGACGATCACACGATCATGTAACGGACGAATACTCATTGATAGCTCTCCTTTGAGAAAGTCATTATCAGTTATGGATGGCGCCGGGCCGTAAACGGTTTTCCGGCTAGTGACCAGAGAGATGGGGATAAGTTTTTAGGCCTTCAAGGGGCAACAGGAAAAAAATTTTTCTTAATGTTTCAGAGATCCCATTTCATTGCACTGAAGAAAGAAATATCCGCTTAAAGCCTGAGGCCAATGGGATGTGATACGCTTTATCTTCTTTGTTTTTTGCAGGACCTGGGTGGTCGATTAGCATGGGTGGATTAAAGCAGGAGCTTGGTCTCGCGCAAGGGATTGGTTTGCTGGCAACATCGCTGTTGGGGACCGGCGTTTTTGCTGTTCCGGCGCTGGCGGCACTGGTTTCCGGGGATAACAGCCTGTGGGCCTGGCCGGTGCTTATCGTTCTGGTTTTCCCCGTCGCCATTGTGTTCGCTATTCTCGGACGTCATTTTCCCAGCGCCGGCGGCGTGGCGCACTTCGTCGGGCTGGCGTTCGGCCCTCGTCTGGAAAGGGTCACCGGCTGGCTGTTTCTCTCGGTCATTCCTGTCGGTTTACCGGCTGCCCTGCACATCGCTACTGGCTTTGGTCAGGCGCTGTTTGGCTGGCATGATGAGCAACTGCTGTTTGCGGAGTTCGGCACGCTGGCGATTGTCTGGTGGGTGGGCTCTCGCGGCGCCAGCTCCAGCGCCAATTTGCAAACGGTAGTCGCTGTGCTCATCGTCGCGCTCATCGCCGCCATCTGGTATTCCGGCGGTCTTTCCGTCGCGGCGATCCCCTTCCCGGCGGTCAATGAAATCAACGTCCCGCAGCTGTTTTCCGCCCTGTCGGTGATGTTCTGGTGCTTTGTCGGGCTGGAAGCCTTCGCGCATCTGGCGTCGGAATTTAAAAACCCGGAGCGGGACTTCCCGCGTGCGCTGATGATCGGCCTGCTGCTGGCCGGCACCGTTTACTGGGCCTGTACGGTCGTCGTGCTGCATTTCAACGCTTATAGCGCGGATCGCGCGGCGGCGGCCTCGCTTCCGGGAATTGTCGTTGACCTGTTCGGCGTTAAGGCCTTGTGGATTGCCTGCGTGATCGGGTATCTCGCCTGCTTCGCCAGCCTGAACATTTATATTCAAAGCTTCGCCCGTCTGGTGTGGTCGCAGGCGATGTACTCACCGCAAAGCCGCCTCGCCAGGCTCTCCCGTCGGCATCTGCCGATCAACGCGCTGAACGCTGTGCTGGCCTGCTGCGCGCTGAGCTCGCTCTGCGTCTACTGGCTGAAAATCAATCTCGATGCGCTCATCGTCTACGCCAACGGTATTTTTATCATCATCTATTTGCTGTGCATGGTGGCGGGGTGTCGGCTGCTGACAGGGAAATACAAACTGCTGGCGGCGGTTGGCGGCGCGCTGTGTCTGCTGTTACTGGTGATGGTGGGCTGGAAGAGTCTCTACGCCATTATCATGCTGGTCGTGCTGTGGTTCGTGTTACCGAAGCGTATAAAAATGCCCGGCTGAGTGCCGGGCAGTTACTGTCAGCGGTCGTCTTTATGGTCGAGGCGATCGCGATCGTCATCTTTGCGCTGATATTCCCCTTCAAAGGTGTTTCCTCCGTCATTTCCGCCGCTAAAACCGCCAGCGGACATCGCGGAAAAACGCAGGTAAGGCATCAGTTTCACCGTCAGATGGTTCTGTACTGGCGGCAGCAACAGCAGCAGCCCCAGGAAATCGGTGAAGAAACCCGGCAACAGCAGTAACAGACCAGCGATGATGATCGACACGCTTTTAATCATCTCTGCTGCCGGGCTCTCACCCGCCGCCATTTTCTGCTGCATCAGCATGAAGTTCTTGAAGCCCTGGTTACGCACCAGCGACATCCCGATCACGGAAGTGAAAATCACCAGCACCAGCGTCAGCAGGACGCCCAGGGTATGGGCCACCTGGATAAAAATAGATATCTCAACGTAAACGTAGAGAAAGAAGGCAATAAACGGTATCCAGCGCACTGGCTTCTCCTTTAAAAATAGGGGCGATGTCGCCACTGCCGGTATGGGTTTGCGATTCGCATTGACTTGTAGTGGTGGTGAAGTGGCGGATTTCAAGCGGTTCGCAACGTTATTTTTGCCGAAAATCATAAAGCGGTGACTCATTTCACAGATTAATGATTCTTATGCGAAACAAGCCACAATAAGTGATCCAGATTACTGCAATTCGCTATCATCAGCATATGATCGTGGGCACCAGACCGATTAAGGAAATAATCGTCGGTCAGAAAACGCACATAGTCTCATTAATTTTGTGTGTTTGGTGAATTCATTGGCAGCTTGAAAAAGAAGGTTCACATGTTAAACAACATTCGTATCGAAGAAGATTTGTTGGGCACCAGGGAAGTTCCAGCGGACGCATATTATGGGGTCCACACTCTGAGAGCGATTGAAAACTTCTACATCAGCAACAGCAAAATCAGCGACATTCCTGAGTTTGTACGTGGCATGGTGATGGTTAAGAAAGCCGCTGCGCTGGCTAACAAGGAACTGCACACCATTCCTAAAGGCATCGCGAACGCCATTATTGCCGCATGTGACGAAGTTCTGAATAACGGAAAATGCATGGATCAGTTCCCGGTTGACGTCTACCAGGGCGGCGCAGGAACCTCCGTAAACATGAATACCAATGAGGTGCTGGCAAACATCGGTCTGGAACTGATGGGACACCAGAAAGGTGAATACCAGTACCTGAATCCGAACGATCACGTCAACAAATGCCAGTCGACGAACGATGCGTACCCGACCGGCTTCCGTATTGCGGTTTACGCGTCCATTCTCAAACTGGTCGACGCGGTGAATCAACTGGGCGATGGTTTCCAGAATAAAGCCGTTGAATTCCAGGACATCCTCAAAATGGGTCGTACCCAGTTGCAGGATGCGGTACCGATGACCCTCGGTCAGGAATTCCACGCCTTTAACGTTCTGCTGAACGAAGAGACCAAAAACATTCTGCGTACCTCTGAATTGCTGCTGGAAGTTAACCTCGGCGCAACGGCGATCGGTACCCGTCTGAACACGCCGGATGGCTATCAGCACCTGGCGGTGCAAAAGCTGGCCGAAGTCAGCAACCTGGCGGTGATTCCGGCAGAAGATCTGATTGAAGCCACGTCTGACTGCGGCGCTTATGTCATGGTTCACAGTGCGCTGAAACGTCTGGCGGTGAAACTGTCCAAGATTTGTAACGACCTGCGCCTGCTCTCTTCGGGTCCGCGTGCGGGTCTGAACGAAATCAACCTGCCGGAACTGCAGGCAGGCTCCTCTATCATGCCAGCGAAAGTGAACCCGGTGGTGCCGGAAGTGGTCAACCAGGTGTGCTTTAAAGTTATCGGTAACGACACGACCGTCACCATGGCCTCTGAAGCCGGTCAGCTGCAGTTGAACGTGATGGAGCCAGTGATTGGCGAAGCGATGTTTGAATCCATTCACATCCTTACCAACGCCTGCTACAACCTGCTGGAAAAATGCATTAACGGTATTACCGCGAACAAAGAGGTGTGCGAAGGTTTCGTCTACAACTCTATCGGTATCGTCACCTACCTCAACCCGTTCATCGGTCACCACAATGGCGACATTGTCGGTAAAATCTGTGCCGAAACCGGTAAGAGCGTCCGTGAAGTGGTGCTGGAACGCGGTCTTTTGACCGAAGCCGAACTGGATGACATCTTCTCTCCGCAGAACCTGATGCATCCGGCATACAAAGCAAAACGTTATACAGACGAAAATGAACAGTAATTTTAGTTCAGAGTAAAATGAGAGAGGCATGTCAGAAATGACATGCCTTTCTCGCTTTTATTGGATACTAAAACACAACATTTAATTATCCAACGCTCAACAATCAAGGAAGCAGTTATGTTAGTCATCGAACTCATCATCGTGTTAGCGGCAATCTTTGTCGGCGCCCGGCTGGGGGGAATTGGCATAGGTTACGCAGGAGGACTAGGGGTTTTAGTCCTGGCGGCCATCGGCGTGAAACCGGGGAACATCCCGTTTGACGTTATTTCCATCATCATGGCCGTTATCGCGGCTATTTCGGCAATGCAAGTGGCAGGGGGTCTTGATTACCTCGTTAATCAGACTGAAAAACTTCTTCGTAGAAATCCCAAATACATTACTATTCTGGCGCCGATCGTCACCTATTTTCTGACGATTTTTGCCGGTACTGGTAATATTTCTCTGGCAACGCTGCCGGTTATCGCTGAAGTGGCGAAGGAGCAAGGGATTAAACCTTGCCGTCCGCTCTCCACCGCAGTGGTTTCGGCGCAGATCGCTATCACCGCATCGCCGATCTCCGCGGCTGTGGTGTATATGTCTTCCGTCATGGAAGGTCATGGCATCAGCTACATCCATTTACTGTCCGTGGTCATTCCGTCCACGCTGCTGGCAGTGCTGCTGATGTCCTTCCTGGTCACCATCCTGTTCAACTCTAAACTGTCTGACGACCCGGTGTATCTGAAGCGCCTGGAAGAAGGGCTGATTGAACTGCGTGGCGAAAAAGAGCTGGTTATCAAACCGCGCGCGAAACTCTCCGTACTGCTGTTCCTGCTGGGTGTGGTCGGTGTGGTCATTTACGCGATTATCAACAGCCCGAGCCTCGGACTGGTGGCAACGCCGCTGATGAACACCACCAACGCTATCCTTATCATCATGCTGAGCGTGGCAACCCTGACCACCATTCTGTGTGGCGTGGAAACCGACAGCATCCTGAACTCCAGTACCTTTAAAGCCGGTATGAGCGCCTGTATTTGTATCCTGGGCGTGGCGTGGCTGGGCGATACGTTCGTTTCCAACAACATTGACTGGATCAAAGACACAGCGGGTACTGTGATTCAGGGCCATCCGTGGCTGCTGGCGGTGATCTTCTTCTTTGCTTCCGCGCTGCTCTATTCTCAGGCAGCAACGGCTAAAGCACTGATGCCGATGGCGCTGGCGCTGAACGTCACTCCGCTGACGGCAGTGGCGTCTTTCGCAGCGGTATCCGGTCTGTTCATTCTGCCGACTTACCCGACGCTGGTCGCGGCGGTACAGATGGACGACACCGGGACGACCCGTATCGGACGCTTTGTCTTTAACCATCCGTTCTTTATTCCTGGCACCATGGGCGTGGTCTTCGCCGTGTGCTTCGGCTTCCTGCTGGGAAGCTTCATGCTGTAATCTCACCCCTACGGGACGCTCCGGCGTCCCGTTTTCTTAGCTTTACACGTCACCGCTTAGTCGTTTTCCTCTCTCGCTGGTATAGTAATCTCCTGTTCTTTTTCAGGCTGTTCGCTCTGATGAGGTGTCTATGCCCGGTGAAAGCCATGGTACTGCTGTCGTAGTTGTTCTCTGCACTGCCCCCGATGAAGCCACCGCGCAGGATCTGGCGGCGAAGGTGTTAACTGAAAAGCTGGCTGCCTGCGTTACGCTGCTGCCAGGCGCCACGTCGCTGTACTACTGGGAAGGAAAACTTGAGCAGGAATACGAAGTTCAGATGCTGCTGAAGACCAACACGGAACATCAGCAGGCGCTGCTGGATTGCCTGAAATCTCATCACCCGTATCAAACCCCTGAATTACTGGTTTTGCCCGTCACCCACGGAGATAACGATTACCTCTCATGGCTCAACGCATCTTTACGCTGATCCTGCTGCTGTGCAGCACGTCCACTTTTGCCGGGCTGTTCGATGCGCCCGGCCGTTCTCAGTTTGTACCTGCCGATCAGGCGTTCGCCTTTGATTTTCAGCAGAACCAGCACGACCTGACGCTCTCCTGGCAGATAAAAGACGGTTATTACCTCTATCGCAAACAGATCAACATCGAGCCGGCCGACGCCAGTATCGCGCCGCCGCAATTGCCTGCCGGTGAGTGGCATGAAGATGAGTTCTACGGCAAAAGCGAAATCTACCGCGAACAGTTGAATCTGCCGCTAACCCTCACTCAGGCCGCGAAAGGCGGTACGCTCACGGTCACGTATCAGGGCTGTGCCGATGCCGGTTTTTGCTATCCGCCAGAGACTAAAAAAGTGCCGTTGAGCGAAGTGGCGCCGCTGTCCGCCACGCCGCCCGCCAGCACGCAACCGCAACCGGCGGTGAAGACTGAACTTCCCTTCTCCGCCTTGTGGGCGTTGATTATCGGCATTGGTATCGCCTTCACCCCTTGCGTGCTACCGATGTACCCATTGATTTCCGGGATTGTGCTCGGCGGCAAAGAACGCCTTTCTACCGCTCGCGCGCTGCTGTTGGCGTTTGTTTATGTGCAGGGAATGGCGCTGACCTACACCCTGCTCGGGCTGGTCGTCGCCGCGGCCGGGCTTCAGTTTCAGGCGGCGCTGCAACACCCTTACGTGTTAATTGGGTTGTCGGTGGTGTTTATCCTGCTGGCGCTGTCGATGTTTGGCCTGTTCACGTTGCAACTGCCCTCAGCGCTGCAAACTCGCTTAACGCTGATGAGCAACCGCCGTCAGGGTGGCTCTCTGGGTGGCGTTTTTGCGATGGGTGCCATTGCCGGGCTTATCTGCTCGCCGTGCACCACCGCGCCGCTGAGCGCGATTCTGCTCTATATCGCCCAGAGCGGGAATTTGTGGCTCGGCGGCGGCACACTCTATTTGTATGCGCTCGGCATGGGGCTACCGCTGATTTTGGTCACTGTGTTTGGCAACCGTCTGCTGCCGAAAAGCGGTCCGTGGATGGAGCATGTCAAAACCGCATTTGGCTTTGTGATCCTCGCCCTGCCGGTTTTCCTGCTCGAACGCGTCATTGGTGAGGTCTGGGGCTTGCGGCTGTGGTCGATACTCGGCATCGCCTTCTTCGGTTGGGCGTTTATTACCTCGCTCAGCATCAGCAAACCGTGGGTCCGCGTCCTGCAAATTTTGCTGCTGGCGGCGGCGCTGGTTGGCGCGCGTCCGTTGCAGGACTGGGCGTTCGGGACGTCCACCGTTCAGCAGCAGGCGCACCTGAACTTTACGCGCATCAGCACGGTTGAGGATCTCAACCAGGCGCTAACTCAGGCGCAGGACAAAACCGTCATGCTGGATCTCTACGCCGACTGGTGCGTGGCCTGCAAAGAGTTTGAGAAATATACCTTCAGTGATAAATCCGTGCAGCAAGCGCTTGAAAACACAGTTCTGCTGCAGGCGGACGTGACCAAAAACACGCCGCAGGACGCAGCACTGCTCCGCCATTTACAGGTACTCGGGCTTCCCACCATTTTGTTCTTTGACGGAGCCGGAAAGGAACTGACCGGACAGCGCGTGACCGGATTTATGGACGCTGAGGCCTTTCGCGCGCATTTGCAGAAACTGCCTCAGTAAACGACACTTTGAGTGAGATATAGGGAGGAATGTGCCGTGCAACGTGAAGATGTGCTGGGAGAAGCCCTGCAATTACTTGAAATACAAGGGATTGCCAACACCTCGCTCGAAATGGTGGCCGACCGCGTTAACTACCCGCTCGACGCGCTCATGCGTTTCTGGCCAGACAAAGAAGCGCTGTTGTATGACGCGCTGCGCTACCTCAGCCAGCAAGTGGAAACCTGGCAGCGCCAGTTGCTCTTGAATGAAGAGCTGAGCATTGAGCAAAAACTGCTGGCGCGCTACGCCGCGCTGACCGAGTGTGTCAGCAACCACCGTTATCCGGGCTGTTTGTTTATCGCCGCCTGTACGTTTTACCCGGATCCTGAACACCCTATCCATCAACTGGCGGATCAGCAAAAACGCGCCGCGCATGACTACACGCATGAGTTACTGACTCAGCTTGAAGTCGATGACCCGGCGATGGTCGCAAAGCAGATGGAACTCATTCTGGAAGGCTGTTTAAGCCGGATGCTGGTGAACCGCAGCCAGGCGGATGTCGACACCGCACAACGTCTTGCAGAAGACATTTTACGCTTTGCCCAATGCCGCCAGAGCGGTGCCCTTACCTGAAATGCGCGGTTTGCGGCCAAACTGCCGCAAAGTTAAGCAAACGCGCTGTTTTTGCTGAATTTGGGTTGACGAGGGGCGCTGATTACGGTTTAATGCGCCCCGTTGCCCGGATAGCTCAGTCGGTAGAGCAGGGGATTGAAAATCCCCGTGTCCTTGGTTCGATTCCGAGTCCGGGCACCACTATTTAGAGAAACCAGCCTTAGGGCTGGTTTTTTGCTTTCTGAGGTACGGACTCTCCATCGAACGTCGTTCGATTATTCGCCGCTCGCGGCTCACCCCTTCGGGGCCAGCGCGCAAGCGCGCTGTTCAACGCCTTCGGCGTTAGTCCGAGTCCGGGCACCACTATTTACCACCGGGCGGCGAGAAGCCAATGTCATTGAAGAGTTGAAGGGGTAGCTCGTGAAAAAAATATAGAAATAACGAAAAATAGTTTCTTTGAAATATATCCCGGTGAAATAACTCTTTATGAACTATCAGCAACCGAACAAAAAAAAAATCAAATCAGCCCCCCATATTATTCCATTCTGTAGTGGGTTGGAAACTCTCATATAGAACATACTTCACTATGCACGGCATAAGCAAAATGAACCACCACGGCTATTGTAATCACCTTTCAATCAGACAGTTGTAATCATTAATGACAGGCGCCCACTTCCACTCCCGGCTGACCATCATTAGTAATCAAGCCATCACTCAAATTGATATTAGAGCCAATTTAATACACTCCTTCAATAATATCACCTTAGCAATGCAAAATTTTATTTTCCATTCCAAACTATCCATGTTATTTTTTTGCACTGAGGACACTGATTAACCACAGAGAAAAGGTATGTATGAGAGTAATTTGATTATTAACGAAATACAAGCGGATAAATTGATGGCATTGCTGCTCGACAAAGCAGTTGTTGGTGTTAAGGATCAGATTTTAGAGTCAATTGCCAGAATAGAAGATGGTGCTACACGCCTGACTTATTATACTTCATGTTTTACTGATAACTATCAGGATGTTTGTTCGAAGTTAAAGTTCGAGGATGCACGTTTTGCTGAGGGGCTATATCAGTTAATCAGGGATCGCCAGATTGTTTACGATTTGATGAGTATATATTTCAAAGAAATATTCAAATATAAAACATATCAGCAACTGGAATTTATAAAGGAACAATTGATTCAGATGGGGTTAAACGTTTCCGCCAATAGCTTGACAGCTGAATCCTTCACATTCGGGATCACCTCTTCGGTTTGCCTGGGTCTGGGATTTAGCCCTGTTGTTGTTGGAAGAGTTCGCGCTCTGGCGGGCGGTGTAGTAGGTGTTGCAGGGCTTTATGGTTATGTACAACAAGCAGCGGAAAGCGCGGACAGGCTTAAGCTTCAAAGCCCAATATACTACAACGCTCTCTCTCTCAGAAAGTTAGATATGATGTATTTTATTGTGGAACCTGTGTTCATAAAAGCACGAGCCTTTCAACATCAATCTTTCTCAGATGTTCAGATAGTGAATATAATTTCCAACATGATGAAATAACATGATCAACTTTCTGAAAAAATTACTAAGATCCCAGAGTTCATTCTTTGTAAGAACGTATTTACCTGCAATCATCATACTTATATTTCTGATGTTTGCAGTTAATTTATTTCCCTCATTCGCCATAGAAGCTACCGGAATATTTGCTGTCATTGTTTTTATTTTTATATTCATTACAGCCAAACCTTCCAAATGAAAATTTAAAACCTCCCCATTATCAGGGAGGTCTGGCATTACAAAGTTAACATCGTATCCATATCACCTCTTCAACCGACATCACCCCTTCACTCGTCCGTATCCAGCGCGGTTTTTTAGTATCCGCCGCGAAGAACCAGACCAGTTCACACAGTAAGCCGGTTAAGGTCTTTTCTATCTCGGGTACCAGTACCTGCCCGGACAGCAGTTTTGCCAGCGTCAGACAATAATCACAAAGCAACTCAGAATCGGGGTCAAACGCGGGTTTCAGGGGTGGAAGCGTATCAATCGTCAGACTTTCAAGCAGATGGTGCGGCACAGGGTCGTTCAGCGTTGGTTGTAACAAGGTCAGGCACGCGCTGAGGCGCGCGCACAGCGCCATTTTCAGCGCCGGATCGTCGTTTTCAATCAGGGTTTCGGCGAATTTTTCACAGTGATCGGCAAGGACAGTGAAATCCGTCCGCGTGCTGAAAGGAACAGAAAGTAACGGGTGAGTCTGGGCAGGGATCGTAGCCATCGTGGCAGCCTCCTGTAACGGGTGTATACCCACCACCAGAGGTTCCAATCTCATTGGTGGTGGACTGAACGAGGTTGGAACTACCGGCGTTACAGGAAACCGGCGCACCTTGCGGTGCCCCCGCCCAGCCCACCATTGGAGTGTAGCCGTGCGCACGACACAAAAAAGACGCTGGCGCGTCATGTGTCGCCTGTAACACTATTCCAGGGTTCCAATCCCGACACCTGATTTTGCAGGTGCGGAGGAAAGATACTGTTATCGGTTACAGGTCGCAAGCGGTTTCATGACGGCAAGCGGAGCAGAGTACAGATCCGGAATGCTGCTCGCAAAACACATGAAATCCCCTTAATCCTTATCCGTATACCGATATCCGTACTGGTTATACCCGTAGCCATAATAATCGCTGGCGCGCCTGACCACGCCGTTCAGAATCGCTCCTTTGATATTGATCCCACTCTGCTCCAGGCGTTGCACACAGACGCTGATCTCTTTGACGCTATTCAGGCCAAAGCGCGCAACAACCAGGCTGGTGCCGGCTGAGCGGCCAATCACGGCGGCATCGGTCACCACGAGGATCGGCGGCGTATCGATAATCACCATGTCGTAATGTTCGTTGGCCCAGGTCATGAGCTGGCGGAAACGGGCGCGCATCAGCAGCTCTGCCGGGTTGGGGGGAATCTGGCCGCGGGTGATCACGTCAAATCCCCCTTTGTGAAACCGCTGCACAGCCTCTGTCATTTCCACCTGACCGGAAAGCACCTCTGACAGGCCGACCTCGTTCCTGATGTCAAACATGTCGTGGACGTATCCCCGGCGCATATCACCATCAATAAACAGGACTTTCAGGTCAGACTGCGCAATTACCGCCGCCAGCGCCGTGCTGACGAATGTTTTACCACTGTCCGGCGTGGCGCCGGAGATCATCAGGATATGACTGGTGGTTTCCATCATCGCGAAATGCAGGCTGGTGCGCAGACCGCGGATTGCCTCGACCGACAGATCGATCGGATTATCGACCGGTAAAAACGGAACGTTGCGGGTGTGGTGACGTAAGCGCGATGAGAAAAAATGCTTGCGCCGCACCTGAGCTTTCTTCACCAGCCACTCTGACAACGGCACGGTGGCGTACACGTTAATCCCCTGCTCTTCGAGTTGCTCGGGTGATTCAATTCCCCGGCGCAACAATGTGCGCAGCAGCACCAGCCCCATAGAGAAAAACAGGCCCAGCAGCAGACCCAAAATCACAATCAGCGCTTTTTTCGGCTGGATGGGTTCCGGCTGGGCCATCGCCGGATCTATGATGCGGACGTGACCAATCGCGCTCGAGCGGGCAATGCTCAGCTCCTGCTGGCGGTTAAGCAGTTGCAGATACACAATGCGGCCAGACTCAACATCCCGGCTGAGACGCAGCACTTCCTGTTGCGTCTGCGGCATCGCCGACACGCGTTTGTTGAGGCGCGTTTTCTCCTGCTCAAGCGTCTGGCGCTTTTCCAGCAACGCGCGGTAGGTCGGGTGATCTTTCTTGTAGAGTTGGGAAATCTCCGCTTCGCGGAAGGTCAACTCGTTCAACTGGTTATCGACATTGACGATCTGCTCAAGCACGCTTTTGGCTTCAAGGTTAAGATCGACCGAATCCTGCTGTTTACGGTAGGCGTTGAGTTTACTCTCCGCCTGATCCAGTTCGCTACGCACCTGCGGCAGTTGCGCCTGCAGAAACTCCAGACTCTTTGAATCCTGCGCCGCCTGGCGAGCGATATTCTGCTGCAGATAGTTACTGGCGATGCTGTTAAGAATACACACAATGTTATCCGGGTCGTCCCCGGTGATGGTCAGCCCCAGCATGCCGCTGTCTTTGCCGCGCTCTTTCACCGAAAAACGCCGTTGCAGGGCGTTAATCGCTTCCAGTTCAGTCAGTTGCGTTAGCATAAATTCGGTTCCGGACGCGGCCTGAATCTCCGACACGTTCAGAGCGAGCTCACCCTGAACGAGCAGTTCACCCACCACGCCCGTGGCAGAGAAATCCGCGCCTTCCAGCCGATAATGCGCACTGTCTTCCACCGTCAGCACGATCCGCTCCGCGCGCCCCTCACGGCGCGGAATACTCATCCCGCGCAATGCAAGCCGACCGGGGATTTCCCCCGTCAGCCGCGCCCAGCCACGGCCCACCAGCGGGAAATAGCGTTGCGCCACGACGTTACGCAGGCTCAAATCATCAATGGTCTTGCCCAGAATCATGCGCGACTGCAGGAGTTCGATTTCCGGTGCGGAATCCGGCGATGAACCGGGAAAATCCTGACTCAGGCTGTCCAGCAGCGCATTCCCCTGCTTTTGTTCCACCTGCACCAGCGCATCTGCCTGGTAAACGGGCGTGGCAAACAGAGCGTATGCCAGCGCGCACAGCGTGAACAGCATGGTCACACCGGCAATCAGTTTCCAGTGATCGAGCAGTTCGAAAAACAAGCGAACCAGATCGATCTCATTGTCGCCCGCAGGCGTAGTCTGAGGGTGAAGGTTTTTCGTCGACATAAAACAACGTATCTCGTGTGATTAGCTGAGCCGCTTCGCCCATTCCTGAGAGGCCTGCGCCAGCAGACCGTAAACATGCTCAAACGCCTCACGGCTTTTGCCGTAAGGATCGGGAATTTTTTTACTGTCCAGCCACTGACCAAAAAGCAGCGTTTTTCCCCGCACGTCGGGGGCCATTACCGTTACCTGCTCAATATGCGCAGGCTCCATTACCAGGATCAGATCGGCATCGCGCAACATGCCTGCCGTGACTTTGCGGGTGACATGCCCTGCCAGCGACAGTCCATGACCCGCAGCCACCGCCATCGCGGCAGCGTCTGCCGGTTGCCCGCTCACGCCATAAGTGCCTGCCGACTCCACGTTCATCATCGGCAGAGCCTGTCGCAACAGCCGTTCGCCGATGGGCGAGCGACAGAGATTTCCGGTACACAGCACCAGAATGGAGCGGAACCTTAGTTTGGCCATGCGCGGACGTACCGTACGGTTTCCGTCAGGTCATGAACGCCGGTGATGGTCGGCACCAGTTGTGAAATCACGCGGTTCCAGCGCACGATCGGCGCGGCGGTCACATAGACGATGTCGTAAGGCTCCAGCTGGAATTCCGTACTCAGCACCATGGCGGAAGCGTCCTGTGCATTGAGCTGATAAATGCTGGCGATTTTTCCACTGGCGGAATTTCTCACCGAACGGATAACAAAAATGCCGGTGGCGTCAGACATGTCCTGCCGCAGGCCGTCGGCGTTGCCGAGCGCTTCCGCCAGCGTCATGCCGCTGCGATCCATCTTCAGCGTGCTCTGCTTACCCACTTCGCCCATCACGAACACTTTCAGACTGTCATTGCGCGGGACAAACAGAATGTCGCCGGGGTACAGCAGCCGGTTCTGGGTTAAATCACCATGCTGCATCAGCGCATAGAGTGAAATGCGGCTCTCCATGCCGTTATGGGTCAGTACCACATTGCGCCAGTCGGCGTTTTCGGTCAGACCGCCCGCCGCGTTTATCGCATCCATAATGGTTAAGGGAATATTGGTGATCGGCTGCTGGCCGGAGTTGGCGACTTCGCCAGTGACGTAGGATTTCTGGGAGCGGAATGCGGCGATGCTGACATCCACCTGCGGGCTTTCGATGACCGCATCGAGACGCGCGGTGATCTCGTCCCGCACCTGAATAAGCGTCTTGCCAGCCACCTTCAGGCGGCCCACGTAAGGGTAAAAAATGGCGCCGTCGGCATTGACCCAGTTGCCGGTATCGCTGGCGCTGCGGTACTGACCCGCGGGCGTTGTCAGCTCGGGGTGATCCCAGACTGTGACCATTAAGACATCGCCAATGCCAATGCGATATTCGTAATCCTGCAGGAGCTGATCGAGTTGCGGGTTGGCGCGGGAGGAGATCCGTGGCGGGCGTAATTGCTCGACCAGGCCGGGTGTCAGCGGATAGATATTTACCATCTTATTCAGATCGTAATCCTTGTCCGCGGATTCAACGACATTCTTGCCGTGTGTGCTTAACCCTTGACCCGGAATTACCGTACAGCCGCTTAGCGCCGCCAGAACGAACATCAGCACGGGAAATGCGGAAATATATTTTATAGCCTTGGGCTTCCTGCTCATTAATTTTCCTTACAATGCGATTTCGCATTTAACATGCTAATCAGAGACATATTGAGATAATGAAAATGCAATCCCTAAATTTTATTAATGTATTAAAAGCAAAGAAGTTTATTGTTTTATCTTTAAAAACAAAAAGTTATAACAATTTAATAAGTTAAGGACGAGAGAGGGAAAACAGCAGAATACATTACTCCCCGCCCGCCTTGATGTAAACACAACTAAGTATTTTTAAGAATTTACAATGGATACTTAATAAAATAAATGCATTCTCAAAGAGAAAAAATAAATATACTGTTATTTGATGAAATATCAGAAAAAATATCGCAACAAGATTAATAAATAATACGACTTCTCGTCTGTTGGATAATCTGACGCTGTACGTAAGAAGAATAAGCACATTTGACCAGGAAAATTGCCTTATTTATTCTAAGATTAATGGCGATACCGGGTCAGGCAACCGGTACCTTTCGGTAAGAATAAAATGAGATAACACCATGGAATTAAAGGATTATTACACGATTCTGGGGGTTAAGCCGACGGACGATCTCAAAACCATCAAGACCGCCTATCGCCGCCTCGCGCGAAAATATCACCCCGATGTCAGTAAAGAAGCGAATGCCGAAGCGCGTTTTAAAGATCTCGCTGAAGCCTGGGAAGTGCTGAAAGACGATCAGCGCCGCGCCGAATATGACCAGCTCTGGCAGCACCGTAACGATCCGCGCATGGATCCGCATCGGGGACGCCAGCAAACACAACAGGAAACGCAATACAGCCAGCAAGAGTTCGACGATATTTTCTCGTCGATATTCGGTCAGCACGCCCGCCAGTCGCGGCAGTCACATGCCGCACGGGGTCATGACGTTGAAATCGAAGTGGCCGTTTTCCTCGAAGAGACGCTGGAAGATCAAACGCGAACCATCAGCTATAAGCTGCCGGTATACAACGCCTTTGGCCTCGTAGAGCAGGAGATCCCCAAAACACTGAACGTGAAAATCCCGGCAGGCGTTGGCGACGGGCAACGCATTCGCCTGAAAGGCCAGGGAACACCCGGCGAGCATGGCGGTCCGAACGGGGATTTGTGGCTGGTGATTCATATCGCGCCGCATCCGCTGTTCGACATTGTCGGTCACAATCTGGAAATTGTCGTACCGCTGGCACCCTGGGAAGCGGCGCTCGGCGCAAAAGTCACTATCCCGACGCTGAAAGAAAGTATTTTGCTGACCATTCCACCCGGCAGCCAGGCGGGGCAACGACTGCGCATCAAAGGGAAAGGTCTGGTCAGTAAAAAAACCACGGGGGATCTGTACGCAGTGATTAAAATCGTCATGCCACCGAAACCGGATGAGCAGAGCGCAGGGCTCTGGCAACAGCTGGCGCAGGCCCAGTCTGCGTTCGATCCGCGCAAAGAGTGGGGTAAAGCATAATGGCTAACGTTACCGTCACCTTCACAGTGACTGAATTTTGTCTGCATACCGGCGTCCCGGAAGATGAGCTGAATGAAATCGTCGGTCTGGGCGTGATTGAACCCTGTGAAACGCAGGATGAGGCATGGCGGTTTGACGACCGCGCCGTGAATATCATGCACCGCGCTGTGCGCCTGCGTAAGGAGCTTGAGCTCGACTGGCCGGGTATCGCCGTTGCGCTGGCGCTGCTCGACGAAAATGCGCGTCTGGTGAAAGAGAACCGCCTGCTGCATCACCGACTGGCGCGTTTTATCATTCACTCCTGATCGATGGCCTCCGCTGAGATATACTTCAGGGAGGCCATTAATGGGGGCACCCTCATGAGCACTCAACGTCTCGCGCGCAACTTACGCCTTTCCGGCATCGGCGGGTTTATGCTGCTGTCCCTGTTTGCCGTTATTACGCTGCACGCGCACTGGCCGGCGTTTATCCAGTGGTGCCTTAGTACCCAAATCACCCTGCACCGTTATCTGGTGATGTATCTGCTGCAACTGAATAATCATCAGTACAGCGGCGGCCTGTGGCTGCTTACCGGCGCTTTTTTATATGGCGTGCTGCACGCCATCGGCCCCGGGCACGGTAAATTCATCGTCACAACGTATCTCAGTACCAACAAAGAGAGTCAGCTCGCCGCCCGGGTCGTGCCGTTTCTTGGCAGCCTGATGCAGGGCGTCAGCGCGATCCTGTTCGTGTTTATTCTGGCGGTGGGGCTTAATCTGGCCTCCGGCGATCTCAGTGAGAGCCGCTGGTACGTCGAGAAAATCAGCGCCGTGTTGATTGGCGGTTTTGGCGCTTTCGTGATTTACCAGGCGCTGAAAACCCTGCAACCGCGCAGGCTGACGATCAAAAGCCTGACACCGGCGCATCAGCACGACGCGGAGTGCGGTTGCGGTCACCATGGCGTCGGGGTGGATCTCACCCGGGCCGACTGGAAAACCCGCCTCGGGGTGATTCTGGCGATCGGCGCACGTCCCTGCAGTGGTGCTATCATGATCCTGCTCTTTTCTAACGCGCTGGGCATTGTCAGTTGGGGCATTGCGGCGGTAATGACCATGTCCTTCGGTACGGCGCTGTCGATCATGGGATTGTCACTGGCGGTGCGCTACGCCCGAAACCGCACCGTGGCCTTTTTTGGTGCTGATAGCGCACAGCTTCACTGGCTGGTTCCGCTGGTGAAAGTGGCGGGCGGCGTCATTCTGATCCTCTTCGCCACCGTGCTGTTCCTGACCGTGATCCCGATGAACGCCAACGGTGATTTTATTGCCGCAGGCTGTTAATCCCCCTGACTCTGACGGGTTTGCGTGGTGATCCACGCAACAAAATCGCGCATCGCGGCAGTTTCCGGCCGCGACTGCAGACGCGTTAACCAGTATCCACCGAGACTGATTTGCGTGCTGAATGGCTGAATAATGCGTTCGGTATTCAGCAGCGAGGTAAACATTCCCGGCGGCGCGATGGCGATCCCCGCGCCAGCCTGTGCCGCTTCCAGCATTGTGACGGAAGAGTCAAACACCATCACCGGATGCGTCGGAGAAGGCGCCCGTTCACCCGCCGCCTGCGACCAGGCGCTCCATTCATCACGCCGATACGAGCGCAGCAGGGTAAATTTCAGCACATCCGCCGGCTGCCGTAATTCTGCCGCCAGCGCCGGGGAACAGAGCGGTGACAACGGCGCATCGCACAGAAAAATCGCCTCGGTGCCATGCCAGGCGCCACCGCCAAAGCGGATGGCGTAGTCCAGCCCTTCCGCCGCGGGATCGACCCGGTTGTTGTGAGTGGAGAGATGTAAATCAATGTGCGGGAAGCGGCGGCGAAAGCTTTCCAGCCGGGAAAGGAGAAAGCCTGTCGCGAACGTTCCCACCACACCAACCTTCAGTTTTTCCCGCTGCTGGCTGGCGGCAAAGCGATCCAGCGTATCAGCAATCCTGTCAAACGAATCATTCAGTACCGGTAGCAGATTTTCCCCTTCCGTGGTCAGCATCAGGCCGCGCGACACGCGGGCAAACAGCTGACAGTTGAGGTGTGCTTCCAGTGCTTTCACCTGCTGACTGATGGCCGAATGGGTGACGTTCAGCTCAATAGCCGCGTGAGTAAAACTTAAGTGTCGGGCAGCGGCTTCAAACGCGCGCAGGGCATTCAATGGAATATAGCTTCGGGTCATGGCGTTATCTGTAAGAAAAACTTCAGGCAGCTGCTAAATTTAATCGTTTGCCAGCGGTTGTCAAATCCCACAGACTGAGCGCATCTCAAGGGTCCGGACACCTCATCTTCTTCACGCTAAGAAAGGAATTCACTCATGCAAAAAATGCTTAACGCCACGCTGGCTTTTACGGCACTGACGCTGACCTCCCCCATTTTCGCCGCCGGAAATACGCTGACACCAGCGCAAATCAGCAAAACGGTGGACAAGACCATTGCACCGCTGCTCAGGGCGCAGGCCATTCCGGGTATGGCTGTGGCGGTCATTTATCAGGGGCAGCCGTACTACTTCACTTACGGCAAGGCCGATATTAAGCACGACAGTCCGGTCACGCCGGAGACGCTGTTTGAACTGGGGTCCGTTAGCAAAACTTTCGCAGGCGTGCTGGGTGGCGATGCCATCAGCCGGGGCGAAATCAGCCTCAGTGATCCGGCAACGAAATACTGGCCTGAACTTACCGGCAGCCAGTGGAAAGGGATCACCCTGCTGCATCTCGCGACCTACACCGCGGGCGGCTTGCCGCTGCAGGTGCCGGACGAGGCAAAAGACGAAGCGTCGCTGCTGAATTTCTACCAGCACTGGCAGCCCAAATGGGCGCCGGGCACGCATCGGCTGTATGCGAACTCCAGCATCGGGCTGTTTGGCGCGCTGGCAGTGAAACCGTCCGGGTTAAGCTACGAACAGGCGCTGACAGAACGCGTTTTGCAGCCGCTGAAACTGACGCATACCTGGGTAAACGTCCCGCCGCGTGAAGAGAAAAATTACGCATGGGGTTATCGCAACGGACAACCGGTTCGCCTCACGCCCGGCATGTTGATGGCCGAAGCGGCGGGGTTAAAATCGAGCGTGGTGGATATCGCCGCCTGGCTGCAGGCCAATATGGATCCGCAGCAAATCAGGAACCGCACATTGAGCGAGGCGGTATCGCTCGCGCAGTCGCGCTACTGGCGGGTTGGCAGCATGTATCAGGGGTTGGGCTGGGAAATGCTTAACTGGCCAGTGAAGGCCGACACCGTCATCAACGGTAGCGATAACAAAGTGGCGCTGGCTCCGCATGCGGCAACTGCCATTGAACCACCGGCGCCGCGCGTCGTCGCCTCGTGGGTGCATAAAACCGGCTCCACCAACGGCTTTGGCGCGTACGTGGCATTTATTCCGGAAAAACAGCTCGGCATCGTGATGCTGGCGAATAAAGCCTACCCCAATACAGAACGGGTGAAAGCCGGGTATGCCATCCTGAACGCGTTGCAGTAAACAGACGAAAAAAAGCCCGATATCATCGGGCTTATTACGGTTACTCGTTTATTTTCGGATGCTGCGACACCAGCCGCGACCGTTTTTCCTGAAGGTCGGCGATCTCTTTATCGATATCGTCGATTTTCTGCTCGATGTTATCGTGATGCTCCTGCAGGATCTCCCTTGCTTCCTGAATGTCAGACGCCGCAGGGGTCGCGCCTTTCAGCGGACGGTTGGCGGTCTCTTTCATCGTAATCCCGGTAATCAAACCGATAACGGCAATCACCATCAGATAGTACGCCGGCATCATCAGGTTCTGCGATGCTTCCACCAGCCACGCGGCGAGGGTTGGCGTCAGACCAGCTACCAGCACCGAAATATTAAACGCGGCGGCCAGCGCACTGTAGCGGATGTGGGTCGGGAACATCGCGGGCAGCGATGAAGCCATTACCCCGGTAAAACAGTTAAGCACCACAGCCAGCATCAACAGACCGGCGAAAATCAGGCCAATCACATCGCTGTTAATCAGAATGAAGGACGGGATCGCCAGCGCGAACAACGCCACGCTACCGATGATGATAAACGGACGACGGCCAAAACGGTCGCTCAGCAGTCCCATCACCGGCTGCACGAACAGCATCCCGATCATGATGGCGATGATAATCAGTACGCCGTGATCTTCGGAATAATGCAGGTTGTGTGACAGGTAGCTCGGCATATAAGTGAGCAGCATGTAATAGGTCACGTTGGTGGAAATCACTAGGCCGATACAGGCCAGCAGGCTGCGCCAGTGCTTCGTGGCGATCTCTTTAAAGGAGACCTTCGGCCCGTCCTGCAGCCCCTCGCGGTCGCCCTGCTCCAGCTTATCAACGTGTTGCTGGAACGCCGGGGTTTCTTCCAGCGCATGACGCAGATAGAGGCCAATCAGCCCTAACGGCAACGCCAGGAAGAACGGGATACGCCAACCCCATTCCAGGAAGTTCGCCTCACCGACAATCGTCGAAATGAGCACCACAACGCCTGCGCCCATCACGAAGCCCGCGATCGAACCAAAGTCCAGCCAGCTGCCCATGAAACCGCGTTTGCGGTCCGGCGAATATTCGGCAACAAAAATAGACGCGCCAGTATATTCTCCACCCACTGAGAACCCCTGCGCCATTTTACAGAGCAGCAGCAGGATCGGCGCCCAGATGCCAATGGTGGCATATGACGGGATCAAACCAATACAGAAGGTACTCAGGGACATGATGACGATGGTGATCGCCAGGATTTTCTGACGACCATATTTGTCGCCCAACATACCGAAAAACAGACCGCCCAACGGGCGAATCAGGAAGGGAACGGAGAAGGTTGCCAGGGCGGCAATCATCTGTACGCTGGGGTTAGCATCAGGGAAGAAGACCTTACCCAGGGCAAACGCCACAAAACCGTAAACACCAAAATCAAACCATTCCATGGCGTTTCCGAGCGACGCGGCGGTGATCGCTTTACGCAATTTGCCGTCGTCGATAATCGTGACATCCCGAAGCGTGATAGGTTTTACTTTTTTCCTTTTAAGCATTCATATTCCTCGTAAATTTCGCCGTGAGCGCACATTTGAGGGGCAAACAAAAGGGTGTTCGCAATCGTGCGGTAGCGGAGCGGCGAAATGCTGTGCTCCTCATTTCAAGCGTAGCAGGTTTGCCTGCACAGGCTGTTCAACCCCTGTACAACCGAACCTGTGACGCCTGCTCTGGCAGTCAAAGATAGCGCAGGATCACGGAATGACGTGGTCAACATTCGGCCCCTGCTTTTTTACCCTACCAGCGTTTAGATTTGTGATCAACTTCACGCAATTGATGACATCGTGTTACGTGACATTAACAAACGTAAAGGGGTTTACGTGCATGCTGACGACGCCCGGCTACAGCGGGGCGGCCAGCATGTCGTCTGTAAACATCTCTTCCAGCATCGCCGCAACCAGACGTTTCGCCGAACAGAGTCGCGGCATGCCCAGGGCGATGGTCTGCCAGGTTTGGGTGATGGACCAGCTGACCGGGTGTTTCTCTGCAGAGCACCAGCTGCCCTGCCAGCCGAGCATCTCCCGGTAATCCATCAATGAAGCCGAGGTCGGTGAGGCCAGCCACTGGTGATAAAAATGACGCGTCTCCGGCGAGGCGCTAATGCTTTCTGCCAGATACTGGCTGGCCATGGTCAGTAGATTCTCTTTCAGTAGGGTGCGGACTTCACTGTTCGCCAGGCGACAGGCATCGCCAAAGGCGCCCCAGCGCAGCTCTTCAAGAGCGATAAAACAGCGGCCCGCCAGCGACCAGCCGTCGTAACTGCCTGCATGCCAGCGGGTAAAAACCTCATCGCTGTGTTCGCCGGCATACACCATCAATCCACGCTGCGACAGCGCGCGCTGCTTATGCCCGGCGCGCTGCAGAAAGAGCCCGGCAACGGCGCCGTACTGCTCGCGCAGCTCAGCCGGGGCGCACCCTTTCTCCTGTAGCGAAAAGAGGTACTGGCTCATGCGCGTGAGCGCCAGGTGACCGGGGTCGAACATCCCCGCCAGTTTTTCCGCCAGTCTGAGCCGGATAGCCGGATTGTCGCCCGACGTCCCGGACACCGCCCATGGCGTCAGTTGTACCTGCGATACCACCTCTTTCAGCAGTTGCTCGCGAAAAAGCTGCTGTTGCGGCACCACGGAGCCAGGCCGGGGATTGTCGATGCCCAACACCAGTTCGACGATAAATTTCGGATGAATGGATTCCAGGTGTCGTCCCGGACCTTCCAGTAATTGCCTGTTCATGTCTGTTCGACCACAAAAAGTGTCTGAATATCATCGCGAAGCAGACGCGCATCCTCCTGGATCCACCGCACAGTAGACAGGCTTTGTTGCAGCTGGAGATTAAGCGTCATCACCGCGGACTGGTGCTGCTGACGTAAGTTAAGGCTTTCCTGCAAATTTTTTTGCAGCCCGGCAAGGTTCTGAGAAAAGCCGGCGAAAAAGGTAGTCATTCCGGCGGTCACCGCCACATCCACCTGCGCCCCCAGCGCCTTCAGGATCTGTTCGCAAAACTGAGAGATATGGAAGATCAGCTTTTGCTTCAGAGCCGGAATATCAATCACGTATCGCGACTGCGTCATGACATAATCGTCCCATCCCCAGCCCGGGTTATTCAGCCAGCGCGAGACGGATTCCCGCACTCCCACGCGTGGCAGCGCGCTGACCGGGGTATCTTCGCGGGCAATCGCATCGGCAAACACCAGCGGAATATTGAAATCCACCAGCCCGGCGCGAAACGGCGGCAGGCTGATCCGTGCGCGAAATCCGGCTTTGCCCAGCTCTTCTTTGATATGCAGTTCGATGGGGCGCAACGCCTCTTCCAGCGTGCGCGTCAGGCTGATTTCCAGTTGCGCGAAGCGCTGCGACAGCTCGCGCGTAAGCGTCTGCTGGGTGGTCAGCAACATGCTCTCGCAGCCCTGGCGAATCTTACTCAGCAGGCAGTGCGCCTCACTTTCGGCGTTGAGCACCACCGGACCGGGTTCACCGTCTTCCATCGTGCGTAGTTCAACCGGTATATCACCACTCAGTCTGCGCAGGTTCTCTTCTGCAAACCAACGGGTGACGTTCTGCAGCGCATTCGCCTGTTGCTCAGCGATAAAACCTTCAACGGCGGACAACGCCTCGATCACCTCATGATGCACCTCTTCGGTCACGCCATGTTTGCGCGCTTCAAACTGCGCCATACTCTCTTCCAGCCCGACGATATTGTGCTGAAGCTGGTCGAATGCCACCGTCATGCCCTGGTGGCGAAAATCGAGATAGTCCCTGGCCTGGGTCGCATAGTTGAGCAGCTTATGCGAGGCAGAGCGCAGCGCGAACAGTGACGCATGCGTATGCGCGGCGTGCAGCAACTTGCGGATGGGTTGTTCAAACAGCGAATCCTCCCACAGCAGCTGAGCCGCGTGATGCATTTTTCCGGCCTCCTGCAGATCCTCGCTGCGCCAGCGTCGCCCCAGCGCCGCCTCGGCAAAATCCTGCACCCAACGCTGCTCCTCCGGCGACGGTAGCCTGCCGTAGACGTTCAGTTCATGTCGCGCCCGGTTTGCCAGATAACCCCACATCGACGAAACCGGGAAAATCTGCCCGGGTGTAATGCATCCTTTCATCAGTGTGCCGGAGATCAGAGCCCGCACCTGGTCTTCATCGTCGCTGTTACGATCCTTTTGATCGAACTTATTCACCAGCGCATACAGCGGTACTGACCGTCCGACCGCCGCAATCGCCTGCCGCATCTCTTCATCAGAGACTGATTTCAACTGGGTATAATCCATTACCGCCAGCACCGCAGACGCACGCGACAACTGCTCGCTGAGCATTTTTTGCAGATGCGGTTGTCCGGCTTCGTTCGGCCCAGGTGTATCCAGCAATGTCAGTTGACCGGGGAAACTCCCCATGGCGGACAGATGCACAAACTCCACTTCAATCACTGGAATATGTTCAATCGCGGCATATTCGGCGAATGGAAATTCCGCCTCCAGCGCCTGCGAAAGCCGCACCAGATCGTTGAGACTTTTCAGGCAATGAAAAATCGGCTGTGCGCCCAGGTAATGTTTTTCAAACGCCACGCCGTGGGAAATATGATCGAGCAGCGTGTTCATGTCTTTATCAAGCTCCAGCTTTTCCGCCAGCGCGTTGCGATCAATGTGACTGATTTTATTCTGCAATTCCTGCATTAACCGATCGATGGGTTCAGGATGAGTAAAATGCAGGCCGGGTTCTTTTTGCCCCGGGGTGTGACGAATTAAGGTGGGGATCGCCGTCATCGGGCGATTGCGGTTAGGTAAAACCTCAGTCCCGACAATCGCATTAATGGTTGTCGATTTTCCGGCTTTCATGGTGCCGACAATCGCCAGCACCATTTCCAGACGGGTTATCTTGCGTAATTCGTTATTGAGCGTCGCCTGTTGGGTGTTAATCCCCTCGGGGCTGAAATGCACCGGACGTGGGGCGTCCTGAGCGTTCTGATTGCTCACGGGCAGGGTTTTCAAACTCTGTAGATGTCGCAGAGCCAGCTGCAGCAAGCGTTCCGCTTCCTGGCTTAACTCATATATTGTCTGTGTGTACATGGTTAAAGAATTTCCTTAACGCAAATTATATTGCTTTTATTTCTCTGAACTTTTAACAGCCAGATATTATTTTTATATTTACTCGTATTTATAATATTTTATGTTTATGCAGGCGCTCATTAATTTATTATTCTGGCGGTGCTTTAGATAAAGCAGAGATTAACAGCGTAGCGCATTTTCTAAAATATTCAGAACATATCGTTATTTATTTTCATATCGGTAACGCGACCTTTCCCGCGTGGCGCCGTCGCAGATGTGAAATAGCACCGACAAAAGTGTGGATTTGCGGTATAATTAGGCCTATTTTCGGCGATCTGCCATTTTTTAAGAGGACTTTTTCAATGCAACTTCCACACTGCCCAAAATGCAATTCCGAATATACCTATGAAGACAACGGTATGTACATCTGCCCGGAATGCGCGCATGAATGGAACGATGCGGAACCCGCTCAGGAGAGCGATGCGCTGATCGTCAAAGATGCGAATGGCAATCTGCTGGCCGATGGCGACAGCGTTACGGTCATCAAAGATTTAAAAGTGAAAGGCAGCTCGTCGATGCTGAAAATCGGTACCAAAGTGAAGAATATTCGTCTGGTCGAAGGCGATCACAACATCGACTGTAAAATTGACGGCTTTGGCCCGATGAAACTCAAATCAGAATTTGTGAAGAAGAACTAAATTGCCGCCCGGTGGCGCTTCGCTTACCGGGCTGGCCCTGACTACACTTAACGGGCTTCTCTTACCTGAGGTAATGAATATGCCGTTAAGTCCTTACATCTCCTTTGCAGGCAATTGTGCTGAAGCCATTGCCTTCTATCAACAAGCGCTCGGTGCAGAACTGGCGTACAAAATCACCTTCGGCGAAATGCCCAAAGAGGCGCAAAACAGCGAGGATGGCTGTGCGTCAACAATGTCATACCCGGATGACGCTATCGCCCATGCCAACGTTCGCATCGCCGGTAGCGACATCATGATGAGCGATGGCCTCACCAGCGACCGGGCAAACTACTCCGGCTTTACGCTGGTCATCGACACCCAGAATACGGAAGAAGGTAAGCGCTGGTTCGACAATCTGGCCCAAAGCGGCAAAATCGAAATGGCCTGGCAGGAGACGTTCTGGGCGCACGGCTTTGGAAAAGTGGTCGATCAATTTGGCGTGCCGTGGATGATCAACGTCGTTAAACAACACTAATTCCCTGCCTTCCCGCCCCGGGAAGGCGTCTTCAACTCTTCATCCCCCGTTAACAGACTTGTCACACTCCAGGCTCACGATGTTGCCATATCCCCTGTTTGCGCATGCGCAAAAGGCTCATCCGAACCGCGAGGCATTGACAATTATGCACTTGTCCAGACATCCGACCAGTTACCCGACGCGTTATCAGGAGATTGCCGCGAAACTCGAACATGAGCTTCGCAACCATTACCGTTGCGGCGACTGGCTGCCCGCCGAACATCAGCTGGCGGCGCGTTTTGAAGTGAACCGTCACACACTGCGTCGCGCCATCGATCAACTGGTGGAGAAAGGCTGGGTGCAACGCCGTCAGGGGATCGGCGTGCTGGTGCTGATGCGCCCGTTCGACTACCCACTGAATTCTCAGGCGCGATTCAGCCAGAACCTGCTCGATCAGGGCAGTCATCCTACCAGCGAAAAACTGCTGTCGGTGTTGCGCCCGGCGTCGAGCCACGTTGCCGATGCGCTCGGTGTGCAGGAGGGCGACAACGTCATTCATCTGCGCACGCTGCGCCGGGTGAACGGCATCGCCCTGTGTCTTATTGATCACTATTTTTCCGATATGGCGTTCTGGCCTGAGCTACAGAATTTCAACAACGGCTCACTGCACGACTTTCTGCGCGAGCGGCTGGGCGTGTCGCTGAAGCGTACACAAACCCGAATCAGCGCCCGCCGCGCTCAGGCCAAAGAAAGCAATGTGCTGGAAATCCCCAACCTGTCGCCGCTGCTTTGCGTGCGCACCCTGAACCACCGTGACGGTGAGGTCAACGCGGCGGAATACTCCGTCAGCCTGACCCGCGCTGACATGATTGAATTCACTATGGAGCACTGAATGCATTTTGATACCGCAACCCGTCAGCGCTGGCTATCGGCGCTGTCACACAGCGACCCCGCCGCGCTCAGTGCGCGAATGCAGGCGCTGGCGCTGTCGCCCGACTACGAGCTGATCCGCGCCCCGGAAACCGGACTGGTGCAGATCCAGGCACGGATGGGCGCCACCGGGGATCGCTTTTTTGCTGGCGACGCCACCCTAACCCGTGCGGTGATCCGCCTCGCGGACGGCACCCTCGGCTACAGCTGGGTGCTCGGGCGCGATAAACCGCACGCAGAACGCTGCGCAGTCATCGACGCCCTGCTGCAAACACAACCCCACTTCCACACGCTGATGGAAACCCTGATTAGCCCACTGGAGGCAGCGCGGACGGCACAAATCAATGCCCGTCGCGCCGAAGTCGATGCCAGCCGGGTCGACTTCTTTACGCTGGTACGCGGAGATAACGAATGACATTACAGACTGCCTTTACACTTCCGGTGCAGGATGCCCAACACTGTTTTCGTCGCCTGTTGAAAGCGATGAGCGAGCCGGGCGTGATCGTCTCGCTGCATCTGCTGAAGCACGGCTGGCAGCCACTCAATCTCGCCACCACCAGCGTGTTACTGACCCTGGCGGATAACGATACGCCGGTATGGCTATCGACGGCGGTGAACAATGATATCGCCCGTCAGAACTTACGGTTTCATACCAACGCGCCGCTGGTGGATCAGCCGCAGCAGGCGATCTTCGCCGTGGCAGATGACGCGCTGAGCGCTGAGCAACTGAACGCAATGAGCGCGGGTAGCGCCGTCGCCCCGGAAACCAGCGCCACGCTGATTGTGCAGGTTGCCGGGTTGAGCGGTGGGCGCATGCTGCGCCTGACCGGCGCGGGCATCGCCGAAGAGCGGATGATCGCCCCTCAGTTGCCGGAGTGCCTGTTGCATGAACTGACTGAGCGCCCGCACCCGTTCCCGCTGGGCGTTGACCTGATCCTCACCTGCGGCGAACGCCTGCTGGCGATCCCGCGGACTACCCATGTCGAGGTGTGCTGATGTACGTTGCCGTCAAAGGGGGCGAAAAGGCGATAGCCGCCGCCCATCATCTGCAGGAACACCGGCGCCGGGGCGATACCGGGCTGCCTGAACTGAGTGTGGCGCAAATTGAGCAACAGCTTAATCTCGCCGTTGATCGCGTCATGACCGAAGGCGGCATTGCCGATCGCGAACTGGCGGCGCTGGCACTGAAACAGGCCAGCGGCGATAACGTTGAAGCGATTTTTTTGCTGCGCGCCTACCGCACGACGCTGGCGAAACTGGCGGTGAGCGAACCGCTGAACACCACGGAAATGCGCCTCGAACGCCGCATTTCCGCCGTCTACAAAGACGTCCCAGGCGGGCAGTTGCTTGGCCCGACCTACGATTACACTCACCGTTTGCTTGATTTTACCCTGCTGGCGAACGGTGAAACGACGGCACTGAACACGGCGGAGTCTCCGCTGGAATCCACGCCGCACGTCTTCAGCCTGCTGGCAAAACAGGGGCTGGCGAAAGCGGAAGCAGACACCGGCGCAACGCCGGATGACATCACCCGTACACCGCCGGTCTACCCGTGCTCGCGCGCCTCGCGCCTGCAACAGTTGATGCGCGGCGACGAGGGCTATCTGCTGGCGCTGGCCTACTCTACGCAACGTGGCTATGGCCGTAACCACCCGTTCGCCGGAGAGATCCGCAGCGGTCACGTTGATATTGAAATTGTGCCGGAAGAGCTGGGATTTGCCGTTAACGTCGGCGAACTGCTGATGACTGAATGTGAAATGGTAAACGGTTTTGTCGACCCGCAAGACGAGCCGCCGCACTTTACCCGCGGTTACGGGCTGACCTTCGGCATGAGCGAGCGTAAAGCGATGGCGATGGCGCTGGTGGATCGCGCGCTACAGGCGCCAGATTACGACGAAACCATCGCCGGCCCGGCACAGGACGAAGAGTTCGTGCTGGCGCATGCGGATAACGTTGAGGCGGCCGGTTTTGTCTCGCATCTCAAGCTGCCGCACTACGTGGATTTCCAGGCTGAACTGGAGCTGTTGAAACGTCTGCAACAGGAGAACTGCCGTGGCTAACCCACTGACTGGCTACAACTTTGCGTACCTTGACGAACAAACCAAACGCATGATCCGCCGCGCTATTCTCAAAGCGGTGGCGATCCCCGGTTATCAGGTGCCGTTCGGCGGCCGTGAAATGCCAATGCCCTACGGTTGGGGAACCGGCGGGATCCAGCTCACCGCCAGCGTAATCGGCGAAAACGATGTGCTGAAGGTGATCGATCAGGGCGCCGACGACACCACCAACGCCGTCTCCATTCGCAATTTCTTTAAACGTGTTACCGGCGTCGAGACCACCGAACGCACCGACGAGGCGACGTTGATCCAGACCCGTCACCGGATCCCCGAAACGCCGTTGGTGGAAGATCAGATCCTGATCTTTCAGGTGCCGATCCCGGAACCGCTGCGCTTCATCGAGCCGCGCGAAACCGAGACCCGCACCATGCACGCGCTGGAAGAGTACGGCGTGATGCAGGTGAAACTGTATGAAGACATCGCCCGCTTCGGCCATATCGCCACCACCTACGCCTACCCGGTGAAGGTCAATGGCCGTTATGTGATGGATCCATCGCCGATCCCGAAATTCGACAATCCAAAAATGGACATGATGCCCGCCCTGCAACTGTTTGGCGCCGGTCGTGAAAAACGCATCTACGCGGTACCGCCGTTCACCCGTGTTGAGAGTCTCGATTTTGACGATCACCCGTTTACCGTGCAGGCGTGGGACGAACCCTGCGCCATCTGCGGCTCACGCCACAGCTACCTTGATGAAGTGGTGCTGGATGACACCGGCAAACGGATGTTTGTCTGCTCCGACACCGACTACTGCCGCCAACAAAGTGAGGCGTTAAGCAAATGACCCAACCGCTGCTTTCAGTCAACAATCTGACCCACCTGTACGCGCCGGGGAAAGGCTTTAACGACGTGTCATTCGAACTGTGGCCGGGCGAAGTGCTGGGTATCGTCGGCGAGTCCGGCTCCGGCAAAACCACGCTGCTGAAATCCATTTCTGCCCGCCTGACACCGCAGCAGGGCGAGGTGGTCTATCAGGCGCAATCACTGTATGGCATGAGTGAAGCGGAACGCCGCCGCCTGCTGCGCACCGAGTGGGGCGTGGTGCATCAGCATCCGATGGACGGCCTGCGCCGCCAGGTCTCGGCGGGCGGCAACATCGGTGAACGTCTGATGGCCACCGGCGCACGCCACTACGGCAACATTCGCGCGACGGCGCAGCAGTGGCTGGAAGAGGTAGAGATCCCCGCCTCACGCATCGACGATCTACCGACCACCTTCTCCGGCGGTATGCAGCAACGTCTGCAAATCGCCCGCAACCTGGTCACTCATCCGAAACTGGTGTTTATGGACGAGCCCACCGGCGGGCTGGACGTCTCCGTGCAGGCGCGTCTGCTCGATTTACTGCGCGGGCTGGTGGTGGAGTTGAACCTGGCGGTGGTGATTGTCACCCACGATCTCGGCGTCGCACGCCTGCTGGCCGACCGTCTGATGGTGATGAAAGAAGGTCAGGTGGTGGAAAGTGGATTAACTGACCGCGTGCTGGACGATCCGCATCATCCCTACACCCAGTTGCTGGTGTCATCGGTATTGCAGAATTGATGATGTTGCTGTTGCCGGGTGGCGCTCCGCTTACCCTACCTGGGAACAGCACACCTTTGTAGGCCGGATAAGGCGAAGCCGCCATCCGGCAATCGAACCACGAGGCCAACATGATCCACGTAGAAAACGTGAGTAAAACCTTTGTGCTCCACCAGCAAAACGGCGTGCGTCTGCCGGTGTTACAGAACGCATCGCTGACCGTCAGTGCCGGCGAATGCGTTGTGCTGCATGGTCATTCCGGCAGCGGTAAATCCACGCTGCTGCGTTCCCTGTACGCCAATTACCTGCCCGACGACGGTCATATCCACATTAAGCACGGCGACGAGTGGGTTGATCTGGTCACGGCACCCGCGCGAAAAGTGGTGGAAGTGCGTAAATCCACCATCGGCTGGGTCAGCCAGTTTCTGCGGGTGATCCCGCGGATTTCCACGCTGGACGTGGTCATGCAGCCGCTGATCAACCTCGGCGTGCCGCGCGACGAATGCGCCGCCAAAGCCGCTCGCCTGCTGACGCGCCTCAACGTGCCGGAACGCCTGTGGCATCTGGCGCCGTCGACCTTTTCCGGCGGCGAGCAACAGCGCGTCAACATCGCCCGCGGCTTTATCGTCGATTACCCGATTCTGCTGCTCGACGAACCTACGGCGTCACTGGATACAAAAAACAGTGCGGCAGTCGTTGAGCTTATCACCGAAGCAAAAGCGCGTGGTGCCGCGATTGTCGGTATTTTCCATGACGAAACGGTGCGTAACCACGTCGCCGATCGTCTCCATCCAATGAGTACAACATCATGATTATCAATAACGTAAAGTTAGTGCTGGAAGATGAAGTTGTTCATGGTTCTGTCGACGTCAGGGATGGCATAATTCGCGCGTTTGCGCAGACCCAGAGCGGCCTGCCGGAAGCGATGGACGGTGAAGGCGGCTGGTTGTTGCCAGGCTTGATCGAGCTGCATACCGACAATCTGGATAAATTTTTTACGCCGCGTCCGAAAGTGGACTGGCCTGCCCACTCCGCGATGAGCAGCCATGATGCGCTGATGGTCTCAAGCGGGATCACCACTGTGCTGGATGCAGTCGCGATTGGCGACGTGCGCGACGGTGGCGATCGGCTGGAAAATCTTGAAAAGATGATTAACGCCGTCGAAGAGACGCAAAAACGCGGCCTAAATCGCGCCGAACATCGCCTGCATTTGCGCTGCGAGCTGCCGCATCACACCACCCTGCCGCTGTTTGAAAAGCTGGTCGATCGCGAGCCAGTGACGCTGGTGTCGCTGATGGATCACTCGCCAGGACAGCGTCAGTTCGCCAATCTTGAGAAGTACCGCGAGTATTATCAGGGCAAATACCAGCTGACCGATGAGCAGATGGCGCGTTACGAAGAAGAGCAGTTGCAGCTGGCCGCCCGCTGGTCGCAGCCCAACCGCGAAGCCATCGCCGCACACTGCCGCCAGCGGGGTATTTCACTGGCGAGCCATGACGACGCCACCCGCGATCATGTGGTGGAATCGCATCAAATTGGCAGTGTGATCGCCGAATTTCCTACCACGTTTGAAGCGGCAGAAGCGTCGCGACAGCATGGAATGAACGTACTTATGGGCGCGCCAAATATCGTGCGCGGCGGTTCGCACTCCGGCAACGTCGCGGCACACCAGTTGGCCTCGCTCGGTCTGCTGGATATTCTGTCGTCCGATTACTATCCGGCAAGCCTGCTGGATGCAGCGTTTCGCGTGGCAGACGATCACAACAACGCCTTCACACTGCCACAGGCCATCCGCCTGGTGTCGAAAAACCCGGCACAGTCGCTGAACCTGCACGATCGCGGCGTGATCAGCGAAGGTAAACGCGCTGACCTGGTGCTGGCGCACCGC
The DNA here is from genome assembly GCF_030053895.1 of Trabulsiella odontotermitis. Lineage (NCBI taxonomy): Bacteria > Pseudomonadati > Pseudomonadota > Gammaproteobacteria > Enterobacterales > Enterobacteriaceae > Trabulsiella > Trabulsiella odontotermitis. Next base: position 4,261,441 of record NZ_CP125781.1, read on the forward strand.
AAAAGCGAACACATCCACATCGATCATGTCTGGCGTCAGGGCAAGAGGGTTTATTGATGGCGGGAAAGCTGGTCTGGTTAGTGGGGCCGTCGGGCTCCGGTAAAGACAGTCTGCTGGAAGCGCTGCGCGTACTGGAACATCCGCGCATTCTGGTGGCGCATCGCTACATCACCCGGCCATGGAATGCGGGCAGCGAAAACCACGTTGCGCTGAGCGAACAGGAATTTTTTACCCGCGCCGCACAGCAGCTGTTTGCCCTGAGCTGGCACGCCAACAATTTTTACTATGGCGTCGGCGTGGAAATTGACGTCTGGTTGCATGCCGGGTTTGACGTGGTGGTGAACGGATCGCGGGCGCATCTTCCGCAGGCCAAAGCACGCTACGGCACGGCGCTGCTGCCGGTCTGTCTGCATGTGTCGCCTGAGGTATTGCGCGAGCGGCTTGAGCTTCGTGGTCGCGAGAACGCCAAAGAGATCGACCAGCGTCTGGCCCGGGCGGCGCGTTATACGCCGGATAACTGCCATATGCTGAATAACAACGGAAGTCTGCTACAGTCAGTGGAGACCTTTTTATCCCTGATCCGCCAGCCCGTTGCGTCACAAGAGAACCCTCATGCCTGCCTGTAACCTGATCCAGGGGACATGCTGTAAGGAGGAATGATGAGTCTGATTCTTCGCTTAACCGGCACCGGAGGCGCGCAGTTAGTTCCGGTCTTTGGCTGCGATTGCGCCGCCTGCCGCCGCGCCCGCCAGTATCCTCAACATCGTCGCCGTCCGTGCAGCGGTGTGGTGAGCTACAACGATGCCGTCACCCTGCTGGACGCCGGGATCCCCGATCTGATGGAACATCACCCCGCTGGCAGTTTTCACCAGTTTTTACTCACCCACTACCATATGGATCATGTTCAGGGGCTGTTTCCGCTGCGCTGGGGCATTGACGAACCCATTCCGGTTTACGGACCGCCAGACGAAGAGGGTTGCGACGATCTGTTTAAACACCCGGGGATCCTGGATTTCAGCCACACCGTGGAACCGTTCGTGGTGTTTGACCTGCAGGGGCTTCAGGTCACGCCGCTGCCGCTTATCCACTCAAAACTGACCTTCGGCTATCTGCTGGAGTCTGCACACAGCCGCGTCGCGTGGCTTACCGACACCGCCGGGCTGCCCGACAAGACACTGACGTTTCTGCGCAATAATCATCCGCAGGTGATGGTGATTGACTGCAGCCACGAGCCGCGCGACGAAACGCCGCGCAACCATAACGATCTCAATACGATTATCACGATCAAAGCAGAGACAGGCTGCCCGCGGGTGATCCTGACGCATATCAGCCATCGTTTCGATGTCTGGATGATGGACAATCCACTCCCGGAAGGTATAGAAGCGGGGTTTGACGGCATGGAGATTATGCTGGATTAACGGGCGTAATCATCCTCAAAACGACGTTCTTCGTCTTCCAGCTGGCGTCGCTCCTGATCGAGCTGGCGCTGGCGGTCATCAAGTTGACGGCGTCGGTCTTCGAACTGGCGACGACGGTCGTCATATTGCCGGCGGCGATCGTCGCTCATCTGCCGCTCCCAGCCCTCATCACGATCGCGATCGTCGTCATAGTCCCGGTTGTTGTCGGGTTTCCAGGCGTCGTTAATCGCCTGCTGGATATTACCAATCGCGTCGTCAATCACATCCGCGTGAGCCAGTTGGCTGCTCAATGAGAGCAGGCTGAACAGAATCGCTGCTACATGCTGTTTCATAAGGTTAATCTCGATGCCGGGCTGATCTCACGGTAGTGAATCACCCGCAATGCGTGTAGTGGAGGATTCTCAAAACTGTCAGCTCCGGCGATTATCACTTTGTCAGTCCGCGTTATCATTTCGAGAAACGTCGCCGCTGCCAGCCATTTCGACACGTCAAATCTGACGAGAATCTGCTTTTCGTCATGACATCGTCCAAAACTCGCCCGTAATATCAGGGGATACCCACAATAAAAACATGGCATAGAAGATGCATAATCAGTGTGAAAGCGCGAGAGCGTAAATTGATTAACTGGAGCGAGACCGATGAAAAAAGTCGTCACGGTTTGCCCGTACTGCGCATCAGGTTGCAAAATCAATCTGGTGGTGGATAACGGCAAAATCGTCAGGGCTGAGGCAGCGCAGGGGAAAACCAACCAGGGTACGCTTTGTCTGAAAGGGTATTACGGTTGGGATTTCATTAACGATACGCAAATCCTCACCCCCCGTCTGAAATCCCCCATGATTCGCCGGCAGCGCGGCGGCAAGCTGGAGTCCGTCTCCTGGAACGAAGCGCTGGATTACGTCGCCACCCGTCTGAGCGCCATCAAAGAGAAGTACGGCCCGGACGCCATTCAGACGACAGGCTCTTCACGCGGAACGGGTAATGAAACCAACTATGTGATGCAAAAATTTGCGCGCGCCGTTATTGGTACCAATAACGTCGACTGCTGCGCTCGCGTCTGACACGGCCCTTCGGTTGCAGGTCTGCACCAGTCGGTCGGTAATGGCGCCATGAGTAATGCCATCACAGAGATTGATAACACCGATCTCGTGTTTATCTTCGGGTACAACCCGGCAGATTCACACCCTATTGTGGCGAATCACGTGATTAACGCCAAACGCAATGGGGCGAAAATTATCGTCTGCGATCCGCGCAAAATTGAAACTGCGCGCATTGCGGATATGCACGTCGCGTTAAAAAACGGCTCGAACATCGCGCTGCTTAACGCCATGGGGCATGTCATCATTGAAGAAAATCTGTACGACAACGCGTTCGTTGCGGCCCGTACGGAAGGCTTTGAAGAGTATCGTAAAATCGTCGAAGGCTACACGCCGGAGTCGGTTGAGGAGATCACCGGCGTCAGCGCGCAGCAGATTCGTCAGTGCGCGAGAATGTACGCCACGGCGAAATCCGCGGCGATCCTGTGGGGGATGGGCGTCACCCAGTTCTATCAGGGTGTAGAAACTGTCCGTTCACTGACCAGTCTCGCCATGTTAACCGGCAACCTCGGTAAGCCGAGCGTTGGCGTTAACCCGGTTCGCGGCCAGAACAACGTTCAGGGCGCCTGCGATATGGGCGCATTACCGGATACCTTCCCGGGCTATCAGTTTGTCAAAGAGGAAAAACACCGCGAGAAGTTCGCCAAAGCCTGGGGCGTGGAAAGTCTGCCTGCCCACACCGGTTATCGCATCAGCGAGCTGCCGCACCGCGCGGCACACGGCGAAGTGCGTGCGGCGTACATCATGGGTGAAGATCCGCTGCAAACCGATGCCGAACTCTCTGCTGTTCGCAAAGGGTTTGAGGATCTGGAGCTGGTGATCGTGCAGGACATTTTTATGACCAAAACCGCCGCGGCGGCGGACGTCATCCTGCCTTCCACCTCCTGGGGCGAGCACGAAGGGGTCTACACCGCGGCAGATCGCGGCTTCCAGCGCTTCTTTAAGGCTGTTGAGCCGAAGTGGGATCTGAAAACGGACTGGCAAATCATCAGCGAAATCGCCACACGCATGGGTTACCCGATGCACTACAACAACACCCAGGAGATCTGGGATGAGTTGCGGCATCTCTGCCCGGATTTCTTCGGCGCAACCTATGAGAAAATGGGCGAACTGGGTTACATCCAGTGGCCGTGCCGCGATGAGTCAGACGCCGATCAGGGCACCTCGTATCTCTTTAAAGAGAAATTCGATACCGATAACGGGCTGGCGAAATTCTTCACCTGCGACTGGGTGGCGCCCATCGACAAACTCACTGATGAGTATCCGATGGTGCTCTCCACCGTGCGTGAAGTCGGCCACTACTCCTGTCGTTCGATGACCGGTAACTGTGCTGCGCTGGCGGCGCTGGCAGATGAACCCGGCTATGCACAAATCAATACCTCTGACGCCGCGCGTCTGGGCATTGAAGATGAAGCGCTGGTATGGGTGAACTCCCGTAAAGGCAAAATCATTACCCGTGCGAAAGTCAGCGACCGCCCGAACAAAGGTGCGGTTTACATGACCTATCAGTGGTGGATTGGCGCCTGTAACGAACTGGTGACGGAAAACCTGAGCCCGATAACTAAAACGCCGGAGTATAAATACTGTGCTGTTCGTGTTGAACCTATTGCTGATCAACGCGCCGCGGAACAGTACGTGATCGACGAATATAATAAATTGAAATCCCGGTTGCGTGAAACTGCAATGGGCTGAATTAATTACTTTCGCTAATAATAAGGGGTGAATTAATTCACCCCTTTTTTATATTTAAATTATGCGATCCCGACTCCAGAGAAATGTAATTTTTTCTTAATGGAATTAACTCATTAGGAGTAAAAGGCATGACGCCATTTAAATACCTGTCAGGCATTTTGTTAATAATGAGGGGTCAGAGGTCTTAACGCACCCGTTTTATTTTTCCTGCCAGCCAATTATACTGCGGGCTCTGTACTCTGAAGATAACTAAAAATGAAATATCTCTATTTATTACTTTTTTTGTTTGTATTTCCATTACATGCAGACGACATCGGTAGCCAGTTTCAACAGCAGGCGCAGGCGGGCGATGCGCACGCGCAATACCTTCTCGCCGACACGTACTACAGTTCCGGCGATGAGCAGAAAGCACACTACTGGGCTGAAAAGGCGGCGGAAAACGGCAATGCCGATGCCATCGCGCTGCTGGCGCAAATGTCGCTGAAAAAAGATATCGTCGCGGCAAAAACGCTGGCTGAACAAGCAAGCCTCGCTGGCAGTAAAATCGGCGATATCATCCTCGCCCGCGTTCTGGTTAACAGCGAGGCGGGCAAGCCGGACTATCCCCGGGCTATCAGGTTGCTGGAGAATGCGGCGAAGAATATCGAAAGCGATGCCGCCGTCGATGCGCAAATGCTGCTGGGGCTCATCTATGCTAACGGCGGCCCGCTGCCTGAGGACGACGTCAAAGCCGCCTGGTACTTCAAACGCAGCTCAACACTCTCGCGTACCGGTTATGCTGAATACTGGGCAGGAATGATGTTCCTGCAGGGGGAGAAAGGGTTTATCACACCGAACAAACAGAAAGCGCTTCAGTGGCTCAACCTGAGCTGTATGGAGGGGTTTGATACCGGCTGCGAGGAGTTTGATCGGCTGAGCAACAAATAACCGACTCAGCCGCTAACAGGCCGGGTGCGCCTTCGCGCCACCCGGCAGGTACAGTCTTATGAATTTGCCGTTTTATCAAATTTGCCCAGCACCTCACGCTCATAAGCCAGCGCTTTTTTGCGGTCAAATTTGTGTTCCCATTTGGCGATAACCAGTACCGCCAGCGCGTTACCCACCACGTTCAGCGCCGTACGCGCCATGTCGAGAATACGGTCAACCCCGGCGATAAACGCCAGACCTTCCAGCGGGATCCCAACGCTGCCCAGCGTCGCCAGCAGCACCACAAAGGAGACGCCCGGAACACCGGCAATCCCTTTCGACGTCACCATCAGCGTCAGCACCAGGATGATTTCCTGACCCAATGACAGATCAATGCCGTACAACTGCGCGATAAAGATCGCCGCGATGCTCTGGTAGAGCGTGGAGCCATCAAGGTTAAAAGAGTAACCGGTCGGCACCACAAAACTGGTAATCGACACGGGCGCTCCGTAGGCTTCTATTTTCTCGATAATGCGCGGCAGCACGCTCTCGGAACTGGCGGTGGAGTACGCCAGAATCAGCTCTTCTTTCAGAATACGGATCAGCGTCCAGATACTCAGACCACACACCCGCGCCACCAGACCCAGCACCACCAGCGCAAAGAACAGGATCGCGACATAAACCAGCACCACCAGTTTGGCGAGCGGCCACAGCGAGGCGAAACCGAAGTTAGCCACTGTCACTGAAATCAACGCGAACACCCCAATCGGCGCGTAGCGCATCACCATGTGCGTCACTTTGAACATGGTTTCAGAGATGGAGCGGAAAACCGTCACCAGCGGCTCACGGTGCGACGACGGCAGTGACGACAGCCCCAGCCCAAACAGCACCGAGAAGAAGATCACCGGCAGCATGTCGCCCTTCGCCATGGAAGCGAAAATATTGGTCGGCACCAGCGACAGCAGCGTACCCATCAGGCCATGCGCGTGGCTCTGCACGTCCGCCGTCGTACTCTGGTATTTCGAAATATCCACGGTCGCCAGTTGCGACATATCAATGCCCGCGCCAGGCTGGAAAACGTTCGCCAGCGTAATGCCCAGCACGATGGCAACGGTCGTGATCACTTCGAAATAGAGAATGGTTTTCGCACCAATGCGCCCGAGTTGCTTCGCATCGCCTACGCCCGCAATCCCGACCACCAGCGTCGAAATCACGATCGGCACCACAATCATTTTGATCAGGTGGATGAAGATATCTCCGGCCGGAGATAACAGGTTCGCGATAAGCCACTCGCGGCTGTCACTTTGGTAATGCAGATAGCTGCCCAGCAGAATACCCAGCACCAGCGCCAGCAAGATTTGCCAGGCCAGGCTGACTTTTGTTGTTTTCATGACTACAGACTTCCTCAATGAGAGATGTCATTCCTTAAATGAATGACACCTGCTGAAAGGGGTATGAATTGTGTTGCGTTTGTTAGTGGGGTTTTTTAACGCGCAATATCAGTATCATTTGCATGGCATGCTGCGCAACCCTTTCAGAATGGGGCTTTTGTCTGCTGAAGTGCATAAACGTACGAGTTTATTTCATTTAGATTGCATAACTATTTGTTATAAAAAACTTTTTGAATTCATCATTTCTATAAATTCAAATCCGCAATTATTTCTTATCTAAGATTCATTTGATGCATTTTCATACAATTCATTGATTGCGTGATCCGTCGCGCAAATAATAAACAAAAGTGATAGATCATCCTACAATTAACGTTTATTTGACATATTATTAACATCTTACAAGGAGAATAAAAGCCATGAGCCAAATACATAAACACGCTATTCCCGCCAGCATTGCGGACAACTGCCTGATTAACCCGGAACAGTACAAGGCGAAGTATGAGCAGTCCGTGGCTGACCCGGATGCCTTCTGGGGTGAGCAAGGAAAAATTCTTGACTGGATCACGCCGTATCAGAAGGTAAAGAACACCTCTTTTGCGCCAGGTAACGTCTCGATCAAATGGTACGAAGACGGCACACTGAACCTGGCGGCGAACTGTCTCGACCGTCACCTGGCCAAACGTGGCGATCAGACGGCCATCATCTGGGAAGGTGATGATGCCACGCAGAGCAAACACATTACTTATCGCGAACTGCATCGCGATGTCTGCCGTTTTGCCAACGTCCTGCTGGATCTGGGCGTCAAAAAAGGCGATGTGGTCGCTATCTATATGCCGATGGTGCCTGAAGCGGCGGTGGCGATGCTGGCCTGCGCGCGCATTGGCGCCATCCACTCAGTGATTTTTGGCGGCTTCTCACCGGAAGCGGTCGCCGGGCGCATCATTGATTCTAACTCCCGTCTGGTGATCACCGCCGACGAAGGCGTCCGCGCCGGACGCAGTATTCCGCTGAAGAAAAACGTCGACGACGCGCTGAAAAACCCGAACGTAAAAACTGTTGAACACGTTGTGGTGCTGAAACGCACCGGCGGAAACATCGACTGGGAAGCCGGCCGCGACCTGTGGTGGAGCGACCTTATCAACAAGGCGAGCGAGGAGAACACCCCGGTTGCGCTGAACGCCGAAGATCCGCTGTTTATCCTCTATACCTCGGGCTCCACCGGAAAACCGAAGGGCGTGCTGCACACCACCGGCGGTTACCTGGTTTATGCCGCGACCACCTTTAAATACGTGTTTGATTATCACCCGGGCGAGATCTACTGGTGTACTGCGGATGTGGGCTGGGTGACGGGGCACAGCTATCTGCTGTACGGACCGCTGGCCTGCGGCGCCACCACACTGATGTTTGAAGGGGTGCCAAACTGGCCGACTCCGGCGCGCATGTGTCAGGTGGTGGACAAACATAAGGTCAATATTCTCTATACCGCACCGACGGCGATCCGCGCGCTGATGGCGGAAGGGGATAAAGCAATTGAAGGGACCGACCGTTCCTCCCTGCGAATTCTCGGTTCCGTGGGCGAGCCGATTAACCCGGAAGCCTGGGAGTGGTACTGGAAGAAAATTGGTAATGAGAAGTGCCCGGTGATGGATACCTGGTGGCAGACCGAAACGGGCGGTTTCATGATCACCCCGCTTCCCGGCGCTATCGAACTGAAAGCCGGTTCCGCGACCCGTCCCTTCTTCGGCGTTAAGCCGGTACTGGTGGATAACGAAGGCCATCCGCTGGAAGGCGCGACCGAGGGGAATCTGGCGATTGCCGACTCCTGGCCGGGTCAGGCGCGTACGCTGTTTGGCGATCACGATCGCTTCGAGCAGACTTACTTCTCGACCTTCAAAAATATGTATTTCAGCGGCGATGGCGCGCGCCGTGACGAAGACGGTTACTACTGGATCACCGGCCGCGTCGATGACGTGCTGAACGTTTCCGGTCACCGTCTGGGAACGGCGGAGATTGAATCCGCGCTGGTGTCACATCCGAAAATTGCGGAAGCGGCCGTTGTCGGGATCCCGCACAACATCAAAGGACAGGCCATTTACGCCTATGTGACGCTTAACCATGGAGAAGAACCGACGCCAGAACTGTACGCCGAAGTGCGTAACTGGGTGCGTAAAGAGATTGGGCCGCTGGCGACGCCGGACGTGCTCCACTGGACTGACTCCTTGCCGAAAACGCGTTCCGGCAAAATCATGCGCCGTATCCTGCGCAAAATCGCGGCTGGCGATACCAGCAATCTCGGCGATACCTCGACACTGGCCGATCCGGGCGTAGTCGAAAAACTGCTCGAAGAGAAGCAGGCCATCACTATGCCTTCCTGATGCCCCACCCTAACCCTCTCCCCGCAAGGGAGAGGGGAATAAAGCAAAAGCCCTATCTACCTCTGGAGACTCTGTGATGAATAACGATATTTGTCAGCAGATAGAGAGCAGTGCGCATTACAGGGAGTTGGTTGAAAAACGGCAACGGTTTGCCTTCGTGCTTTCCATCATCATGCTGATTATTTACGTCAGTTTTATTTTGCTGATTGCCTTCGCGCCTGGCTGGCTGGGCACCCCGCTTCACGCCGGAACCAGCGTGACACGCGGCATCCCAATCGGGATTGGCGTCATCGTGATTTCCTTCGTACTGACCGGTGTTTATGTCTGGCGGGCGAACGGGGAGTTTGACCGTCTGAACAAAGCTGTAATGCACGAGGTGAACGCATCATGAAGAAAGTCCTGACGGCGCTTGCCGCCACGCTTCCTTTGGCAGCAAATGCCGCCGACGCCATTACCGGCGCGGTTCAACGCCAGCCCACCAACTGGCAGGCCATCGTCATGTTTTTGATTTTCGTGGCGCTGACACTGTACATCACGTACTGGGCCTCCAAACGTGTGCGCTCCCGCCGCGATTACTACACCGCGGGCGGTAATATTACCGGTTTCCAGAACGGTCTGGCGATTGCCGGCGACTTTATGTCTGCCGCCTCGTTCCTTGGGATCTCCGCGCTGGTTTACACCTCCGGGTACGACGGGCTTATCTATTCGCTCGGCTTCCTGGTCGGCTGGCCCATCATTCTGTTCCTGATTGCTGAACGCCTGCGCAACCTTGGACGCTATACCTTTGCGGACGTTGCTTCTTACCGCCTGAAGCAAGGCCCGATCCGCACCCTCTCCGCCTGTGGGTCGCTGGTCGTTGTCGCCCTGTATCTGATCGCTCAGATGGTCGGCGCGGGCAAACTTATCGAGCTGCTGTTTGGCCTCAACTACCACGTCGCCGTGGTGCTAGTCGGCGTACTGATGGTGATGTACGTCCTGTTCGGCGGCATGCTCGCCACCACCTGGGTGCAAATCATTAAAGCGGTACTGCTGCTGTTTGGCGCCAGCTTTATGGCCTTCATGGTGATGAAACACGTCGGTTTCAGCTTCAACAACCTGTTCAGTGAAGCGATGGCAGTACACCCGAAAGGCGCGGCGATTATGAGCCCCGGCGGTCTGGTGAAAGATCCCATCTCCGCGCTGTCGCTCGGACTGGGTCTGATGTTTGGTACTGCGGGCCTGCCGCATATCCTGATGCGTTTCTTTACCGTCAGTGATGCCCGCGAAGCGCGCAAGAGCGTCTTCTACGCCACCGGTTTTATGGGTTACTTCTACATTCTGACCTTTATCATCGGTTTCGGCGCCATCATGCTGGTTGGCGCTAATCCGGCGTTTAAAGATGCGGCGGGCGCGTTGATTGGCGGCAACAACATGGCGGCCGTGCATCTGGCCGATGCGGTCGGCGGGAACCTGTTCCTTGGCTTTATTTCTGCGGTGGCGTTCGCCACCATCCTCGCGGTGGTCGCCGGGTTAACGCTGGCTGGTGCGTCGGCGGTCTCCCATGACCTGTACGCCAACGTGATCCGCAAAGGCGCGACCGAACGTCAGGAGCTGAAGGTGTCCAAAATCACCGTGCTGGTGCTGGGCATTGTGGCGATCCTGTTGGGGATTTTGTTTGAGAATCAGAACATTGCCTTCATGGTCGGTCTGGCGTTTTCCATTGCTGCCAGCTGTAACTTCCCGATCATTCTGCTCTCCATGTACTGGTCGAAGCTGACCACGCGCGGCGCGATGATTGGCGGCTGGCTGGGTCTGCTGACCGCAGTGGTGTTGATGATCCTCGGCCCGACGATTTGGGTGCAGATCCTCGGCCACGAGAAAGCGATTTTCCCGTATGAGTATCCGGCGCTGTTCTCGATAGCGATTGCTTTTATCGGCATCTGGTTCTTCTCAGCGACCGATAACTCCGCCGAGGGCGCCCGCGAACGCGAGCAGTTCCGTGCGCAGTTTATTCGTTCTCAGACCGGACTGGGTATCGAGCAGGGTCACGCTCACTAAAGATGACTCCCCGGCCTGCGGGCCGGGGAATGTCAGAACAGCAACCACCCCACCAGCGGCGCTACCAGCACCATCGCCACACCAGAGAGCATCATCACCAGGCTCGCCACCACGCCTTCCTGTTGCCCCAGCTCATACGACCGCGCCGTTCCCGCCCCGTGCGATGCCGCACCGAACCCAGCCCCTTTCGCCATGCCTTCACGAATGGAGAGCCGCAGAAACAGAATGTCGCCAATAGCCATCCCGAACACGCCCGTCACCACCACAAACAGCGCCACCAGATCCGGTTGACCACCCAGCGGTTTTGCCGCCGCCAGCGCAAACGGCGTGGTGACCGAGCGCACCGCGAGGCTACGCTGAATAGCATCCGGCAAGGTAAACAGTCGCGCCAGCCAGACGGAGCTGGTGACAGCCACCAGCGTGGCGGTAATCACCCCGGCAGAGAGGGACATCCAGTGGCGTTTAATGATCGCCAGATTATCGTAAACCGGCACCGCGAAGGCGATAGTCGCCGGACCGAGCAGCCACAGCAACCAGTGGGTTTCCCCCATATAGTTCTGATAAGAGATATGACCAAACACCAGCAGCAGCACCAGCAGAACAGGCGTGAAGACCAGCGGCATCAGCGGCAGTTTACGAAAGCGGCGATACAGCTGCTTGTTGGCAAAATAGAGCCCGAGCGTGATCGCCAGGCACAGAACGCTGAGCTGAAAATTAGTCATGGTTCAGCCTGCGCATCTCAAAACGATAGACCCTGTCGACTACCCAGGCCGTGGTGCCCAGCACCAGAATCGTGCTGAGGGCGATGACCAAAAAAATCCGCCAGCCGTCCACCATCAGCAGTTGTGCATAATTCACCACCGCCACCACGGCGGGAACGAAGAAGAGCAACATTTCAGCCAGTAGCCAGCGCGCTCCTGCCCTGACCCAGCTTAACGGGATGATGCGGCAGACAATCAGCACCAGCAGCATCACCATGCCGACAAGGTTGGCGGGAAGCGGCAGATTAAGCCAGCTCACCACATACTCAGCCACGACGAATAATCCTGCATACAGTAAAACCTGCACCGGAACCTGAATATGATGAAGCACTCGCGGCGTCACGCGCGCTAAGGCCGTAGCCATAAAGGAAATTCCTGCAAAAAAGAAAGGGCAGAGTATAGAGAGCACGCGACAATGACTGAAATGAATTAAAATCATCGTTAGCATAGTCTGAAGGAATAATCATGGACATCCGAACGCTGCGCTATTTCGTCGAAGTGGTCCGCCAGCAAAGCTTTACCCGTGCGGCAGAAAAGCTGTTCGTCACGCAGCCAACCATCAGCAAAATGCTGAAAAATCTGGAAGATGAACTGGGCTGCACGCTGCTGATCCGCGACGGCCGCAAGCTGCTGTTAACCGATACCGGCCGCGTGGTGTTTGAGCGCGGGCTGGCCATTCTTGGCGAATTCCGCCAGCTGGAAGCGGAACTCAGCGACATCAATCACCTGCATAAAGGCGTGTTGCGCCTCGGCATTCCGCCGATGGTCGGCATGCTGATGGCCGGGCCGATCAGTCTGTTTCGCCAGCGCTATCCGGGCGTTGAGCTAAAAATCGCAGAGTTTGGCGGGCTGACAGTCCAGCAGGCAGTGATGAACGGCGAGCTGGATGTCGCTATGACGGCGTTGCCGGTCGAAGAGGAAAACGGCATGGCGACGTTGCCGCTGTTCAGCCATCCCTTGTGTGTGCTGGCGCCGCGCTACGGCGACTGGGTTAACATCGACCGCGTAACGCCGGAACAGCTCGCCCAACAGTCGCTACTCATTTACAACGAAGATTTCGCCCTCAGCCGTCAACTGATGCAGCTGTTTACCCGCCACAACGTGAAACCGCGTATTGCAGTGCGTAGCGGGCAATGGGATTTTCTCGCCGCGATGGTGCAGGCGGGCGTTGGCGTGGCGATTTTGCCCGAACCCATTTGTCAGCGGCTGGACAAACAGACACTGCGCTGGATCCCGCTGGAAAGCGATCTGCGCTGGCAACTGGGGATGATCTGGCGGGAAGGCGTGTATCTGTCGCACAGCGCCCAGGCCTGGCTGGATTGTTGCGAGGGGTTTTGGGTGAAGGCAGAATAATGCCGGGCGGCGGCGTCGCCTGACCCGGCAATCAACGGTTATCGATCCTCTATCAGCAGCGCTTCCAGCAGGTCGAGATCGTGCAGCAGTTTTTGCAGCGTTTCGTTGCTGATCTGCCGGGTGGCGCGCAGATGGTACAACTCGCCGCGTTCGGAGCGCAGCGCCGCCAGACGGAACCGGCGTTCAAGTTGTTCTTCCTGCCTCGACGTTTCAACATCGTTACGCCCGTCCGCACGACGACGCAGGTTGCCAATAACGCGCGAACTCACCTCAGTCAGCAGTTGATTATCAATATTCTCTTCGGCATCCGCCGCCAGGCGCTCTTCCATCTTCTGAATCGAGACAATCGCCACTTCAGCGGTCGCCGCCCGCGCCAGGCGCTCTTCTTCGCGCTGCCGGGTGTGATCGCCTGATTCAACGTGCTGCAACAGGAGCGGCAGCATAATGACACCGACAAACAGCGAAAAGAGGATCACCCCGGCGGCGAGGAAAATCAGCTCATAGCGCGCCGGGAAGACGTCGCCATTCGGTAACAGCAGCGGAATGGAGAGCACACCGGCCAGCGTAATCGCCCCGCGCACGCCCGCAAACGAGGCAATCAGCAGCTCGCGGGTACTCCATGACCCGAACTCCATCGGCTTTTTCTTCAGGAAGCGCTGGCTGAAACGCTGCATCGTCCACAACCAGCCAAAACGCACCAGCATCAACGCGACATAAATCAGGATGATATCGGTGAACAGCATCCACAGTTCAACGTTGGGATCGGCCTCTGCCGCCACCAGTGAGGACTCAAGAATGCCGGGGAACTGCAACCCTAACAGCAGGAACACCATGCCGTTAAAGACAAACTCCAGCATCGCCCAGGTGCTGTTGGCGCGCAGGCGCATCGCCAGCGGCGCGGTGCGCATGACGCCGGAGCGGGTGATGGTCATCCCGGCAGCCACTGCCGCCAGAATACCGGAGACGCCGATGTGTTCCGCAATCAGGTAGGACGCGAATGGTAACAGGAACAGCAGTACGATTTGCGTTGCCGGTTCATCACCGCCCCAGCGGCTAAGGAAACGCAGCGAACGGCCATACAGCCAGCTGACGATAAACCCGGCGAGGATGCCGCCAATCGCCACTTTGAGGAATTCTACCGTTGCGCCGCCGACGGTAAACACCATCGTGCCCATCACCACGGCAACGGCAAATTTCAGCGACACCAGGCCCGACGCGTCGTTCATCAACGCTTCACCCTGCAGAATGCCCATGATTTTCTTCGGAATACGCCCTTCGCCGACGATCCCCGAGAGCGCTACCGCATCGGTTGGCGACAGCACTGCCGCCAGCGCAAACGCTGGCACCAGCGGAATACCCGGCACCACCCAGTAGATGAGGAAACCAATCCCCACCACGGTCACCAGCACCAGCGCCAGTGCCAGCCCTAAGATCTCGCGCCCGTGTTCAAGAAATTCGCGGGTCGGCGTTTTCCAGCCATCCGCAAACAGCAGCGGCGGAATGAACAGCACCAGAAACAGTTCTGGATCGAATTCAACGTGGAGGCCGAACGTCGGCCATGCCAGCAGCGCGCCAATGGCGATTTGCATCAACGGCAGCGGTACCTGGAAGGGCAGTACGCGTGTCACCACCCCCGACAGTGAGACCACGAGGGTCATGATGAGTATGGTAAAGAAAATTTCCATGCTATCCCTGTGTGCGATGTTTTCTTATAAGTGGTACTGAAGACTGACGGTCCATGTCTGATAATAAAACATGATAATCAACGCAAGGGAAACAGGATGTGCCCGAAAAGCAGAAAGGGCGGCCTGAGCCGCCCTTCATCCTGACGGTATGACGAATTAAATCGCCCAGCCGCCCGCGTAGAAGATCACCAGCGCGAGAGCGATCACTACTGTGCCAATGTTCAGCTTACGCCATTCACCGGACACGACGCGGCCAATCACCAGCGTCGCGAAGCCGATCATGATCCCGGTAACGATGTTACAGGTGAGCACGATAAACACTGCTGTGATCAGCCCGGACATCGCATCAACGAAATCATTGAAATCAATTTTCGCCACGTTGCTCAGCATCAGCAGACCAACGTACATCAGCGCAGGCGCGGTCGCATACGCCGGAACCAGGTAAGAGAGCGGAGAGAGGAACAGGATCAGCAGGAACAGCACGCCGACGGTGATTGCCGTCAGACCGGTTTTACCGCCCGCTGCTGTACCGGCGGCGGATTCGATATACACTGCCGCTGGCGCCGCGCCGACGACTGCGGAGAACACGCTGCTCAGGGAGTCGGTGGTCAGCGCTTTACCGCCGTTGATGATCTGACCGTCTTTATCCAGCAGATTGGCCTGACCGGCTACCGCGCGGATGGTGCCCGTCGCGTCAAAGACCGCCGTCATCACCAGCGCCAGTACGCTCGGCAACACCACCGGGCTCAGCGCGCCCATGATATCCAGGCTGCCAATCAGTGATTTACCGCTCTCATCGCTCAGCGACGGCATGGCAAAGAAGCCGGAGAAATGAACGTTCGGGTCAAAAATCAGCCCCACGATGGAAACGCCGATGATGGTCAGCAGAATGCCGCCAGGCACTTTCATTTTTTCGAGGCCGATAATCACCGCCAGACCAATCAGCGACATGATCACCGGGAAGCTGGCGAAATGGCCGAGAGAAACCGGTAAACCGTCCAGTGGGTTTTTGATCACCAGACCCACGCCGTTCGCTGCGATCAGCAACAGGAACAGGCCGATACCAATCCCCGTGCCGTGCGCAATCCCCTGCGGCAGATTGCGCAGGATCCAGCTACGAATACCGGTGGCGGAAATGATGGTAAACAGCACCCCCATCAGGAAGACGGCGCCGAGCGCCACCGGAATGCTGATCTGCTGCCCCAACACCAGGCTGAACGCGGTAAACGCGGTCAGCGAAATGGCGCAGCCAATCGCCAGCGGCAGGTTCGCCCACAGTCCCATCACCAGCGAACCGATACCGGCAACCAGGCAGGTCGCGACAAACACGGCGGCAGGCGGGAAACCGGCTTTACCGAGCATGCCCGGCACCACAATCACGGAATACACCATCGCCAGAAAGGTCGTCAGACCGGCGACGATTTCCTGACGCACGGTACTGCCGCGAGCAGAGATTTTAAACCAGGCGTCAAGTGAACCGCCGGTACGCGCAGAAGGCGTAGACATAGAAAACATCCCCTAAGAGTTTTTATTTTATCGTTCGTCTGTCGGCGTGGTGGAACATCCACTGCCAGTTAAACGTCCTGTCCATGTGCAGCCTCGCGGCAAGGGGCGCCGGGAAAACGCAAACGTTTAACTCCGCGCTGACAAAACGGCTAGTCAAAAAAGGCAAACGATTATCTGGCTTTTAGCGGGCCATTTTCAACAGAAGTTTGCGCCGTTTCGCCAAAAATTATCGTCGCTGCTGAAGAAACCGCCAGAAGATGCGCAAACGTTATCGTCGATGCGCAATCTGGCAACATGTTTCACATGCCGGTTAGAAAAATTTGTTCAAATTAACGATAGAAACTGTGGGCGATCGGCGGAAAATTTTCGGCGAAAAAGTCGCCCGTTTTTGTGGCGAAGAGGCCGACATGGCATAGACTTAAAGTGTCAGCACAACCCGGAACCTCCAACCCCTGATGAGACGATGAGGGGTGCTGATGTCGGGGGAAACCCTCCCGTGTCTCAACGGGATAGAGCGAAAGACAAAGACCGGAAACGACTAAAGCGCCCTCTGTGGCGCTTTAGTTTTTTATTCGTCTTCAAGAAAGTGCGCGCCAGGTCCCTTCTCGCCGAGCTTATCGCCAGGGTTGCGCAGCGGGCAGTCAGTGCGCGACAGGCAGCCGCAACCGATGCAACCATCCAGTTGATCGCGCAGCGCCACCAGCGTGTGGATGCGGCTGTTCAGTTCCTCACGCCATTGAGAAGAAAGCTGTTTCCATTCTTTGGCGCTCAGCCTGTGCCCTTCCGGCAGCACGCCAAATGCCTCGCCAATGGTCGATAGCGGAATGCCAATGCGCTGGGCAATCTTGATGATGGCCACATGACGCAGCACGTCACGACGGTAACGGCGCTGGTTTCCGGCGTTACGCGTACTTTTGATAAGTCCTTTGCTTTCATAGAAATGCAGCGCAGAAACGGCAACACCGCTTCGTTTCGCCACTTCGCCGGGCGTCAGCAGGGATTTAATGCGGGGTGATTTCTTTTCCATAAAGCGCTTTACCTCAAGTTAACTTGAGGAATTATACTCGCCTTCAGACACTACGACGAATCGAAAAATGCAAAAAGAGGCCCTGTATGTCCCATCAGGATATTATTCAAACGCTTATTGAATGGATTGATGAACATATCGATCAACCGCTTAACATTGACGTGGTCGCGAAAAAATCAGGTTACTCAAAGTGGTATCTGCAACGGATGTTCCGCACCGTGACGCACCAGACGCTGGGGGATTACATTCGCCAGCGCAGGCTGCTGCTGGCGGCGGAGGCGCTGCGCACAACGCAACGTCCTATCTTTGATATCGCAATGGATTTAGGGTATGTCTCGCAGCAAACCTTCTCCCGGGTCTTCCGCCGCGAGTTCGACCGCACGCCGAGCGACTATCGCCATCAGATTTCCGCCTGAGGCATCCGCTGGCGGACCTGGCATGATGAAACATCCAGCCACTGCATAAATTCCTGCGGTGGCATGGCTTTCGCGAAATACCACCCCTGACAGAACTGCACGCCCCGCTTCGCCAGCCACGAGACCTGCTCAACGGTTTCCACGCCCTCGGCAATGGTTTTCAGCCGCAGACTTTGCGCCATCTCGATAATATGTTCGGCGATCAAATGGCTGGTGCTGTTGGTGGTGAGCGTATCGATAAACGATTTATCGATTTTAAGAATATCGACGTTCAGCGAATAGAGGTTGTGCAGGTTGGAATACCCGGTGCCAAAGTCGTCGATAGCCACTTCATAACCCGCCTGACGAAACGCCTGGATCACTGGCGTCGTTTTCGGCACATCAATAAACCCGCGCTCGGTGACTTCGATTTTAATTTGTTGTGCACGTACGCGATGGCTTTGCGCTTTTTCTGAGATCAGCGCAATCAGCCGTGAAGAATGGAAATCCGACGCGGAAAGATTAATGGCGATATACAGCTGTGGGTGTGTTGCCAGGAATTGCCCCATCTCCGCAAACATCTCTTCGACCACGTAATCGGTCACCTGCTCTATTAACGCCTCTTTTTCAGCAAGTGGAATAAATTCCGATGGGCTCATTATCTGACTATTGAAACCCGGCCAGCGCAGCAGCGCTTCGGCACCGACACAGCAATTATTTTTGATATCGACGATCGGCTGATAATGCAGGCGCAGTTGCCGCTTATTAAGCGCACGCTGGAGTTTGCGTCGCGGCGAGTTAATTTGCTGGCGGGTGCGTGACCAGACCAACAAAATGAGCACGCTGCAGATCGCGCCTAATGGCAGCGTTAACGTCAGCTGATGCCAGAGATTTACGTAATAGCGGCGATCCTGTGTCGAGACAATAACCGCAACGGGACGACGATCAGACAGCACGACAGTATTAAAACGCCCTTCTTTTCGAAATGACGCATTACTGTTGCGAATCAGCGGGCGTAATATCTGCGGATCCGACGTCGCGCTGACAGAGAAAAAAGAATTGGTTTTGGTATCGTAAACGCCGTAGCTCAACGAGGTATCTTCGGAGATCACTTCACTATAAGAGAGCGGGTTGACCACTGCGACATAATTATCCCGCTGCATGTAGATCATCGAATAACCCGGATAAAATGGCGTGTCACGATAGTAATAAACCGAGACATTCGGTTTTTTCTGATAACTCGGCAGCGGCATGGTAAAAGGTTGCGCCGGACGAAAAACAGTCGAACACAGAAACTGATTGCCCTCGGCATAGATTAAATCCGTAACGTACAACTGGCCGCGCACAATATTTAGGGAAGGTGCGAATAAGCAGGTCATTTCTTCCCAAGCTGACTCGCTGATTAAAATTTCGCGGATCTGGGCCGATTTTTTTCCCGCAAACACATCGAATCAGCCTATTTAGGCTATTTTTTCCACCATTTCTGGCGTTATTTCCGGTTTTTACTGAGATCTCTCCCACTGACGTATCATTTGGTCCACCCGAAACAGGTTGGCCAGGGTGAATAACATCGCCAGTTGGTTATCGTTTTTCAGCAGCCCTTTGTATCTGGCTTTCACGAAGCCGAACTGCCGCTTGATGATGCGAAACGGGTGCTCCACCCTGGCACGGATGCTGGCTTTCATGTATTCGATGTTGATGGCCGTTTTGTTCTTGCGCGGATGCTGCTTCAAGGTTTTTACCTTGCCGGGACGCTCGGCGATCAGCCAGTCCACATCCACCTCGGCCAGCTCCTCGCGCTGTGGCGCTCCTTGGTAGCCGGCATCGGCTGAGACAAATTGCTCCTCTCCATGAAGCAGATTACCCAGCTGATTGAGGTCATGCTCGTTGGCCGCGGTGGTGACTAGGCTGTGGGTCAGGCCACTCTTGGCATCGACACCAATGTGGGCCTTCATGCCAAAGTGCCACTGATTGCCTTTCTTGGTCTGATGCATCTCCGGATCGCGTTGCTGCTCTTTGTTCTTGGTAGAGCTGGGTGCCTCAATGATGGTGGCATCCACCAAAGTGCCTTGGGTCATCATGACGCCTGCTTCGGCCAGCCAGCGATTGATGGTCTTGAACAATTGACGGGCCAGTTGATGCTGCTCGAGCAGGTGGCGGAAATTCATGATGGTGGTGCGATCCGGCAGGGCGCTATCCAGGGATAATCGGGCAAACAGGCGCATGGAGGCGATTTCGTACAGGGCATCTTCCATGGCACCGTCGCTCAGGTTGTACCAATGCTGCATGCAGTGAATACGCAGCATGGTCTCCAGCGGATAGGGCCGTCGGCCATTGCCCGCCTTGGGATAAAACGGCTCGATGACTTCCACCATGTTTTGCCATGGCAGAATCTGCTCCATGCGGGAGAGGAAAATCTCTTTTCGGGTCTGACGGCGCTTAGTGCTGAATTCACTATCGGCGAAGGTGAGTTGATGGCTCATGATGTCCCTCTGGGATGCGCTCCGGATGAATATGATGATCTCATATCAGGAACTTGTTCGCACCTTCCTTAGCATCGCCTGTTGATGTTGTGGCGTACAGGCCGCGCCATGATAGCCTTCCGCCTCGCGGCGGGTCTCTTCCGCTTCATGGATGACGATTTCAGTTTTATCGAGCGCAAGCTGCGCAAATGTCTGCAATTGACCCGTGGTTTCCGACATTGCACGCATTTGCGCAAACCAAAGCGCCAGCATCACGGGTAACAATACCACCATGATAACGCCGACAATGCGCAGCACCTTGTCTCGCACCCTACGATTCATCCAGCCCAATATCCCTGTTTTCATTGCGCCTGAAAGTCAGGCCCATGGCTTTGATTGCAGGTGATTACGTTGCATGAATCAAACAACATTAGCAACCGTCTTTTTGCTCTATATTCCTAATATTTCGTTATGACGATTTTATTTCACCGTAAGGCAAACCAGGAGACATGCCGACGTTTTTATTAAGGACAAAGTTCCCTTTACGTTAAAAACGTGGCGTGTTGTCTTTTTTTAAACCCGTCACATCGACGCCAATATTGAGTATTGTTCCATCGCCCATCGTAATATTAGACCAGAGCGTTGTCAGCGTTGCGCCATCGCGACGCACCGGGTAGCGGGTGTGCATTTCTGTTACGGGCGTGTCATTGATCGGGCTAAAAGAAAGCCGCACCTGCTCGCGCATCTCCAGGTCAGGATAAAATAACTCCAGCGGATCAGTGTAACGATTAATGTCATTTTGCGTCCAGCCAAACGATCGCTCGCAGGCTCTGTTCCATAATATGCACCGCCGACTGGCATCGAATGCATTTAATAATATCGGCGCGCAGTCTAACATCAGTTTATATCGCACCATGATAGCATTTAATTCGCTGGCAGTGCGTTCTTTAAGAATAACATCGGAAAGATAACTTTTCAGTTTTTCTGCCAGAATAATAGCAATGCTTTTAATTACTGAGGAAGACGTCTGCGAATGAGGGAAAGCAACAAATAAATAATTACTGTGGCTGGTTCCCTGTAAAGGGATTTTGCATAACGCCGCGCTTTTTATTATTCCGGCATCGGGATGAGAGTCAGGATAAAGCAACCTGCTCGCCTCATTTCGCCAGTACCGGATGCGCCAGCTTCGTTCCGGCTCAAGCCGGGATAACGCCAGCAGGCGTACGACATGATGATGGTTACACTCCAGATCGCCCGCGACCTCCAGCCGTAGCTCCCGGCCATCGTCGATCATCGTCCACGTCAGGCACGCACCCAGCGCGGTGTTGATAGTAAAAAGTAAAGGGCGGAGTGGCTGATGCGTGGATAATCCGGGCATCAGCTGCGCCAGCATATGCAGCCCTAAAGCGGCATCATTTATTGCGGTGTGCAGCGTGTCATTATTCATTTTATCAATCACAGGTTGAGGGAACGGAATAAACCTGCAATGAAAATCAGACGTCGATCCAGCCTACGCAAAGTATTTGCGCAGCAAATGTTCAGGAGTTAATACAACCACGAGAAAGGTGTTCAGCAATGCTTACAAGAAATCAAAACTACCCAGTAAATCCAGCCGCTGATTGCCTTATTGCAAGTAAAAATAACTGTCCACGACAGCATAATCCAGCCGGCCAGTCCTGTAAATATTGAACACGGGACGGCAAGAGTACCGATTTGGCTATCTCTCTGAATTGGCGTGAAAGGGTCTTAAATAAAGATCATGTTCAACGGAGAATATATTCTCTGTTCCCATGACGCCTCGCAAAATTAACCCGCAAAAAAGTCATTTTTTGAACTGGCGAATAAAACACCAAATGTGATATAGTTCACACATCCTAATGCAAAAGAAATTTCGTTTCATTCAATCGCTAAATGCCTTCAGATAGCCAGCCTGCAATGACGTTCGCGCTGTCAAAGGCAACTGTTCTTCCGAGGAAAGATTCATGGCATCGATCACCACCGGCGTTGTGCTGTTGCGCTGGCCACTTTTCAGTGCAGTGCTGATGTTCTTAGCCAGTACGCTCAACATTCAGTTACGCAAATCCGACTATGCCGGGCTGGCCGTCATTTGCAGCGGTCTCGGCGTGGCCGCCGCCTGCTGGTTCGCGACCGGCTTGCTGGGTATTACGTTAGTAGATATCGCCACCATCTGGGGTAACATTAAAGACGTGATGATTGAAGTGATGAACCAGGCGCCGCCAGAATGGCCGATGGTGTTAACCTGATAAAAAAAGAGCTTCCCGGTGGAAGCTCTTTTTTCGTCTGATGATCGCGAAAAGCGGAATCAGAACGGGATGTCGTCGTCGAAATCCATCGGCGGTTCGTTAGACGGCGCCGGAGCAGATGGCTGTTGCGGGCGAGACTGCGCGCCGCCGCTAAACTGTGCGCCACCCTGCGGCTGCTGAGGCTGACCCCAACCGCCCTGCTGCGGCTGACCACCGCCCGCCGGTGCGCCTGCGCCCTGCTGACGGCCGCCCAACATCTGCATGGTGCCGCCGACATTCACCACCACTTCCGTGGTGTATTTTTCTACGCCGGACTGATCGGTCCATTTGCGGGTACGCAACTGGCCTTCGATGTAGACCTGAGAACCTTTACGCAGATATTCGCTGGCGACTTCAGCCAGTTTGCCGAACAGCACAACACGGTGCCATTCCGTCTGCTCTTTCATTTCCCCGGTCTGCTTGTCACGCCAGGATTCGGAAGTAGCCAGCGTAATGTTGGCAACTGCACCACCATTCGGCATGTAGCGTACTTCCGGGTCCTGGCCCAGATTACCGACGAGAATCACCTTGTTTACGCCTCTGCTGGCCATGATCGTGTCTCCTGAATACGTTTTGAAATAGTGTAAACGCGCGATTGTACCACCACAAAGCGACATTTTGATAGCTGCGAGCATGATTCCAGAAATCTCGCGTCAATAATCATTTTTGCACATAATCGAGGAAGATGCATTCCAATACTGTATATTCAAACAGGTTTAATTGTGTCATAATTAGCCGTTTCTGCCGTTTGTCCTTCAAGCAAACCAGGCATTCCGAGTCTCTACCGGGAAAGGTGAATGGATAAGATCGAAGTTCGGGGCGCCCGCACCCATAATCTCAAAAATATCAACCTCGTCATCCCTCGCGACAAACTGATTGTCGTCACCGGGCTGTCGGGTTCAGGCAAATCTTCACTGGCTTTTGACACGCTGTACGCCGAAGGGCAGCGCCGCTACGTTGAGTCGCTGTCAGCCTACGCGCGCCAGTTTCTGTCGTTGATGGAAAAACCGGACGTCGATCATATCGAAGGCTTGTCGCCCGCGATCTCCATTGAGCAAAAATCGACCTCGCACAACCCGCGTTCGACGGTGGGGACGATTACTGAAATCCACGATTACCTGCGTCTGCTGTACGCCCGCGTCGGGGAGCCACGCTGCCCGGATCACGACGTGCCGCTGGCCGCGCAGACCGTCAGCCAGATGGTAGACAACGTGCTGTCGCAGCCGGAAGGCAAACGCCTGATGCTGCTGGCACCCATCATTAAAGAGCGTAAAGGTGAACACACCAAAACGCTGGAAAATCTGGCGAGCCAGGGCTATATCCGCGCCCGTATCGACGGCGAAGTGTGCGATCTTTCCGATCCGCCGAAACTGGAATTACAAAAGAAACACACCATCGAGGTGGTGGTTGATCGCTTTAAAGTCCGTGGCGATCTGGCACAGCGTCTGGCCGAATCCTTCGAGACCTCGCTGGAGTTGTCCGGTGGCACGGCCGTCGTCGCCGATATGGACGATGAAAAAGCCGAGGAATTGCTCTTCTCCGCCAACTTCGCCTGTCCGATTTGCGGTTACAGTATGCGTGAGCTGGAGCCGCGCCTGTTTTCGTTCAACAACCCGGCAGGCGCCTGCCCGACCTGTGACGGTCTCGGCGTACAGCAATATTTCGATCCGGATCGCGTGATCCAGAACCCGGAGCTGTCACTCGCTGGCGGGGCGATCCGCGGCTGGGATCGCCGTAACTTCTACTATTTCCAGATGCTGAAATCGCTGGCGGAACACTACAAATTCGACGTGGACGCGCCCTGGGGCAGCCTGAACCCGTCGGTGCATAAAGTGGTGCTGTTCGGTTCCGGTAAAGAGTCTATTGAATTCAAATACATGAACGATCGTGGCGATACTTCAATCCGCCGCCATCCGTTCGAAGGCGTTCTGCACAACATGGAGCGCCGCTATAAAGAGACCGAATCCAGCGCCGTTCGTGAAGAGCTGGCGAAATTCATCAGCAACCGTCCGTGCGCGACCTGTGACGGTACGCGCCTGCGTCGTGAAGCCCGCCATGTGTTTGTCGAAAACACGCCGCTGCCGACCATTTCAGACATGAGCATCGGTCACGCGATGGACTTCTTCAATAACCTGAAGCTATCCGGCCAGCGCGCGCAAATTGCCGAAAAAGTGCTGAAAGAAATTGGCGATCGCCTGAAGTTCCTGGTCAACGTCGGTCTGAACTATCTGACGCTTTCACGCTCAGCGGAAACGCTGTCCGGCGGCGAGGCGCAGCGGATCCGTCTGGCAAGCCAGATTGGCGCAGGGCTGGTGGGCGTGATGTACGTGCTGGATGAGCCTTCTATCGGCCTGCATCAGCGCGATAACGAACGCCTGCTCGGCACGCTGATCCATCTGCGTAACCTGGGTAACACAGTGATTGTCGTCGAGCATGACGAAGACGCGATCCGCGCGGCGGACCATATTATTGATATCGGCCCGGGGGCGGGCGTACACGGCGGTCAGGTGGTGGCCGAAGGGACGCTGGACGCCATCATGTCAGTGCCGGAATCGCTGACCGGCCAGTTCATGAGCGGGAAACGCCAGATTGAAATCCCGAAAAAACGGGTACCGGCGGATCCGCAAAAAGTGCTGAAGCTGAGCGGTGCGCGTGGCAACAACCTGAAAGACGTCACACTGACGCTGCCTGTCGGTCTGTTTACCTGTATCACCGGGGTTTCAGGTTCCGGTAAATCGACGCTGATCAACGATACCCTGTTCCCGATCGCCCAACGCCAGCTTAACGGCGCGACGATTGCAGAACCGGCGCCGTATCGCGAGATCCAGGGGCTGGAGCATTTCGATAAAGTCATTGATATCGACCAGAGTCCGATTGGCCGTACGCCACGTTCCAACCCGGCGACCTATACCGGCGTTTTCACCCCCGTACGTGAACTTTTCGCCGGGGTGCCGGAAGCCCGCTCGCGCGGCTATACGCCAGGACGTTTCAGCTTTAACGTACGTGGCGGACGTTGCGAAGCCTGTCAGGGCGACGGCGTGATCAAAGTCGAAATGCACTTCCTGCCGGATATCTACGTACCGTGCGACCAGTGCAAAGGCAAACGCTATAACCGTGAAACGCTGGAGATTAAATACAAAGGCAAGACGATCCACGAAGTGCTGGATATGACCATTGAAGAAGCGCGTGAGTTCTTTGACGCGGTTCCGGCGCTGGCGCGTAAGCTGCAAACGCTGATGGATGTGGGGCTAACCTACATTCGTCTTGGTCAGTCGGCAACCACGCTTTCCGGCGGTGAAGCGCAGCGCGTTAAGCTGGCGCGCGAGCTGTCAAAACGCGGTACCGGCCAGACGCTCTACATTCTCGATGAACCCACCACCGGTCTGCACTTTGCCGATATCCAGCAGTTGCTGGACGTGCTGCATCAGTTGCGCGATCAGGGTAATACCATCGTGGTGATTGAGCACAACCTGGACGTCATTAAAACAGCGGACTGGATTGTGGATCTCGGCCCGGAAGGCGGCAGCGGCGGCGGGGAAATCCTCGTTTCCGGTACGCCAGAGACAGTGGCGGAGTGCGAAGCCTCGCACACTGCACGTTTCCTGAAACCCATGCTGAAATAATCCTCCTGCGCCCTGTGGATCCTCTTCAGGGCGCAACACTTTGCCTCTTTTTTGCGTATTTTAAACCACGGATTTGCTCTATTCTGGATGGTATTCACCGCTTGCCAGAGCCACGGCTATGCCTGTTATTCGCCTCATCAGAATCATTTTTTTAGTCCCGCTGCTGCTGTTAACCGCCTGTTCCGCGACAGGAAACTATAACGGCGACGCCCACCGTCAGCTGGTGATGTTGCAGGCGCTGCATATGCAATTCATTGATGACGCCACGATGAGCGATATCCGTGACGCGGCGCTGGACGAACGCGATTATCAACTGCAATACCGCGCCGCGTGGCTGTTCGCTGAAAACCTGGGCGATCCGCTGCGTCTGGATAACCTTCAGTCGCTGCACAATATCTGGCAAGTACAGTCTGATCGCTTCCGGCAGCAGCAGCGACCGTTCAACAGCTCACAGGCCCGGCTGTTCAGCCGCCAGGCGAGCGCCGCTTACCAACAAGCCATTCACGGCGAGTGCTTACGCCCGCATTCCGTTTGTCACCAGGGGTTATAAATGTCGATTTTAAATGATCTGGAAACAGCGTTTACCCATCCGGCATTTCGCCAGCAGGCCGGGGAGATTGTCGGGGGAGAATGTCTGGCGCTGTTTAAGCAGGGTCTGGAGGACAACGACACGTTTATTCGCGACACCTGTAAACTGCTGGCAGAGGCGCTACGCGACAAAGCGCGCGGCGACCTGGAAGAGGAAGATATCAGGGTGATACTCGACGGGATGCAGCAGCAATTAGCAATACAAATGACCAACGCGCAGATCGCCGTGCGATCCCGCATGCAGAATATTGTTGAGCGACTGCTCAGCCTGTCGCTGTCGGTGCTGATCACCGCACTGTAGTGTTTAAACGGGAGCTATTCGCCGAGAATGCTTTTCCGGGTCTCTTCCGGGATCAGCGTCAGCGCCTGTTCCCACGAGGCATCGACCAGATAGTAAATTTGCGAATCCGGCAGCGTGCCGTCGAGATAAACCGTGCTCCAGTGCGCTTTATTGAGATGTTTGCTGGGCCGCACATCGCTGTGCTGCTGGCGCAGCAGTTCGGCAAGCTCCGGGCTGGTTTTTAATGATGTCGCCGGGCGCCCCTCAACTTCCTTCACCATGGCAAACAACACGTCGGCTACCTTGATCTGCGTGGCCTTCCAGTCACTGTGAACGCTCTGCTCCGCGCCGGGTTTCTTCATGCAATACTGTAAAAGCTCCGAAATGGTCATTTCTGTTCTCCGTGCCCACTCAGGCGGTTCCAATGTATAGAGGATCTGTTTAAGTGTGCAGCAAGATGACGAAAGGTGAAACTTTCACCGCCCAACCAGAGCAAAAAAAAAGCAACCCGAAGGTTGCCGTTACGAAAAAGGGCTGAATAATCTGTTTTTGCCGAAGCGTCAGTATTCCGAATTGACGATCACCTCTTCGCCAAATTTTCCGGCCATCGGTAATGGTTGGTACGTCGAGTTTGATGCCCGCAACACGCGGATCCCCCGCACGCCCACCTCTCGCGCGGCGGCGATGTCATTATCCGAATCGCCGTAGAACATGCGGATATTCTTTTTCTGCAACCAGACCGTTTTGGCATTTTGTCCCGGCTTATCGCCGGCAAAAATGACCGGATTCATATTCGCCGCAGGAATAAGGAAATCGTCCTGCAGTGTTTTTGAAACGGTTTCCGTGCGGGTCTGGCTGCGGCCCGTAACGAAATAGATGCTGTCGCCGCGTTTGATGTGCATGGTGGTCAGCGTCCGCGCGACCTCTTTCGGAATGCTGAACTCATCCCAGCCGTTATTCATCTTTTGCCAGAATGCCGGGTTCTTCAGGTACGCCTCACTGCCGGGCGAGTAAATTTTTTGTCCTCGCCAGAAACCCGGGCTGGAAAACAGCACGGTGTCATCAATATCAAAACCGACCGCCATCGGCGGGCGTCCTAACAGGCTGTTTTCAATTTGTGCCACGGAAACCCAGTGGACAGGTGCCTGTTCAGCGAGGCGAGCAACATTGGTGCCGGGATAGACGGGAGAAGGTGATGAAGCGCGGGCAACAACCGGGTTGTTGAGCGTGAATAGCAGACAGACGGCGCTTAACGCCATGGTGATCTTACGCATATTATTCCCTGACTGTGCTAAAAATTTTTTTTGGGATTTTATATTTTTGATCAAGATGTCGATCTGACCTTACTCTTGACGGGGTTTTGACGGAAGGGGAAAAGTCGGAGAAAAGGGGGGTGATCACACTCATCACCCCGCTTTAAGAAAAATTGCAAGTAAGTACTTACATTACTGCGCAGAATGCCTCTGCAACGCGGTGAACGTTACGCGAGTTGAGGCCCGCAACGCACATGCGACCGCTGGCGATGAGGTAAACACCAAACTCGTCACGCAGCCTGTCCACCTGCGCTGCGCTGAGTCCGGTATAGCTGAACATGCCGCGCTGCCTGAGCAAGTAATCGAAATTACGACCCGGCATTGCCGTTTTCAACACGTTGACCAGTTCCTGACGCATTGCCAGGATGCGGGTGCGCATCGTCTCTACTTCTTCCAGCCATGACGCCTTCAGTTCCGGGTTGCCCAACACTGCGGCGACAACCTGCGCGCCAAAATTCGGCGGGCTGGAGTAGTTGCGGCGTACGGTAGCTTTCAGTTGCCCTAACACGCGCCCGGCTGTTTCTGCGTCCTCACACACCACCGATAACCCGCCGACGCGCTCGCCATAGAGCGAGAAAATCTTCGAGAAAGAGTTGCTGACCAGCAGCGGCAGGCCAGAGCTGGCAAAGGCGCGAATGGCGTACGCGTCCTCTTCCATGCCCGCGCCAAATCCCTGATAGGCGATGTCGAGGAACGGGATCAAGTCGCGGCTCTTCGCCACTTCCACCACCGCATCCCACTGGGCAGGGGTTAAATCCGCGCCCGTCGGGTTATGACAGCACGGATGCAGCAGCACGATGCTTTGCGCCGGTAGCGTGTTCAGTTTTTCCAGCAGCGCGTCGAAGCGTACGCCGTTGGTTTCTGTGTCGAACCACGGGTAAGTGCTTACTTCGAAGCCAGCGCCTTCAAAAATCGCCACGTGGTTTTCCCACGTCGGGTCGCTGACCCACACGCCGGAATCGGGGAAGTAACGTTTCAGGAAATCCGCGCCAATTTTCAGCGCGCCGGAGCCACCCAGGGTCTGGATTGTCGCGACACGTTTTTGCGTCAGCACCGGGTGCTCCGCGCCAAAAAGCAGTGGCGCAATGCTGTTGCGGTAGGTATTCAGACCTTCCATCGGCAGATAAACCGACGCGCCGTGCGGCTGCGCGTTGAGCTGTGCCTCTGCGCTTGCCACGGCCTGTAGCTGCGGGATAATCCCGTCTTCGTTGTAATACAGACCGATGCTGAGATTCACTTTGTCACTGCGCGGATCTTCTTTAAAACGCTCCATTAAGGAGAGGATGGGGTCGCCAGCGTAGGCGTTAACTTTCTGAAACACGCGATGCTTCTCCGGATTGTAGACGGGCAGGAATAACAACAATAAACCGGAAGTCAGAGAAGATCGAGGGGATGCGGGAGAAAACGGGAGCGGCCTGAATGCCGCTCCCGGTTTTTCGTGTTGCGCAAGCGTTTAGTCTTCGTACTGCATCGCGACCCGGGAAGTCAGACGCGTAATAAGTTCGTAAGCACTTACTTTTGTGATTTCAGCGATGCGCTCAACGGGTAACCCGGCGCCCCACATTACCACTGGATCGCCGGCTTTATCCTGTGCCTGCGGGCCTAAATCGACACAAATCATGTCCATCGCCACGCGCCCGACAATCGGCACTTCGCGGCCGTTCACCAGCACTGGCGTGCCCGACGGTGCCGCGCGAGGGTAACCGTCGCCGTAGCCCATCGCCACCACGCCAAGACGCGTATCGCGATCACTTATCCAGGTACCGCCGTAGCCCACGGGCTCGCCCGCTTTATGTTCGCGCACCGCAATCAGGCTGGAAGTCAGCGACATCACCGGCTGGAAGCCAAAATCCGGCCCCCACGGTTTTTGGTCCAACGGGGAAACGCCATACAGAATGATGCCAGGGCGCACCCAGTCAAAATGCGATTGCGGCCACAGCAAAATTCCGCCGGAAGCGGCAATGGAACGCTGCCCCGGTTTCCCTTCGGTGAAGGTGGTGAAAATATCCAGTTGCAGTTCTGTCGCGCCGCACTCGGGCTCGTCGGCGCGGGCGAAATGGCTGACAATGTTGACCGGCTGGCGAACGTTTTTGCACTGGCAAAGACGCTGGTAAAACCCGTCAGCCTGCTCCGGGCGGATCCCCAGGCGATGCATGCCGGTATCCAGTTTCATCCATACGGTGACCGGCTCAGGCAAATCAGCCTGCTCCAGTGCCTCCAGCTGTTCCTGGTTATGCACCGCCGTGTGCAGGTGCTGCTGAGAAATCACCGGCAGATCGCTGGCATTGAAAAACCCTTCCAGCAACAGAATCGGCTGAGTGATGCCCCCTTCCCGCAGTCGTAGCGCCTCTTCAAGGCGAGCGACGCCGAAAGCATCCGCATCAGTGAGCGTTCGCGCGGTCTCCAGAAGACCATGTCCGTAGGCGTTCGCTTTCACGACTGCAACCAGTTTGCTGGCGGGCGCCAGTTCACGCAGACGTTGCAGGTTGTGTCGCAGAGCGCGGCGGTTAATTACTACAGTTGCCGCTTGCATTTGAATTCCTTAGAAATTACTCATCATCATACTGGGGACCGGCATAGTTATCGAAACGTGACCACTGACCGTTAAAGGTGAGACGTACGGTGCCAATAGGGCCGTTACGCTGCTTACCAATAATAATTTCTGCGATGCCCTTCAGGTCGCTGTTCTCGTGATACACCTCATCACGGTAGATGAACATGATCAGGTCAGCATCCTGTTCGATGGAGCCGGATTCACGCAGGTCGGAGTTGACCGGGCGTTTATCGGCGCGTTGTTCCAGCGAGCGGTTAAGCTGCGACAGCGCCACTACCGGCACTTGCAATTCTTTTGCCAGCGCTTTCAGCGAGCGCGAGATCTCCGCGATTTCCAGCGTACGGTTGTCGGATAATGACGGCACGCGCATCAGTTGCAGGTAGTCGATCATAATAAGACCGAGTCCACCGTGCTCGCGGGCGATACGCCGGGAACGGGAACGCACTTCCGTGGGCGTCAGGCCGGAAGAGTCATCGATATAAATGTTTCGTTTTTCCAGCAGAATGCCCATGGTGCCGGAGATGCGCGCCCAGTCTTCATCATCCAGTTGCCCGGTACGAATGCGGGTTTGATCGACGCGGGAAAGCGATGCCAGAGAACGCATCATGATCTGTTCTGAGGGCATTTCAAGACTGAAAATCAGGACGGGTTTATCCTGCAACATCGCTGCGTTTTCGACGAGGTTCATCGCAAATGTCGTTTTACCCATCGACGGACGCGCTGCCACGATGATCAGATCCGACGGCTGCAAACCAGCGGTTTTCTTGTTCAGATCATCATAGCCGGTATTGACGCCCGTTACGCCGTCGTGCGGCTGCTGGAACAGTTTCTCGATACGCGCGACGGTCGCATCAAGCACATCAGCGATGTTTTTCGGCCCTTCGTCCTTATTGGCGCGGCTTTCGGCAATTTTGAAAACACGGGATTCGGCGAGGTCGAGCAGATCTTCGCTGGTACGGCCCTGCGGATCAAAACCCGCTTCGGCAATCTCGTTGGCAACGGAGATCATTTCACGAACAACGGCGCGTTCGCGCACGATGTCGGCATAAGCGCTGATATTCGCGGCGCTGGGCGTGTTTTTCGATAATTCGGCCAGATAGGCGAAGCCGCCGACACTGTCGAGCTGCCCCTGTCGCTCAAGCGATTCCGCGAGCGTGATCAGATCGATAGGACTGCCGGTCTCCTGCAGGCGCGCCATTTCGGTAAAAATGTGGCGATGTGGACGGGTATAGAAATCATCCGACACGACGCGCTCGGCGACATCGTCCCAGCGTTCGTTGTCCAGCATCAAACCGCCCAACACCGACTGTTCCGCTTCAATCGAGTGCGGCGGCACTTTCAAACCGGCCACCTGCAGATCGCGGTCGCGGGGTTCAGTCTGTTGTTTGTTGAAGGGTTTATTTCCTGCCATAGTGAATGGAGTTACCGAGCCTGATATTGGGTCGTAAGATTATCACAGAGTTCAGGAGGAAGCATGGCAACACGAATCGAATTTCACAAGCATGGGGGTCCTGAGGTACTGAAAGCGGTCGAATTTACCCCTGCAGACCCCGCCGATGACGAGATCCAGGTGGAAAACAAGGCCATCGGCATTAACTATATCGACACCTATATTCGTGCAGGACTTTACCCGCCGCCATCTCTGCCAAGTGGCATCGGCACCGAGGCCGCCGGTATCGTCAGCAAAGTGGGCCGTAATGTGACGCATATTAAAGCGGGCGATCGTGTGGTGTATGCGCAGTCCGCGCTGGGTGCGTACAGTTCAGTGCACAACGTGCCCGCCGCAAAAGCCGCGATCCTGCCGTCGGCCATCTCCTTTGAGCAGGCTGCCGCCTCGTTCCTTAAAGGTCTTACCGTCTTTTATCTGCTGCGCAAAACCTATGAAATCAAACCGGATGAACAGTTCCTGTTTCACGCAGCCGCCGGTGGCGTGGGGTTGATTGCCTGCCAGTGGGCTAAAGCGCTCGGCGCAAAGCTGATTGGCACCGTTGGCAACGCGCAGAAAGCGCAGCGGGCGAAACAGGCGGGCGCCTGGCAGATCATTAACTATCGGGAAGAGAGCGTCGTTGAACGGCTGAAGGAGATCACCGACGGCAAAAAAGTGCGCGTGGTGTATGACTCCGTGGGGAAAGATACCTGGGAAGCGTCGCTGGATTGCCTGCAACGCCGTGGACTGATGGTCAGTTTCGGTAACTCATCAGGCGCGGTAACCGGCGTTAACCTCGGCATTCTGAATCAGAAAGGATCATTGTACGTCACACGTCCGTCTCTGCAGGGCTACATCACCACTCGCGAAGAGCTGGAGGAA
This sequence comes from Trabulsiella odontotermitis, assembly GCF_030053895.1. Lineage (NCBI taxonomy): Bacteria > Pseudomonadati > Pseudomonadota > Gammaproteobacteria > Enterobacterales > Enterobacteriaceae > Trabulsiella > Trabulsiella odontotermitis. The sequence continues at coordinate 4,294,512 of NZ_CP125781.1, forward strand.
GCGAGTAACGAGCTGTTTTCGTTGATTGCCAGCGGCGTGATTAAGGTTGATGTTGCGGATAACCAGAAGTACGCCCTGCACGACGCGCAGAAAGCGCATGAGGTGCTGGAAAGCCGCGCAACGCAAGGCTCCAGCCTGTTGATTCCATAAAAAATTTGGGCTTCCACCGTGGTGGAAGCCCTTTCTTTTTTTGTTCGGCTGTCTGTAGGGTACAGCGCGATGAATTCGTTACTGCGGGATAGTGACAGATTTATTTCGCAAAACCTAAGTACTTTTATGCAAAACTTCTCAGGTTGTGATCCCCTGCACAATCAATCAGTAACGCCAGCGGTCACTACGGCGATACTGCGGAATTTTCGGCTCCTTGATAAGCCGGATCACCCACACCACCGCCACCGCCAGCAGCAGCCAGGGCAACAGTTTCAGCATCATCGCGAGCAGACCGCCAACGAACATCAGCGCCGTCGCCACGACGATAGCGGCCAGGATCCCCAATAATGACACGCCCGTCATCAGCAACATGACGAAAAATCCAATCACAAATAACAGTTCCAGCATGATGCTCTTCTCCCCAAAGAATTGTTGTTACTCTGCCGGGAGTATTACAAGAAGCGTGCCAGAAGTTAACTCATTGAACAGAAAGCAAAACGCCCTGAATATCGTTTCATGGCGTGGTGAATTTGACGAAATAATAGTGAAAAATTAACGCTTATTCGCCACTAGCTGTAGCGCCTGCTCAAGGACGTTAATATCGGCCCCGGCTTTGTGGGCGTTTTCGCTGAGGTAACGACGCCACTGGCGCGCACCGGGAATGCCCTGGAACAGGCCGAGCATATGGCGGGTGATGTGTCCCAGATATGTGCCGTTGCTGAGCTCGCGCTCAATGTAAGGATACATCGCCCGCACCACGGCCACCGGGTCGGCATCTGCCACGTCCGCTGCGAAAATCGCACGATCGACCGAGGCGAGAATGCCAGGATTCTGATATGCCTCGCGACCTACCATCACGCCGTCCATGTGTTGCAGGTGCGCTTTCGCCTCTTCCAGCGTCTTAATACCGCCATTGATCGACATCGTCAGTTGCGGGAAATCACACTTGAGCTGCCAGACGCGCGGGTAATCCAGCGGGGGGATTTCACGGTTCTCTTTCGGGCTCAGACCGGAAAGCCAGGCTTTGCGAGCATGGATGATGAATGTATCGCACTCGCCGCGACCGGAAACGGTGCTGATGAAATCACAAAGAAATTCGTAGCTGTCCTGGTCGTCGATCCCGATACGGGTTTTAACGGTGACAGGCACCGACACTACGTCGCGCATCGCCTTCACGCAGTCGGCGACCAGTTGCGCGTTACCCATCAGGCAGGCGCCAAACATGCCGTTCTGTACGCGATCGGACGGGCAGCCAACGTTCAGGTTGATTTCGTCATAACCACGCGCCTCCGCAAGCTTTGCGCAGTGCGCAAGCTGCGCCGGATCGCTGCCGCCGAGCTGTAACGCGACCGGATGCTCTTCATCGCTGTACGCCAGATAGTCGCCTTTACCATGAATAATCGCCCCGGTGGTAACCATCTCCGTGTACAGCAATGTGTGACGTGACAGCAGGCGCAGAAAATAACGGCAGTGCCTGTCTGTCCAGTCGAGCATTGGCGCGATGGAAAAACGGTGAGCAGGGAAAACTGATGACGAGGTCTCTTGCAGCATGGCGAATAATTAAGCATCCGGGTAAAAAGGGGCGCTACTATAGCATAAAGATAAACCGGAGGCGTGAACCTCCGGTCAGCATCAGAAAGTCAGGCTCAATTGCGCCCCTGCCCCCCAGGTTTCGTCTTCGCCGTACAGGCCCATCAGATCGAGGTGAACACGGTTGAACGGCGCAAAACCGACACCGGCGGTGAATACGTTGCTGTCATTACTCTTCACATCCGCACGGTAACCGGCACGTACCGCCAGCCAGTTCAGCGGCTGAATTTCAGCGCCAACGCCGACGTACTGCGAGTTTTCTTCGCTTTTAAAACCTTTCGTTTCGGTCAGATCGCCATCGGCGGTGAGGGTCACCAGATCGTTATGCCAGGCGATACCGGCTGTTACCAGCGGGCTGATCTGATAGGTATCCCGTACGCCGCCCACTTCTTTGGTGTCGATGTCGCGCGACATCAGGTTCTGACCGCTTAAGCCGACAGTCCAGTTTTCACCAAAATCGGCGGCCAGCCCGGCATCGACGTTAAACCCGGTGTCGTCGTTACGGTAGCGGCTGTTTTTGAGATCACCGCTGTTGTAGCTGTAAATCGACACCGTGTAGTTATAGAGCCAGGTTTTTTGCAGCTTCGGGGTAATACCCACGGAAACCGGCACGCCGCCAATATCGAACTGCCGGGCAACGGCCACGCCATAGTCGGAAACGATGGCTGCGCGGCCAAAACCGGTAGATTTCAGGTTATCAGGATCGACGGTTAAGGCAGTCGCAGGTACAGCTTCAATCGCCCGTAGCTGGTCGATATCGCCCTGATCAATATAAGAGCTGACCCGCGCTCGGGCGTTGGCTTTTGCCACAAACGCGACCGACAGCGTGTCGTTCGGAATACTCACCGCGATCCCTCCGGCAGCTTTAGCGCTGGCAGTTTTTCCTTTCAGCGATTCAAGCTGATCGGCAAGCGAACCCGCAGCCGACGAGACCTGACGATATCCCGGCGAGCCCGGGATAAAGAGATCAGCCAGATTCAGATTATCTAACGTGTCGCGGTAGTTATCCACGTCGTCGCTGATATCATCGATTTTGTCGCGCAGGTTGTCTTTATCGCTGATCTGCGCGCCAATCGACGGAAAAACCACCGTGACGTCATCTTCCGGTTTCGCTTTCGCCAGCAGCGCCGGGTTACTGAACACGGCGCTACCATATTGGGACGCAGCGACTCCCGTTCCCCCCATTGCATTGTTTCGCGTTTCCGCACCAAAACCCGTTGCACTTGCCTGATTTGCCATAAGAAAAGAGAGTGCGACTGGCAACACCGAAATTTTTACGTTTTTTTTCACAATACGCTCGTTATAGGCAGATGAATGTTTATCCCTTTCCAGTTATTACCTGAAAAGGGGTGAACTATTGCTGTGAATAACGATGAAAAAAACGGGTTTCACGCGGGATTAACCACAGGGTGAGCTACTGTATTCGTTATAATCTGTGCCACCCCTCACTATTTATAGATGAGAATATTCTTTTCTGGAAAGTTTCGGATTACTGGAAATCTCAAACGCAGAAGGATCTTCGCCGACGTTCCGTGCGGATCTCGGTGTTTCCGGTATTACATGGTAAAGTAAGGGATTAAAATCCACGCAACCAGAGGATGCTCAATGGACAAGACTACTTCGCAAGCGCTGTTAGCTCATGCCGAGAAAGCCTGTGCGCAACGCGGCGTGCGCCTGACTCCGCAGCGCCTTGAGGTGCTACGCCTGATGAGCCTGCAACCCGGCGCCATCAGTGCCTATGATCTTCTGGATCTGTTGCGTGAAGCCGAACCGCAGGCAAAACCGCCAACCGTCTACCGGGCGCTGGAATTTTTACTCGAGCAGGGCTTTGTGCATAAAGTGGAGTCCACCAACAGCTATGTGCTGTGCCACCTGTTCGATCAGCCAACGCACACCTCAGCCATGTTTATCTGCGACAGATGCGGCGTCGTTAAAGAAGAAGGTGCGGAAGGGGTCGAAGATATCCTGCATACGCTGGCGGCCAGGATGGGTTTTGCGCTGCGCCATAACGTCATAGAAGCGCATGGCTTGTGTGTGAACTGCGTGGAAGTTGAAGCCTGTCGCCATCCTGGTGAGTGCGGTCACGATCATTCCATTCAGATGAAGAAAAAAGCGCGCTAAAAACAGACGGGCGGCAAAACGCCGCCCGGAGGGTTGTACGTCCTTGTACGCTCGGGTAAGAGCATTATTACCAGTGGTAGTCGTTACGGGTTTCCCAGTCACGAACCTCTTTCTCAGCCTGGTCTTTCGCGTAGCCATAACGTTCCTGAATACGACCAACCAGTTGATCACGACGACCTTCAATCACCGTGAAGTCATCGTCAGTAAGTTTACCCCACTGCTCTTTCGCTTTACCTTTCAGTTGTTTCCAGTTACCGCCGATTTCGTCTTTATTCATCATCAATTCCTCATCGTTCGGTTGTTAAAAAATCCTCGTCAGCCTTTCGTTTTCTGCTGAACGTAATAATAAGTTTAGACGAGACTGCTGCACCCGATTCGATATTCAGAATTTTTAACCGTCAGGCAAACCATGTGTTGTTCTGCCAGTGGCGTCGCCAGATCCACGCCAGTGACAATCCGCGCAGCGCCAGGAACACGGCCAGCGACAGCCATAAGCCATGATTTCCCAGCACCGGCACCGTCAATAGCGTTAAGGCAAACCCTGCCGCCGCCACAGCCATGCTGTTACGCATTTCAGCGCCGCGAGTGGCGCCAATAAACATGCCGTCCAGCAGATAACACCAGACGCCGATCACCGGCAAAATAACCTGCCAGATGACATAACGATCGGCCAGTTGTTGCAGGGAGGGTAAAGACGTGAGCATGGCAACGATCTGCTCGCCCGCTGCCAGGTAAACCAGCGCAAATGCCAGCGCCACCAGCCCGGACTGACGACACGCCGCGCGCCAGACATGTAGTAACTGGCTGCCATCTTTCGCGCCATACGCCTGCCCGGAATGGGCTTCCACGGCATAGGCGAAGCCATCCAGCGCATAGGCGGTGAAGGTCAGCATGGTCATCAGTACCGCATTGACCGCCACAATATCGCCCCCCAGACGCGCACCGAACACAGTGATGGTACCGAAACACAGTTGCAGCAGCAGGGAGCGCAGCATGATGTCTCGATTGAGCGCCAGCAATCGTCGAAAATTGCCGCGCCATGCCTGTTTCAGTAACGCCAGCGAGACACCACGCAGCGCCAGAACCCGACGCGCCATCAGCAGACCGATAATAAACGTGGCATATTCTGCAATCACCGTTGCCAGCGCTGCGCCCTGCACGTTCATGTGCAGACCCATCACCAGCCAGAGATCAAGGACGATATTCAGGATATTGCCGACCACCAGCAGGATCACCGGGGCGCGGGCATATTGAACACCCAGCAGCCACCCCAGTAACACCAGATTCGCCAGCGACGCGGGCGCACTCAGCCAGCGGATCATCAGGAACCGCCGTGCCTGCGCAAGCACGACATCGCTGCCGCCGACGATATGCAAGGCGAGTTCAATGATCGGCCCGCGCAACAGAACGATTAACGCACCGGCACCCAGCGCCATCAGCAGCGGTTGTACCAGCGATCTCGCCAGCGCCAGCGGATCTTTCGCGCCAAACGCCTGCGCGGTGAGCCCCGTGGTACTCATCCGCAGAAACAGCAGCAGCATGAACAGGAAACTGGTTGCCGTCGCGCCTACCGCCACGCCGCCGAGGTAAACCGGGCTGTCGAGATGCCCCATCACCGCAGTATCCACCAGCCCCAGCAAAGGCACGGTGATGTTGGAGAAAATCATCGGCAACGCCAGACGCCACAGTGCCTTATCGGCTGCGTTGAAAAGTTGCATGGGGAAATGCCTGAGGTAAAACGATACGCACACTGCGGCGCCGGTTGCGCCGCAGTAGGAAAAGGGTGGTTACAGCCAATCGCCGTTGCGAATCACGCCAACGGCCAGCCCTTCAATGGTAAAGCTCTGATTGCGCAGATCCACCACGATAGGGGAAAACTCGGTGTTTTCTGGCAACAGCTCAACCGTGTTGCCCTGTTTTTTCAGGCGCTTAACGGTAACTTCGTCATCGATGCGCGCAACAACCACCTGACCGTTGCGGACATCCTGCGTTTTATGGACGGCCAGCAGGTCGCCATCAATAATACCGATGTCTTTCATGGACATTCCACTGACGCGCAGCAGAAAATCCGCGCTCGGTTTGAACATGGACGGATCAACCTGATAATGGCCTTCGATGTGCTCCTGCGCCAGCAGCGGCTCGCCCGCGGCAACGCGGCCAATCAGCGGCAGCCCTTCTTCCTCTTCAACCAGCAGGCGGATGCCGCGAGAGGCGCCAGAGACAATCTCAATGACGCCTTTACGCGCCAGCGCTTTCAGATGTTCTTCAGCGGCATTCGGGGAACGAAACCCCAAGCGCTGAGCGATTTCCGCACGCGTCGGTGGCATGCCCGTCTGGCCGATGTGATCCCGAATGAGATCAAACACCTCTTGCTGCCTGGTCGTTAACGCTTTCATTCCGCCCCCTGGGTGTATATACAGTTATGCTGTGAGTATATACAGTTAACGCCCATTTTGAAACCACAAAAAGCACAAAAACCAGAGTCTTCTTCAATTCTGGAAGCATTATCGAAAATGTGACCACAACAGCGTGACCCAGGTGATGAGCGCGATAATAATCGCCAGCAGCACCGCCGCCGAGCCCATATCCTTCGCCCGGCCAGAGAGTTCATGGCGTTCCGTCCCGATGCGATCCACCACTGCCTCTATCGCGCTATTGATGATTTCCACTATCATCACCAGAAGAACGGAGCTAATCAGTAACACCCGCGTAATGGCATCGACATCCAGCACGCAGGCAATAATAATCGCAACGATGGCGGCAACGCCCTCCTGACGAAACGCGGCTTCGTTGACCCATGCAGCGCGTATCCCTTTCCAGGAATATCCAGCCGCGTTGATGATTCGGGTTAACCCGGTGGTATTATTAGCCATCAAAAAGAACCTTTTGTTATGTGCGTCAATGACAAGTACAGGTATTAACCGGAATAATTCACGCTTCGGCCTACACCATCGCGGCACGAAGTATGACGGCTTACCACAGATATTCTGTACGCTTTCTGTTATTCTTGCCGCGCATTTGCATTATTAACCAGAGGCTTTACATCGTTTATGTCCGGCTGGCCACGAATTTACTACAAATTACTGAATTTACCATTAAGCGTACTGGTAAAAAGCAAGTCGATTCCGGCAGAACCTGCTCAGGAGTTAGGGCTCGATACATCACGCCCTATTATGTACGTTTTGCCTTATAACTCTAAGGCAGACTTGCTGACCTTGCGCGCTCAATGTCTGGCGCATGATTTACCTGATCCGCTGGAGCCGCTTGAAATCGACGGCACGGTGCTGCCGCGTTACGTGTTTATCCATGGCGGCCCACGCGTTTTCACCTATTACGCGCCGAAAGAAGAGTCCATCAAACTGTTCCATAACTATCTGGATCTGCATCGCAGCAACCCAGATCTCGACGTGCAGATGGTCCCGGTTTCGGTGATGTTTGGTCGTTCTCCGGGGCGTGATAAAGGCGAAGAGAACCCGCCGCTACGCATGCTGAACGGCATTCAGAAATTTTTCGCCGTCACCTGGCTTGGCCGCGACAGCTTCGTGCGCTTCTCCCCTTCCGTCTCCTTACGCCGGATGGCGACGGAGCACGGCACGGATAAAACCATCGCCCAGAAACTGGCGCGTGTGGCGCGCATGCACTTTGCCCGTCAGCGTCTGGCAGCCGTCGGCCCGCGTCTGCCGGCGCGTCAGGATCTGTTCAATAAGCTGCTGTCCTCGAAAGCGATCGCCCGTGCGGTGGAAGACGAAGCGCGCAGCAAAAAAATCTCTCACGAGAAGGCGCAGCAGAACGCCATCGCCCTGATGGAAGAAATTGCCGCCAACTTCTCCTATGAGATGATCCGCCTGACTGACCGCATCCTCGGTTTTACCTGGAACCGGTTATACCAGGGGATTAACGTTCATAACGCGGAGCGCGTACGTCAACTGGCGCACGATGGTCACGAAATCGTCTATGTGCCCTGCCACCGCAGCCACATGGATTACCTGCTGCTGTCTTACGTGCTCTATCACCAGGGGCTGGTACCGCCGCACATTGCTGCGGGGATCAACCTTAACTTCTGGCCTGCCGGGCCGATTTTCCGTCGCCTCGGCGCGTTCTTCATCCGCCGTACCTTCAAGGGCAACAAACTCTATTCCACCGTGTTCCGCGAATATCTGGGCGAGCTGTTCAGCCGTGGCTATTCCGTTGAATACTTTGTGGAAGGCGGGCGTTCGCGCACCGGCCGGTTGTTGGATCCGAAAACCGGTACGCTGTCGATGACCATTCAGGCGATGCTGCGCGGCGGCACCCGTCCGATCACCCTGGTGCCTATCTACATTGGTTACGAGCACGTGATGGAAGTGGGCACCTACGCCAAAGAACTGCGCGGCGCCACCAAAGAGAAAGAGAGCCTGCCGCAGATGATGCGCGGCTTAAGTAAGCTGCGTAATCTCGGCCAGGGCTATGTGAACTTTGGTGAGCCGCTGCCGCTGATGACGTACCTGAATCACCATGTGCCGAACTGGCGCGAGGCTATCGATCCTATCGAAGCGGTGCGTCCGGCCTGGCTGACGCCGACGGTCAACGACATTGCCGCTGATCTGATGGTGCGCATCAACAACGCCGGGGCCGCCAACGCCATGAACCTGTGTTGCACGGCGCTGCTGGCTTCTCGCCAGCGTTCTCTGACCCGCGAGCAGTTAACGCAACAGCTGGATTGCTACCTTGAGCTGATGCGTAACGTGCCCTATTCCCCGGATTCAACCGTGCCGTCCGTATCAGCCAGTGCGCTGATCGATCACGCGTTGCAGATGAACAAGTTCGAAGTCGAGCAAGACACCATCGGCGATATCATCATTCTGCCGCGCGAGCAGGCGGTGCTGATGACGTACTACCGCAATAACATCGCCCACATGCTGATGCTGCCGTCTCTGCTGGCGGCCATCGTGACGCAGCATCGCCACATTTCCCGCGACGATATTCTGCATCACGTCGAAATCCTCTACCCGCTGTTGAAAGCAGAGCTGTTCCTGCGCTGGGAAAACGAGGAGATGGTCGGTGTCATTGATGCGTTGATAGCGGAAATGCAGCGTCAGGCGCTGATTACCCGGCACGACGACGACATTGCTATCAATCCGTCGCATTCCCGGACGCTACAGTTGCTGGCGGCGGGCGCGCGTGAAACGCTGCAACGCTATGCCATCACCTTCTGGCTGCTCAGCACGAACCCGTCAATCAACCGCAGCTCGCTGGAAAAAGAGAGCCGCACCATGGCGCAGCGTCTGTCGGTGCTGCACGGCATTAACGCGCCGGAATTCTTCGACAAGGCAGTGTTCAGTACACTGGTGTTAACACTGCGCGATGAAGGCTATATCAGCGATACGGGTGACGCCGAGCCGGAAGAGACGATGAAGGTGTACCAGCTTCTGGCGGATTTGATTACATCAGATGTTCGCCTGACGATTGAAAGCGTCAGTCAGGACGCATAAAACGCCCTTCACCGAAGAGCCCTCTCCATGGAGAGGGCTTTTTTATGCCATAAAGCTCATCGCCAGTCCGAGAAATAGCACCAGTCCGACGTAATTGTTATTCATAAACGCTTTGAAACAGGCATCGCGCTCGCGATCTTTAATCAGCTTCTGTTGATAGACAAACAGCGCGCCAGCCACCGCGACCGACCAGTAAAACGCCCAGCCCAGGTGGTTCATCATGCCGATGGCGACCATCAGTGCCAGCACGGCGACCTGCAAAATACCGATGATCAGTTTGTCGTATTGCCCGAACAGGATCGCTGTCGATTTAATACCGATTTTCAGATCGTCATCGCGATCGACCATCGCGTACTGCGTATCGTAAGCCACCGCCCACAGAATATTGGCGAGGAACATCAGCCAGCAGCTCAGCGGTAGTGATTCACTGACCGCCGCAAACGCCATCGGAATGGACCAGCCAAACGCGGCGCCCAGCACCACCTGCGGCAGATGGGTGTAACGCTTCATGAAGGGATAAACCCAGGCCAGCGCCAGCGCCGCCACGGAGAGCAGAATGGTCATGGTGTTGAGCGTCAACACCAGTAAAAATGAAAGCATCACCAGCACGACAAACAGCGTACGCGCCTCTTTCTCGGTGACATCACCGCTGGGTAACGGGCGGTGCGCTGTTCGCTTAACATGACCGTCGAATTTACGATCGGCATAATCGTTGACCACACAACCTGCCGCGCGCATCAACCAGACACCCGCGACAAAAACGGCAAGGATCCACAGCGGCGGCAGACCGGGAGCCGCCAGCCACAACGCCCACAGCGTCGGCCACAGCAACAGCAACGCGCCAATCGGTTTGTCGGTACGCATCAGGCGATGAAATGCCAAAAGCTTATCCTGCGTAAGACTCCACTCCATTTTTTTGTACCTCTTAATACAGCGGCGATGCAGGCAAAAACAGCTCTGTCAGTAACAGCGGTTTACCGCTCAGGCGAAGGCGGGAACGACGCCCCCACAGCTCTGCATAGCGACCGATTTCAATAAAATCACGGGTCAGCGAGGATGACGTAAACAGGTAACGACCCAGCGGCACGTTCCCGAGCTGTTGCAACGCTAATTCCGGGCCGGTCAGCGTGGATTCAGGCACCACGGTACGCCCCGCCAGCCACGGTTCGCCATCAGCACACAGCAGAATTTCCCGCAGCCAGTAGCGCGGTTCGTCAGGTAACAGTGCCTGCTCTTCGTCGATGGCGTCGCGCGTTACAAAGCCTTCGCGGATCATCGTCACAGTGATGGTTTTGCCCTGCTGCTCAAAACGTTTGGTCATGGAATCTTCCAGCAGCAGCCAGTCCAGCAGTTGCGGATCCAGAGAGGGAATTGCGTCGTAATAGCGTAGCTCACGCAGTTGCGTGAGTGCCGGATGTGTCATGCCTGACGTCTCCAATACATAACTTTAAGGCATTGTAACGCAGAAAAGCGATTTCGGGGCGGATACACGTCAATATACGATCATTAGCGTAACAGGTACGTAACGAACCTTAATAATAAAAAAGGTGCGCCCGGGGTGGACGCACCGAAAGGCTTCGCCTAAACATCAGCATTGCGGGGAGACGCTTACCCCTTGCCTTTTACACTGCTGATAAAGGTGGAACGAGCAGATGTCGAGCCGAGGCGCTCAGCTTCGTCCAGGAGTTTCAGGGCTTTATCAACGTCGCCTTTCGCGACAGCTTGCTTAATGGCATTGTTGAAATAGGTTTCCGTGTCATCAAGCACTGGCGCGCTCTTTTTCGCAGGCGCGGCAGGTGCTGCGGCAACCGGTGCGGCATATACCGGTGCTGCCGTGTTACCGACGGTGACCGGGCCAGGTTTCGAGGCGCCGAACAGCGGGCCGACCAGCACGCTGGAGCCGGAAGAGGTTTTCACCTTCAGCTTCACTGTACCGTCAGTCACGTGGCGGGCAATCGGATCGGGGATGTCAGGCACTGCGTTGCCGGTACCTTTCGCATAGGCTTTTGCCGGATCAAGCAGTGTGGTGGTTTGCTGGAGATCCTGCGGCGTAGTGAAGACCAGCACGTAAATTTTTTGCTGACCCAGCGCGGGTGTCAGGCGCATTTCGCCTTCCAGGCGATCGGCGCTCATCACGCCCGGTTCCTGATAGGTGAAATAGCTGCTCGGGAAAAAGGCGGAAGGCGTCATGTTCTGATCAAGGATCAGCACATTCGGCGCAAAAACCTGCGTTCTCTTATCCACTTCGCTGCTGAGCGTCAGATACAGCTCGCCGATATTGGCCGGTACGCTGTAGGCGGCGACCGGACCAGTAATGCCCGGAACATTAAGTTGCTGACCGCCCGTAGAGAGCTGGGTCGCCTGGATTTTGGCTTGATCGACCGGGGTCCAGGTCAGTTGCTGAAGCGCGTCGGTCGGAATAGCCGGTGCAGCAGAGGTATTCTGCGGCACAATATTCACATCGGCGAGCGTCATCATCGGAGCGCTTGCCAGTAAACCTGCACAGAGACTCAGTGCGACGAGACTTTTTTTCATTTTCATCGTTATTCCCTCAAACAGGGTCCAGTCGGTAGCCAGGCAATGGCGCGCTGAACCTAAGGAGAGAGGGGCTTGCGCCCCTCTTCAGGTCATTACATCGGGTTAACTTACTATTACCACCAGATTTCCATCTGGGCGCCGAAGGACCACTCGTCGTTGTCGCCGCGGCCAAAGGAACCACCGTTAAAGCCATCTTTAAATGCTTTACCGTAGTTCGCATTGTTAGACGGGTTACCGTTGTAATCGTAGCCCCATTTTTCATCCCACTTGGCGTAGGTAGCAAACAGACGAATAGCCGGACGAGACCAGATGCTGTCGCCCGCCTGCCACTGTTGCGCCAGGGTAATTTTGTACTGGTTGTTCGTTTCGTCAGCGCTCTGCGATTTCACGTTGTCGTAACCAATTTCCAGCAAGGTGCTCATGATTGGCGTCCATTTGAACATCGGACGAATACCAACGGTCCACCATTTAGTACCGTTGTTGTTATCCCAGTCGATGTCCTGATACATACCGACATACATCAGGTCCCAACGGTCGCCCAGTGAGATGGCACCGTGGTCGAGGATACGCAGCAGACTGCCGTTGTTGTTAATGTCGTAGGTGTAGCCTGAGTTACCATCTAAACCTACGCCAGAACCCTGAGACAAGCCTTTACCCTGTGAAGTCATAGAGTCGGTCGCGTACTGAACAACGAACTTGTTATAACCTTTCAGCATGCTCTGAGTGTGCTCAGCGGTGAACATCCAGCCATCTTTGGACGCACCATCAACCAGACGGTATTCATCACGCGGATTCGCACGACCATAGTCCACGCCGAGTTCCAGCGTGCCGCCCGGGTTGATTTCCATCTGCGCTAAACGCACGTCGAAGACGTCGTTCGCGGTACGGGTGGTGTAGTCGTAAATGCTGTTGCTGGCGAAAGAGGAGGAACCGCCCGCTTCAGAAGAACGGGTGGCGGCCAGGGAGAGTTTACCGAAGCCAACGTCAACGTTTTCCAGACCTGCGCCCGGGCCAGAGATATCCCAGTAGTAGAAGTCGATCATGTGAACGTCATGACGCTGGTAGAAGCGCTTACCAGCCCAGATAGTGGAGCCTGGCAGCCAGTCGATCAGGTTTTTACCCTGAACGTTAGCTTCACGGAACGCCGGATCGGTGGCTTCCCAGTCGTTCTGCTGAGCAACGGAGTAGGCTACGTTAGTATCGAAGTAGAAGCTCTTATCGCCTTCTTTCCAGACTTCCTGTCCCAGTTTCAGCTCGGCGTAGGTTTCACATTCGTTACCGAGACGATACTTACTTTGAGCACCGGTGGCCTGGAAACATTGCTGTTCGCCGCCGCTGCCGGTCCAGCCAATGCCAGAACGGGCGTACCCGTGGAAATCGACGGCCATTGCCTGAACAGACATAACGCCTGCTGCGACGGCAACTGCCAGTGGAAGTTTGCGCAGAGTAATCATCATTCTATCTCCTGAGATCATTGCTTTTCTCTTGATTTTTATGGGATTTAAACGCCAGGCTCTTTATGCAGCCGACGACAAGCTGTGCCATCCTCACGGAACAGATGACAACGCTCTGGCGGCAAACCAATGGCGAATGTGGCTCCCTCTTCTACCAACACCACGTCAGACTGGCGGTACACCAGGTTCTGTCGGATGGCGGGGATCTGGATATGAATCTGTGTTTCATGACCAAGTTGTTCGACGACCTGCACGTCGCCTTCTAGCGTGACGTCCGCGATATCGCTGGGTAACAGGTGTTCCGGGCGAATACCCAACGACATGTTGGCGCCTGGCTGTACGTTCGCGCTGTCTACCGGCAGCCAGATTTGCTGACGGTTTGGCAGTTCCACCTGCACCTGCTCAATGGCGGTGGCCGTGACTTTTACCGGCAGGAAGTTCATCTTCGGCGAGCCGATAAAACCCGCGACGAAACGATCTGCCGGGTAGTGATACAACTCCAGCGGCTTGCCCACCTGCGCGACCCGCCCTGCATCCAGCACCACGATGGTGTCGGCCAGCGTCATCGCTTCGACCTGATCGTGGGTGACATAAATCATCGTGCGCCCCAGCCGCTTGTGCAGACGGGAAATCTCGATACGCATCTGAACGCGCAGCGCCGCATCGAGGTTCGACAGCGGTTCATCGAGCAGGAACACGTTCGGCTCCGCCACCAGCGTCCGGCCAATCGCCACACGCTGACGCTGACCGCCAGAAAGCGCTTTCGGCTTACGATCCAGCAGATGCGCCAGTTGCAGCACTTCAGCCACCTGCGTCACCCGCTGTTGAATCAGTTCTCTTTTGGCACCCGCCAGCTTGAGACCAAATGACATGTTTTCCGCGACGGAAAGATGGGGATACAGCGCATAGGACTGGAAAACCATCCCCACACCGCGCTCGGCAGGGGGAACCTCATTCATGCGGGTATCGCCAATAAACAGATCCCCGCTGGTAATCGTTTCGAGTCCCGCGATCATTCTCAGCAGCGTCGATTTACCACAGCCTGATGGGCCTACGAACACCACGAATTCCCCTTCGTGAATGTCGAGATTGATGTTTTTTGACACCACCACATCGCCCCAGGCTTTCGTTACATTTCGCAGCTGTACGCTCGCCATGCCCTTCTCCCTTCGTTACAACCTGTCACCAACAGACACATTCAAGTTGGGCTGACTATGCGCTATTGATTTAGGGCGTGAATCCTCCACCCCCGGAGTTTTTTATGGGGGAGGAGACGGGAGGATGAGAGAGCAGGCTCTGCCACCTGAGACGGCAGGCGCAGAGGATTTTTGTGATGGTCATTACAAAAATGGGGGCATTTTTATGTGCGCTGGCACCCATAACTCACTTTTATGTAACAGAGATCACACAAACCAGGGTTGGGGCGTAGACAAAGGGAGGATGGAAAGGGGTTGCTAAATAAGGAAACTCATCGTCGTTAAGCCACCGAAGTGTATCCACGAGCACACACCAAAAAGGACGGGATATATGAAAATCAAAACTGGCGCTCGCATCCTCGCGCTGTCCGCATTGACCACGATGATGTTCTCCGCCTCTGCCCTCGCCAAAATTGAAGAAGGAAAGCTGGTTATCTGGATTAACGGCGATAAAGGCTACAACGGCCTTGCCGAGGTTGGTCAGAAATTCGAAAAAGATACGGGCATTAAAGTGACCGTTGAGCACCCGGACAAGCTGGAAGAGAAATTCCCGCAGGTTGCGGCCACGGGCGATGGCCCGGACATTATTTTCTGGGCGCACGACCGTTTTGGCGGCTATGCGCAATCGGGTCTGCTGGCGGAAGTCTCGCCGGATAAAGCTTTCCAGGACAAACTTTATCCCTTCACCTGGGATGCCGTTCGCTACAACGGCAAGCTGATCGCCTACCCGATCGCCGTCGAAGCCCTGTCGCTCATTTATAACAAAGACCTCGTGCCGAACCCGCCGAAAAGCTGGGAAGAGATCCCGGCGCTGGATAAAGAACTGAAAGCGAAAGGTAAATCCGCGCTGATGTTCAACCTGCAGGAGCCGTACTTCACCTGGCCGTTAATCGCCGCTGATGGCGGTTACGCCTTTAAATATGCCAACGGCAAATATGACGTGAAAGATGTCGGCGTCGACAGCGCAGGTGCGAAGGCGGGTCTGACGTTCCTGGTTGACCTCATTAAGAACAAACACATGAACGCCGATACCGATTACTCCATCGCAGAAGCGGCGTTCAACAAAGGTGAAACCGCGATGACCATCAACGGTCCGTGGGCCTGGTCAAACATCGATAAGAGTAAGATCAACTATGGTGTCACCCTGCTGCCTTCCTTCAAAGGCAAACCATCCAAACCGTTCGTTGGTGTACTGAGCGCGGGAATTAACGCGGCAAGCCCGAACAAAGAGCTGGCGAAAGAGTTCCTCGAAAACTACCTGCTGACCGATCAGGGTCTGGAAGCGGTGAACAAGGACAAACCGCTGGGCGCCGTGGCGCTGAAATCGTATCAGGATCAGTTAGCGAAAGACCCACGCATTGCGGCAACCATGGATAACGCCCAGAAAGGCGAAATCATGCCGAACATCCCGCAGATGGCTGCCTTCTGGTATGCCACCCGCACGGCGGTGATCAACGCAGCCAGCGGTCGCCAGACCGTAGACGCCGCGCTGAAAGACGCACAGGGACGTATTACGAAGTAAGTCAGAAAACGGCGGGTGGCGCTGCGCTACCCGCCTGCTGTCGTTCAGGAACATGTTCACCGTTGTAGAGGAAGATCCCCATGGATGTCATTAAAAAGAAGCACTGGTGGCAAAGCGACGCCCTGAAGTGGTTAGTGATTGGCGTGCTGGGCCTGCTGGTCGGTTACCTTGTCGTTTTAATGTACGCCCAGGGAGAGTACCTGTTCGCCATCATGACGCTGATCTTAAGCTCTGTTGGCCTTTATATTTTTGCGAATCGCAAAGCTTATGCCTGGCGCTATGTGTACCCAGGCGTCGCCGGGATGGGCTTGTTTGTTCTGTTTCCGCTGATTTGCACCATCGCCATCGCGTTCACCAACTACAGCAGTACCAACCAGCTGACGTTTGAGCGTGCGCAACAGGTGCTGATGGACCGCGTGTACCAGGCCGGGAAAACCTTCAACTTTGGTTTATATCCGTCGGGGGATGCGTGGAAACTGGCGCTGACCGACGGGGAAAGCGGGAAAAATTATCTCTCTGACACCTTTACGTTGGGCGGCGAACAAAAGCTTACCGTAAAAGAAACCGATGCCCTGCCGGCAGGCGAGCGGGCGAATCTGCGCGTCATCACCCAGAATCGCCAGGCGCTGAACCAACTGACCGCCATCCTGCCCGACGAGAGCAAAGTGGTGATGAGCTCGCTGCGTCAGTTCTCCGGCACACGCCCGCTGTATACACTTAGCGACGATGGCGTCCTGACCAACAATCAAAACGGCACAAAATATCGCCCAAACAACAGTGCCGGGTTTTATCAGGCGATTAATGCGGATGGCAACTGGGGCGACGAAAAACTCAGCCCCGGCTATACCGTGACCATTGGCTGGGATAACTTTACCCGCGTCTTTACCGACGAGGGCATTCAGAAGCCGTTCCTGGCGATTTTCGTCTGGACGGTGGTGTTCTCCATGCTGACCGTGCTGCTGACCGTAGCTGTCGGCATGGTGCTGGCTTGTGTGGTGCAATGGGAATCGCTGAAAGGCAAAGCGGTTTACCGCGTGCTGCTGATCCTGCCCTATGCAGTGCCGTCGTTTATTTCTATTTTGATTTTCAAAGGGTTGTTCAACCAGAGCTTTGGTGAAATCAACATGATGCTGAGCACGCTGTTTGGCATCCGACCGGCGTGGTTCAGCGATCCGATCACCGCGCGCACGATGATCATCATCGTCAACACCTGGCTGGGCTATCCGTACATGATGATCCTCTGCATGGGGCTGCTGAAGGCGATCCCGGACGATCTCTACGAAGCGTCGGCGATGGATGGCGCGGGTCCGTTCCAGAATTTCTTCCGGATCACCCTGCCGCTGCTGATCAAGCCGCTGACCCCGCTGATGATCGCCAGCTTCGCGTTTAACTTTAACAACTTCGTGCTGATCCAGTTGTTGACCAACGGCGGGCCGGATCGTCTCGGCACCACCACCCCGGCAGGTTATACCGACCTGCTGGTGAGCTACACCTACCGCATCGCCTTCGAAGGTGGCGGCGGGCAGGACTTTGGACTCGCGGCGGCGATCGCTACGATCATCTTCCTGCTGGTAGGCGCGCTGGCGATTGTGAACCTGAAAGCCACACGAATGAAATTTGACTAAGGAGGGACAGACGATGGCAATGGTACAACCGAAATCTCAGAAGCTGCGCCTCTTTATCACGCACCTGCTGCTGCTCGTCTTCATCGCAGCAATTATGTTTCCGCTGCTGATGGTGGTCGCCATCTCCCTGCGTGAAGGCAACTTCGCCACTGGCAGCCTGATCCCGGACAACATCTCCTGGGAGCACTGGCGACTGGCGCTCGGGTTCAGCGTTGAGCACGCCGACGGCCGCGTCACGCCGCCGCCGTTCCCGGTGCTCTTGTGGCTGTGGAACTCGGTGAAAATCGCCGGGATCACCGCCATTGGAATCGTGGCGCTCTCCACTACCTGTGCGTACGCCTTCGCCCGTATGCGTTTCCCCGGCAAAGCTACCCTGCTGAAAGGGATGCTGATTTTCCAGATGTTCCCGGCGGTACTGTCACTGGTGGCGCTGTATGCCTTGTTTGACCGTCTCGGTCAGTACATTCCGTTTATCGGTCTTAACACACATGGCGGGGTGATCTTCGCTTATATGGGCGGTATTGCGTTGCACGTCTGGACCATTAAAGGCTATTTCGAAACCATCGACGGTTCGCTGGAAGAGGCGGCGGCGCTGGATGGTGCCACACCGTGGCAGGCCTTCCGTCTGGTGCTGTTACCGCTGTCGGTACCGATTCTGGCGGTAGTGTTTATTCTGTCGTTTATCGCGGCGATCACCGAAGTACCGGTCGCCTCGCTGCTGCTGCGTGATGTCAACAGCTACACGCTGGCGGTAGGTATGCAGCAATACCTGAACCCGCAGAACTACCTGTGGGGCGATTTTGCCGCGGCGGCGGTGCTGTCCGCGATCCCCATCACCCTCGTGTTCCTGCTGGCGCAGCGCTGGCTGGTCAGCGGTCTGACGTCGGGAGGCGTGAAAGGGTAAATTTCATTGTTATGCCACTGCAACCCTCAAATGCTGTTCATTGCGAATAATTGTGACTGTTCAGGCGGCCTTCGGGCCGCCCTTTTTTATTCACGTTTCAGCCGCTTAGAGTTGCAGAGCCATAACGTGATCACCAACAACAGGATCGCCGCCGAGTAGATCAGCACATCCAGTGGGGATTTGTGATCAACGATGATCAGCCGCACAATGGCGGTGATCCCGATGTAAATAAAGTAACGCAGCGGGAAGTGAAAGCCTGACTGAAAATACTTCACAATCAGGGCGATAAATTCAAAGTAGAGAAAATAGACCACCAACCCTTCCACCAGCGCATATTTGCTGGTTTGCTCAGGGGCAAACAGAACGTCTGCCAGATGCAGCGTCTCTTTGCCGAGGAAAACGACCAGGATCAACCCTAGCGTCAGCAGACCCAGATTCAACACGGTCTGCAGGATGGTGGAGATGAACTCAACACGAGGGCGAGTGAGTGACGTCATAACAGCACCTTTATTGCAGTGGCGAGCCTCCTGTATAACGCAAAAGTGTGACGGAGATCTATATTTTTTATTTATGCGTATTGCCGGGTAAGCACCGCGCCACCCGGCAATACAACATCAACGGAAATTCACGCTGCGATCGCTGGTCATGTCGTACAGCTGGAATTTGCGTCCCAGTTTCTGACCGCCATCACGCGTCAACGGCGTCCAGCCGATGGCGGCACGGCTGCGGGTCGGGCCGGAGGAGAAGATATCCAGCGGCACAGACACGTACACGCCTTTGGTGAAATCCCCTTCCCCGTACTCTTCCGGCGACACGTTAGTGATCGTTGCATAAGCGCCCACCACCACGCCGCTGTCGAAGTGTTTCGCCACTTCCAGCGTACCGCCCTTATCGCCTGCCAGATATTGCCCGACGCTGGCTTTGATCAGCACATCCTGCGCAAATGGCGGTGTCCAGTAGGCGGTCAGGTGACCGGTTTTGGCGCTGTAGTCGGTGAACTTCATCATGTCCTGCGCGCTACGCCAGTCACGCTGTTTCACGTAGTTCGCATCGATCCCAAACGCCCAGTTGCTGTCGACCGGACGATAGAGCACTTCCGCGCCCGCGCCGCCGAACATGGTCTCCAGATAACCGCCGTACACCTGGCCGTAGAAACCGTTGCCGAAATACTGCAGGTAGTTGGCCTGCAGGTTATTGACGTAAATATCGTTCTCCACATACTCACGCACGTGGGTTCTGACGCGCGGCAAATGCGTGTCCCGCGGCGGCTCGGTGTAGTTGAACTTGTCGTAGTTGTTAGCCAGGTTGGCGAACAGGCTGCCGGTGGTGATCAGGTGGTCAGTTACCCACCAGTCCGCGGTACCCATCACGCCCAGTTGATACATGTAGAAGCTTTCCGGGCCGCCGATGGACTGATTCAGCACCGGGTCGATATGCACATCAAAACGCGACTTATCGATATACCAGCCCTGCTCCGTTTTCTCCGGTATCACCGGCTCAATGCGTTTCTGTGCCAGTGGCGTTTCGTGACCTAATGGCTCGCCCGCCAGATGGTTGCGCAGGCTGGCGACGTCGGTTTCCGTTGTTACCTGCGGCAGATTGAGGCGGTTTTCGGTAATGCGGATGGTGCGGATCCCTTCCGGCAGATCGTTCATGATGATCCGGTTGGCACGCTCAATGCCTTCACGCGAGTCGCGATATTTCACCTGTTCGCCAGTGACGTACAGCGTGTCGCCTTTCACCTG
The DNA here is from genome assembly GCF_030053895.1 of Trabulsiella odontotermitis. Classification (NCBI taxonomy): domain Bacteria; kingdom Pseudomonadati; phylum Pseudomonadota; class Gammaproteobacteria; order Enterobacterales; family Enterobacteriaceae; genus Trabulsiella; species Trabulsiella odontotermitis. Next base: position 4,314,828 of record NZ_CP125781.1, read on the forward strand.
AATCTGCGGATCTGCCAGACCGGCGTTGTATTTCAGCAGGGTCAACTGGCTCGATACCACCGAATGCTGCAGGATCGCGTCCTGCGGTTCCGGCTGGTATTTTGGCCGCGCGTTGTCGTTGTAGGACGGCCGCAGATCGTTAAAGTTGGTACGCAGCGTCACACCAAACATGAAGGTGTTGCCGCGCTCATAGCTCAGGTTAACGTCGGCCCAGTCAGTCACACGGTAAATGGCGCCGACGTTAAACTTGCTCTTCTGTTCGATTTTTCCAGCAAATTCATCGCTGTAATCATTGCCTTCGTATTCCAGCTTCAGGCGCAGCGGTTGCCAGGGGGTCTGATATTCAACGCCGCCAAACAGTGCGGTCGGGCCGTGGAACATCTGGCTACCATCCACCGAGCCCGCTTCGCGGTAACTGTTGTCGCGGTAGCAAAATTTATCGCTATAAGAACAGAGCGGGTTTTTCACGTTGCCGCTGGTGCCGAGATAGCCCCAGCCGAGCCCCAGCGAGAAATCAAACGGTCCCCAGGCTTTGCTGGCGACGATGTATTCCGCATCAAACAGACCGGTCCCGCCGATGTCCCGTGCGCCCACCGCCACCTGCGGCAGCCAGTAGCCCTCTTCCCACAGCCGCAGCTTGAGATCGAACGCTTTGTCTTTGTAGGTCTGGTCGCCCGAGAAGGCGTCAACGCTGCTGTACTGCCGGGTACGCACATCGGTATAACGCAGGGTGGTTTCCAGCCAGGGGAAAAGCTGTATTGAACCGGAGTAGTAGCGATACTGATCGTTATCGCGATAGTTGATGCTCATCTCCCCTTCCCGCGCCATGCGCGCGGTAGGCGTCTGCATCAACCCCACGCCGCCAAAGTCAGACTGCGATGGCCCGACGGGCGCCGGATACGTTTCTGCATGGCAGGCCGCGCTCACGCCCAACGCCAGCAAGCTATAGAGAAATCTTTTTTTCATTATTCAGGTATCCGCTGTGTGAGTGAGTGAAGAATGTCGGCGTTCAGCTCGTCGTATTTCTTCGTCCACAGGGAATCGGCAAAGCCGACAAAAATAAGGCTTCCAGGCATCAGTTCAACGTGGCGTTTGTTCCAGTACGCCACTGGCGCTTTTTGCGTCCGCCCGTCGGGGTAAATCACCCAGGCGTAGCTACGGTCAGCGCCACTGAGCAGGCTTTGATCATCGAGATAGCTCGCCACATCACGCTCTGGCGTGAACGGCAGCGTACCCGGACGGCTGATTAAACCGAACAGGTGTACCGTGGAGGGCTGATGACCCACCCAGAGGGTGTAATCGCCCTGCAACGGCGGGTTCGCGCCCGGTTTCACCCGTACAACGTCAGGATCGAGGCTCACCAGCTGGCGTCCGGTCACGTTGATGCTCTGTAACTGCTGGCGCAGCGCGTTAATCGCCGCGCCGTCATCACCGCCCTCTTCGGCGGCAAGCGCCGCCAGCCGGGCAAGCAACGCCTGATGCTGCTGTTTCGCCGTGGCGGTTGACTGGCGTTCGCTGATGACCGCGCCCGGCCACCAGCTGTCCGCCAGCCGTGGTTGCGCGACCAGATCGGCCAGATGATCAGCGTCAGTGAGTTTTTTCGGCTGCGCCGCGCCATTGATAAAAACATCCACATTGCCGGCAGCGAAAACCGTTAACGGCGCAATAAACGTGGCGATCAACGCGGCAATTAAACGTTTTTTCATGATTTTGCCGCCTTAATCAGGGTGGTTTTCACCGGGAAATAGTTCGCCCCGAGGTACTGCTCAGACTGGCGAATTTGCCCCTCGTCATCGATCCAGTAGCGGTTGCGCCAGTGGGTTTGATCGGTGCTGACAGTCTCCTCGAGCACGCGCACCTGGGTACTTTCGCCCGCCAGCGTCAGGGTATCGGTGCCCTCCCAGCGGAATTCAGAACGCGCGGTGGCGTAACGCACCTGCTTGTGCTCGGTCCAGCCCATCGTGCGCGTCCAGCTCACACCATCGATAATCTGATTAGGTTTCGTCAGCGGGTCAGCCTGCAGGTTGTTCACCTCCAGCAGGTTGTCGCCGCCAAGCTGCGTTTTAATGATGCGACCGTGTCGGGTCACGATGGTGGCCTGATCCTGCGTCACCCATTTCTGCTGCCCGTTTTCCGAGAAAGCGAGCACCACAAACAGCTGGGGGCCGCCGTTGAGTTGCATATACTGACTGGCATACGGCATGTTCTGGATGTCATCGTCGGTGAGCTGGACACCGGGTGTGCCGAACAGGCTATCCCAGAGGGATTGTCCCAGTCCTTTTGTACTGGCTGAACATGCCTGAAGCAGCAGGCAAAGAAGGATAATAATGGGTCGCTTCACGACTCTTCTCCGAAGGGGCAAAATAACCACACCGAAGTGTGGTTATGGTTAAAGCACCCGCTGTTACTGGGTACTGGTGGTCGTTGTGGTGGTGGTTCCCGTATTGGAGCCATCACCACCACCGGTCGCCGCCAGTGCGACACCCACGGCCGAACTTACGGTGCTGGCGCTGGTTGCGGTCGAACTGCCCGCAGACACAGACGTCGCTGCCGACCCGGCCGCCTCACCCACTTCCACGGGTGCTGCATAAGCTGAGGTCGCCGCAAGCGCGGATATGGCAAAAATGCCATACAGGATTTTCTTCATAACTACTTCCCTTCATTGAATGAATGGAGATATGCCTGAAAAGAAATTCAGACGGGATCGAGTATACACAACTAAAGCAGGCTAATTAGCGCAGGGGAAAATAGCAGCGCAGTTTTCGGATTTATGGATGAAAGGGTTATTAAGCGGCAAACAGCAATTTGCAAAAGCAAAGTAATTCAAACGATTATAATATAATTCTACACATTTCATTCTCCGTAAAATCCTAAAATAACACGCAGTGATTAACTGGTTAAATAGTCTTTTCAGATTAAACTCAGAACGGAAATTTGCGCTACGTAACGGACAACAGGAATTATCCGATAAAAAAATGCCGGCATTTCGCCGGCATTAATTATTAAATATTAATTACCCACGCCATTGCTTATAACGGTTAATCAAACCGTTAGTAGAGCTGTCGTGGCTGCTGATTTGTTTGTCATCTTTCAGCTCCGGCAGAATGCGGTTCGCCAGTTGTTTACCGAGCTCAACGCCCCACTGGTCGAAAGTGAAGATGTTGAGGATAACGCCCTGAGTAAAGATTTTGTGCTCATACAGCGCGATCAGCGCGCCCAGGCTGAACGGCGTGATTTCACGCAGCAGGATGGAATTGGTCGGGCGGTTGCCTTCGAACACTTTAAACGGCACCACGTGCTCCAGCGTCGCCGGATCTTTCCCCTGATCGCGATATTCCTGCTCAACCACTTCACGGGATTTACCGAACGCCAGCGCTTCGGTCTGCGCGAAGAAGTTAGACAGCAGCTTCGGATGGTGATCAGACAGCGGGTTGTGGGTAATGGATGGCGCAATGAAGTCGCACGGCACCATTTTGGTTCCCTGGTGAATCAGCTGGTAGAACGCGTGCTGACCGTTGGTGCCTGGCTCGCCCCAGATGATTGGCCCGGTCTGGTGCGTCACTTTATTGCCATTACGGTCGACGTACTTACCGTTGGATTCCATGTTGCCCTGCTGGAAGTAGGCCGCAAAACGGTGCATGTACTGGTCGTACGGGAGAATGGCTTCGGTTTCCGCGCCAAAGAAGTTGTTGTACCAGATACCGATCAGCGCCAGCAGCACCGGCAGGTTTTTCTCAGGTGCCGTGGTGGAGAAGTGCTTGTCCATCGCATGCGCGCCGGAGAGCAGTTCTACAAAGTTGTCGAAGCCTACAGACAGGATGATCGACAAACCGATCGCTGACCACAGCGAATAACGGCCACCGACCCAGTCCCAGAACTCAAACATGTTGGCGGTATCAATGCCGAACTCACCGACCGCTTTGGCGTTGGTAGACAGCGCGGCAAAGTGTTTCGCCACGTGTTTCTGATCACCGGCGGTTTTCAGGAACCAGTCACGCGCGCTGTGGGCGTTGGTCATGGTTTCCTGAGTGGTAAAGGTTTTGGACGCGACCAGGAACAGCGTGGTTTCCGGGTTCACTTTTTTCAGCACTTCAGCGATGTGCGTCCCATCGACGTTAGACACGAAATGCATGTTGAGATGATTTTTGTACGGGCGCAGCGCTTCGGTCACCATGAACGGGCCGAGGTCGGAACCACCGATACCAATGTTCACGACATCGGTGATCGGCTTACCGGTGTAGCCTTTCCAGCTCCCGGAGATGATGGCTTCTGAGAAGCCTTTCATCTTATCCAGCACCGCGTTCACTTCCGGCATCACGTCTTTGCCATCCACCACAATCGGTGTATTGCTACGGTTACGCAGCGCAACGTGCAGCACGGCACGATCTTCCGTACGGTTGATCTTTTCACCCGAGAACATGGATTTGATGGCGCCTGCCAGATCGGTTTCTTTCGCCAGATCCTGCAGTTTTGCCAGCGTGTCGGCGGTGATGCGGTTTTTGGAAAAATCCACCAGCATCAAATCGTCAAAGGTCGCGGAAAATTTGGAAAAACGGTCGCTATCTTTTGCGAACAGCTCCGCAATAGTGACGTCCTTCATCTCCTCGTAGTGTTTCTGTAATGCCTGCCAGGCTGAAGTCTGCGTTGGATTGATATTTTTCATAGCAATACTCATCTGATTTGAAAATTGTGACTTCGCTCGATTGTAGCGCCTGCAGATAAAAATTGTGATGCTTTTTCAGGATGAGGGCAAAAGCGGCTAAAAAATGTCTTCAGATCACACTTTTATAAGCGAGATTTCTTGATCCTCTGCCAGCATAAAAAATCCGCATAACCTAAGCGTTGACAGCGCCCCGCCTCGCATTTTATTTATGAATACGGTACCTGCGCCTGGTTCGATTACTGTTCTGCTCTTGTGCCAAGGTCACTATTTTCACTCCCTGACACGAGGTTGTTATGACAGATTTAGTCGTCGCCAAATTTGGCGGTACCAGCGTTGCTGACTTCGACGCGATGAACCGTAGCGCGGATGTCGTGCTCGCCGATCCCAATACCCGACTGGTGGTGCTTTCCGCCTCGGCGGGCATTACCAATCTGCTGGTGGCGCTGGCGGAAGGCCTGGAAGCCACCGAGCGTTTCGCCAGACTCGATGCCATTCGTCAAATCCAGCTCGATATTCTCGATCGCCTGCGGAATCCAAATGTGATCCGCGAAGAGATTGAGCGTCTGCTGGAAAATATCACCACCCTGGCGGAGGCCGCGTCGCTGGCTACCTCCAATGCGCTGACCGATGAACTGGTCAGCCATGGCGAGCTGATGTCCACGCTGTTGTTTGTGGAAATTCTGCGTGAGCGCGGGGTTCAGGCGCAGTGGTTTGACGTGCGTAAAGTGATGCGCACTAACGATCGTTTTGGCCGCGCCGAGCCGGATGTCGCGGCACTGTCCGAGCTTTGCCTTCAGCAGCTCGCGCCACGCCTGGCGGAAGGCATGGTCATCACCCAGGGCTTTATCGGCAGCGAAGGCAAAGGCCGCACCACCACGCTTGGCCGTGGCGGCAGTGACTATACCGCTGCGTTGCTGGGCGAAGCTCTGAAAGCGAAACGTGTCGATATCTGGACTGACGTCCCGGGCATTTACACCACCGATCCGCGCATTGTGCCTGCCGCACGGCGCATCAATGAAATCGCCTTTGAGGAAGCCGCCGAGATGGCGACCTTCGGCGCGAAAGTGCTGCACCCGGCGACCCTGCTGCCCGCCGTACGCAGCGAAATTCCGGTATTCGTGGGCTCAAGTAAAGATCCGAAAGCGGGCGGTACGCTGGTCTGCAATAAAACCGAGAACCCGCCGCTGTTCCGCGCGCTGGCGCTGCGTCGCAACCAGACGCTGGTAACGCTGCACAGCCTGAATATGCTGCACTCCCGTGGTTTCCTGGCGGAGGTGTTCGGTATTCTGGCGCGTCACAATATTTCGGTCGATCTCATCACCACTTCAGAAGTGAGCATCGCGCTGACGCTGGATACCACCGGCTCCACCTCAACCGGCGATACTCTGCTGACACAGGCGCTGCTGACCGAGCTCTCTTCCCTGTGCCGCGTTGAAGTCGAAGAAGGGCTGGCGCTGGTAGCGCTGATTGGTAATCACCTCTCCAGAGCCTGCGGTGTTGGCAAAGAGGTGTTTGGCGTGCTGGAGCCGTTCAACATCCGCATGATTTGCTACGGTGCTTCCAGCTACAACCTGTGTTTCCTCGTGCCGGGTAACGAATCAGAAAAAGTCGTGCAGAAACTTCACCATAATTTATTTGAATAAAATTACACTACACGATAAACCATACCTATGGCCGGGCTCGAACCCGGCCTTTTTATAAAAAAACACAACACAACACGATCGCAAGGAATACAAAATGTCAGGAATATTCACCAGGCTGTTCCCGTTATGGGCACTGCTGCTCTCGATTATTGCGTACTACACGCCCTCGACCTTTACCCCTATTGGCCCCTGGGTCACTACGCTGCTGATGCTGATCATGTTTGGCATGGGCGTGCATCTGAAAGTGGATGATTTTAAGCGCGTGCTGTCGCGCCCGGCACCAGTTGCCGCGGGGATTTTCCTGCACTATCTGGTGATGCCGCTCGCCGCCTGGCTGCTGGCGCTGGCGTTTCGCATGCCGCCGGAATTGTCCGCAGGCATGGTGCTGGTAGGCAGTGTTGCCAGCGGCACGGCGTCAAACGTCATGATCTATCTGGCGAAAGGTGATGTCGCGCTGTCGGTCACTATCTCGTCGGTATCGACGCTGGTGGGTGTTGTCGCGACCCCACTGCTGACACGCCTGTACGTTGACGCCCACATTCAAGTGGACGTGATGGGAATGCTGCTCAGCATTCTGCAAATCGTGGTGATCCCGATTGCCTTAGGGCTGGTGGTGCATCATCTGCTGCCGCGTGTGGTGAAGGCGATAGAGCCTTATCTCCCGGCATTCTCCATGATCTGCATCCTGGCGATCATCAGCGCTGTGGTGGCCGGTTCCGCATCGCATATCGCGTCAGTGGGTCTGATGGTGATTATCGCGGTTATTCTGCATAACAGCATCGGCCTGCTGGGGGGTTACTGGGGTGGTCGTCTGTTCGGTTTCGATGAATCCACCTGCCGCACACTGGCGATTGAAGTGGGTATGCAGAACTCCGGGCTCGCCGCTGCTCTCGGCAAAATCTACTTCGGCCCACTCGCCGCCCTCCCCGGCGCGCTGTTCTCCGTCTGGCACAACCTGTCGGGTTCACTGCTGGCGGGTTACTGGTCCGATAAGCCGGTTGATGAACAACAGAAAAAAGAAGTAGTGAAACAGGGCTAATTCGCTTCGCGCCTGCACGCGCTTGCTTTACACTGAAGCCTCCCTACCAGGAGGCTTCAGTGATGCCCATAGCACGATTAACCCAAAAAGACATGACAGAAAGCGAGCAGCGTGAGCTGAAAACATTGCTCGACCGCGCGCGCATCTCACATGGCCGTCCCCTGACCAACGCCGAAACCAATCAGGTCAAAAAAGAGTACATCGACAAGCTGATGGCGCAACGTGACGCTGAAGCCAAAAAAGCCCGCAAGCTGAAAAAGCAACAGGCTTATAAACCGGATGAGAACGCAACATTCTCCTGGTCTGCCAATACCTCGACCCGTGGAAGGCGCTAATTAGCGCCCTTTCTTTTTCCGCCCCGGCGAGGTAAAGCGCTTACGGTTGGCCATTTCTGCAGGCGTTTTGGCCATATTTTTCCCGCCACTGGTGGCCGGTTTTTTTGCCGCACTGGATGGTGTTTTCGGTTTGGCCTTCACCTTTGCTTTCGGCTTCGCTTCCGACGACGAATCTTCGATAAGCTTAAAAAGCGCAATCAACTCATCATCGGTTAAATCACGCCATTCACCCTGCGGGATCCCGCTCAGGCTGACGTTCATGATCCGCGTACGTTCCAGTTTCGTCACTTCAAAACCAAAGTACTCGCACATGCGGCGGATTTGCCGGTTCAGTCCCTGAATGAGAGTGATGCGGAAGGTAAACGGCGCCTCTTTTTTGACTTTGCACTTCTTTGTGACGGTACCGAGGATCGGCACACCTGCGCCCATGCCGCGAATGAAGTCATCGGTAATCGGTTTATTCACCGTCACCAGATACTCTTTTTCATGGTCATTACCGGCACGCAGAATTTTATTGACCAGATCGCCGTGGTTGGTCAGAAAGATCAGCCCCTGCGAGTCTTTATCCAGGCGACCAATCGGAAAAATGCGACTACTGTGGTTAACAAAATCAACGATGTTATCCCGTTCACCGTCTTCCGTCGTACTCACAATGCCAACCGGTTTGTTCAACGCGATAAACACCAGGTCTTCTTCGTTTCTTGGCTCAATGAGTTGACCATTCACTTTCACCACATCGCCTGCGACGACCTGATCGCCAATGGTGGCGCGTTTACCGTTGATAAACACGTTCCCCTGTTCGATGTAGCGGTCAGCCTCGCGACGTGAGCAAATTCCACTTTCGCTAATGTATTTGTTTAATCGGGTTGATTGGGTTGGCAGCATAGTTTCTCCTGTAAAGGCGAAATATACCTTACCTTCGCGCTGGCACAAATGGTCTTGTTTCCGAGCGTCATTCCAGATTCTGTGACATACCATTCACCCCCTTTCAGACGCTCTCTATTCTCCTTCATGGCCCCGGTTATCGCATATATTTCAAGCAACAAGGTAATATGCTAATCATCCTGTTATGTGGCGGCGACAAACGTACTCAGAGTAAGGACATTTTGCTCGCCAGAGCGCTGGTACACTCACTGGATATTGAGAAGGTATTTGGTTATGAATAAACTCACTCGCTACGATCCCGCAGAAGCATTGGTTAACGACGAAGAGATCGCCGTATTCATGGCGGATGCTCTGGAAACGGGTGATGCCGCGTATATCGCAAAAGCGTTGGGCATCGTCGCACGCGCGAAAGGTATGGCACAAATTGCTGCACAAACAGGTCTTTCTCGTGAGCAACTCTATCGGTCTTTTAGTGAGAAAGGTAACCCAACGCTCAAAACAACACTGGCTGTCATGAATGCGTTGGGTATTGGGTTAACAATTAAACACACCAGTTGTCAATAATCATCCCGCTCATCGTCTTCGTCCGGCTGCTCCATCACGCTGTAAGCCACTGAGCAGAACAGCGAGTTCAGACGTTTCATGTCGCCGAGCAGGCCCAGATGCAGTGAGCTGGTTTCGATGCTTTGCACGTTTTGCTGGTGAAGCCGGTCAACATGCGCGTGCGAGTAACGGCGATTCAAAATACGGAAACGGTGTTTGTTGCGGCGCAGACGGCGGGCGCTGGGAACGTCGCTGGAGAAGAATACCGACATCGCCAGTTTCAGGTTACTGAGCAGTTGTTCGTAGAGCGCATCCAGCTCTTTCAGCCCTTCAATGGAGAACGCGCGGCGGGCAGCCAGCGATTTGTCGGCAATCTCGCTGCCCATGCGTTCGACGATGTCAGACGCCTGCTCCAGGTTCAGCGACATTTCAATAATTTCCGCCCAGCGGCGGGATTCCTCTTCCGCCAGCTCCTCTTTCGGCATTCGCGCCAGATAGAGTTTGATGGCGGTATACAGCACGTTGATGTCATCTGCCAGCTTGCGCAGCTCTTTTTCTTCCCGCGGTTCGCCGTGCATGATGTTATGCAGGCCGCCCAGCATCAGCTCCATGGCATCGCCCATGCGCAGGGTCTCACGCGCGGCATTGGCCAGCGCCAGTGCCGGCGTATCCAGCGCGGTGGTGTCGAGATGTTTTGGCTTCAGACGCGCATCCAGTTCAGGCTCATCACGAATCACACGTTTGCAGAACCGCGCCATCGGCTCGGCGAAAGGCACCATCGTCAGGCAGCGGATCAGGTTGTAGAACACGTGGAAATAAATCACCAGTTCTGATTCAGGCAGCGGTAGCTCATGCAACAGGCTGGCGAGCGGGTGAACAAATGGCAGGATAATCAGGCTGCCCACCAGCTTAAAGAGCAGACTGCCCAGCGCCACGCGGCGAGCGGCGGCATTGGCGGCGCTGTTGTTCAGCATCGCCAGCAGGCCGGAGCCAAGGTTAGCACCGATCACCAGACAAAGCGCGACCGGGAAGGCGATGATCCCGGCAGCAGTGAGCGTGGCGGTCAGCAGCACAGCGGCGAGGCTCGAGTAACTTACCAGTGCGAAGACAGCGCCGATCAGCGCATCCAGCATGATGTCGCCAGTCAGCGAGGCAAAAATCACCTGAACGCCGCTCGCTTCGGTGATAGGGTGCACCGCCTGGACGATAAGCTCCAGTGCCAGCAGGATCAAGCCGAGGCCAATCCCCACGCGGCCCAGTTGCCCGGCACGAGTCTGTTTTCGTCCCAAAAAGAAAATCACACCGATAAAAATCAGTAAAGGCGACAGCCAGGAGAGATCAAATGTCAGCACCCGCGCCATCAGCGCGGTCCCCACGTCTGCGCCCAGGACAATCACCAGCGCAGGGGTGAGCGCCACCAGATCCTGCGCCACGAATGACGTTACCAGCATCGTGGTAGCGTTACTGCTCTGCACCAGCGCAGTCACACCGATACCCGCGCAGAAGGCGAGCGGTTTCTTTTCGACACTACCGCTCAGTACGGTACGTAAACGCGCACCAAAAACACGCATCACGCCGGTACGGACAATATGGGTGCCCCATACCAGCAGGGAAACAGCAGAGAGCAAGTGTAACAGCGTCAACACGGATGCAGGTTCTCCTTATCTTTATTTTCCTGAGGCGCCAGGCCTCTCTCTAGTATAAGGGTTTACCACTAATAAAGAGACAAGGCGCCTTATGAGCGCCCTGTTTGTTGTAAAGAAAGATGACAGTTTTATGAATCAGTCGGCGTCGTAGCCTAAATGCGACGCTAACCAGCGCTCCACGTCTGTCACGCTCATCCCTTTACGCCGGGCGTAATCTTCTACCTGATCGCGCTGGATCTGTGCCACGGCGAAATATTTGCTGTCAGGATGGCTGAAGTACCAGCCCGATACCGATGCGCCCGGCCACATGGCGAAGGACTCGGTGAGTTTCATACCAATACGCGCTTCGACGTCCAGTAACTGCCAGATAGTCCCTTTTTCGGTATGTTCCGGGCAGGCCGGATAACCCGGCGCCGGGCGAATGCCCTGGTAATTTTCGCGGATCAGGTCCTCGTTGCTGAGATTCTCATTCGCCGCATAACCCCAGTAAACTTTGCGCACCCGTTCGTGAAGGTACTCCGCAAACGCCTCTGCCAGACGGTCGGCAATCGCTTTGACCATGATTTTGTTGTAATCATCATGCTGTGCTTCGTACGCTTCCGCCAGCGCATCCTCCTCCAGCCCGCCGGTGACGGCGAACGCGCCGATGTAGTCGGCTTTACCGGAGAGTTTCGGCGCGACGAAATCCGCCAGGCAATAGTTAGCAAACCCGACTTTTTCCGTCTGCTGGCGCAAATGATGGCTCACTGCCAACACATGAGTGCGGGTTTCATCACGGTAAATCTCGATGTCATCGCCCACGCGGTTGGCCGGGAACAGGCCCACCACGCCACGTGGCGTCAGGCTTTTTTCTGCACTGAGCTGGTCGAGCATTGCGTTGGCATCGTGGAACAGACGTTTAGCCTCAACGCCCACGACTTCGTCTTCCAGAATGCGCGGGTATTTGCCTGCCAGCGACCAGGTCATGAAAAACGGCGTCCAGTCGATGTAGTTGCGCAGCGTTTCGATGCTGGCCGTCACATCCTGTACACCAGGGCGGTGCGCCACCGGCGGTGTGTAATTGCTCCAGTCAAAGGCCAGATCATTTTCACGTGCGGCTTCCAGCGTTACTGGCGGCGTGCGCGGTTTTTTACGCGCATGCTGGATACGCACCGTTTCATATTCTTTGCGGGTACGGGCGACAAAATCATCATGCTGCGTCGCGGAGAGCAATGACGACACCACGCCAACCGTGCGCGAGGCGTTCTGCACATAAACCGTCGGGCCGCTGTAGTTCTGTTCGATCTTCACCGCCGTGTGCGCTTTCGACGTCGTCGCGCCGCCAATCAACAGCGGAATGGTAAAGCCCTGGCGTTCCATCTCCTTCGCCACGTTAACCATTTCGTCCAGCGAAGGCGTAATCAGCCCGGAAAGGCCAATGAGATCGGCGTTCACTTCGCGGGCGGTTTTGAGGATTTTATCCGCCGGGACCATCACGCCGAGATCAACGATTTCGTAGTTGTTGCACTGCAGCACCACGCCAACGATGTTTTTGCCGATGTCGTGCACATCGCCCTTCACCGTGGCGATAACCATCTTGCCGTTGCTGGAGCCCTTCTCTTTGCTGGCTTCGATAAACGGCTCCAGGTACGCCACTGCCTGTTTCATCACGCGGGCAGATTTCACCACCTGCGGCAGGAACATTTTGCCTTCGCCAAACAGATCGCCGACCACGTTCATGCCGTCCATCAGCGGTCCTTCGATGACTTCTATCGGGCGCGCCGCCTGCTGGCGAGCTTCTTCGGTGTCCTGCTCGATAAACTCAGTGATGCCTTTCACCAGCGAATATTCGAGACGTTTTTTCACGTCCCATGAGCGCCATTCCGCCTGCTGGGCATTCGCGCCATCGTCAGCCTTGCTACCGCGATATTTTTCCGCCAGTTCCAGCAAGCGCTCGGTGCTATCGTCGCGACGATTGAGGATCACGTCCTCGACCGCATCGCGCAACTCGGCAGGCAGATCATCATAAATTGCCAGTTGACCGGCATTGACGATGCCCATATCCATGCCGTTACGGATGGCGTAATAGAGGAACACCGCGTGGATAGCTTCGCGCACCGGGTCGTTGCCGCGGAACGAGAAAGAGACGTTAGAGACACCGCCAGAGATCAGCGCATGCGGCAGTTCGCGTTTGATGTCTTCGCAGGCGCCGATAAAGTCCTGCGCATAGTTGTTGTGCTCTTCAATGCCGGTCGCTACCGCGAAGATATTGGGGTCAAAAATGATGTCTTCCGGCGGGAAACCCACCTCTTCAGTCAGGATCTTGTAGGCACGACGGCAGATCGCAATTTTACGCTCGCGGGTATCAGCCTGGCCGATTTCATCAAACGCCATGACCACCACAGCCGCACCGTAGCGACGTACCTGTTTCGCGTGATGGATAAACGCCTCAACGCCCTCTTTCATCGAGATGGAGTTGACGATGCCTTTCCCCTGAATGCATTTCAGCCCTTTTTCGATGACGTCCCATTTTGAGGAGTCGATCATGATCGGCACACGCGCGATATCCGGCTCACCGGCAATCAGGTTGAGGAAACGCACCATCGCCGCTTCAGCGTCGAGCATCCCTTCGTCCATGTTGATGTCGATGATCTGCGCGCCGTTTTCCACCTGCTGGCGTGCCACATCCAGCGCTTCGTTGTACTTCTCTTCTTTGATCAGGCGTTTGAACTTCGCAGAACCGGTGACGTTAGTCCGTTCGCCGACGTTCACAAACAAGCTGTCATCACCGATATTCAGCGGTTCGAGACCAGACAGACGACAGGCCACCGGCAGTTCCGGCAACTGGCGTGGCGCCAGGCCTTCCACCGCGCGGCTCATGGCGGCGATGTGTTCCGGCGTGGTGCCGCAGCAGCCGCCGACGATATTGAGAAACCCGGCTTCTGCCCATTCGCGGATCTGTTTTGCCATGGTATCGGCGTCGAGATCGTATTCACCAAAAGCGTTCGGCAGCCCGGCGTTCGGGTGCGCGGTGACGTAGCATTCGGCAATGCGCGACAGCTCCTGCACGTACTGGCGCAGCTCGTCCGGGCCGAGCGCACAGTTCAGGCCAAAGGTCAGCGCATCGGCGTGACGCAGCGAGTTGTAGAACGCTTCGGTCGTCTGACCGGACAGCGTACGCCCGGAAGCGTCGGTGATGGTGCCGGAAATCATGATCGGCAGATCAACGCCCAGCGTCTCGAACTCTTCTTTTACCGCGTAAATCGCGGCCTTGGCATTGAGCGTATCAAAGATGGTCTCGATCAAAATCAGGTCTGCGCCGCCTTCCACCAGCGCACGGGTGGACTCACGGTATGCCACCACCAGTTGATCAAAGGTGATATTACGGAATGCCGGGTCGTTGACGTCCGGAGAAATAGAGGCCGTGCGGTTAGTCGGGCCGAGCACACCTGCCACGTAGCGCGGTTTTTCCGGTGTGCGCGCGGTCCATTCATCGGCACAGGCGCGCGCCAGTTTTGCCGCTTCAAAGTTGATTTCTGCCGACAGGGATTCCATCTGGTAATCCGCCATCGCGATGGTCGTCGAGTTGAAGGTGTTGGTTTCAATGATGTCCGCGCCTGCTTCGAAGTAGGCATAGTGGATAGCGGCGATCGTTTCCGGTTGGATGATCGCCAGCAAATCATTGTTTCCTTTCAGATCGCAGGGCCAGTCGGCGAAGCGTTCACCGCGGAAATCCTGCTCTTCGAGACGATAGCTCTGGATCATGGTGCCCATGCCCCCATCCAGAACCAGAATGCGTTCTTTTAACTGCTGATGCAGCTGTTCAACTTTGTTGCTCACACGTGCTCCCGACAACGATCAACCAGGCCGACAGGCCAGCAGTCCATACTGGCATAAACCGGCAGTACGGAAAAGTCACATGGCCTTAACATGAGACAAGTTCATTTTCCCGGGAATAACTCATCCGATGAGTAAGGATAGAGGTTGCATTATCAATAAATAAAACGAAAATGATTTCCACGATACAGAAAAGGAGTCCGCTATGGTCGCTACCGTTCCCGCCAAACGTGGCAGAAAAGCCGCCCCTGTCGCCGCTCAGCCTGCCGGACAAGTCCAGTCGCTAACCCGTGGTCTGAAATTACTGGAGTGGATTGCGGAATCCCACGGCAGCGTGGCGCTGACCGAACTGGCGCAACAGGCAGGACTGCCTAACTCCACCACTCACCGTTTGCTGACCACCATGCAGCAGTTGGGTTTCGTGCGCCAGACTGGCGATCTGGGGCACTGGACGGTGGGCGCGCACGCGTTTATCGTCGGCAGCAGCTTTTTGCAGAGCCGTAATCTGCTGGCCATTGTGCATCCGATTTTACGCTCGCTAATGGAAACCTCTGGCGAAACGGTCAATCTGGCGGTGCTGGATCAGAGCGATCATCAGGCCATTATCATCGACCAGGTGCAGTGTACCCAGTTGATGCGCATGTCCGCGCCGATTGGCGGTAAACTGCCGATGCACGCGTCGGGTGCCGGGAAAGCGTTTTTGTCACAACTGAGCGAAGAGCAAGTCAGCGCATTGCTGCATCGCAAGGGGCTGCATGCGTATACCCACGCCACGCTGGTGTCGCCGGTGCATCTGAAAGAAGACCTGGCACAAACGCGTAAGCGTGGTTATTCCTTCGATGATGAAGAGCACGCGCTGGGGTTGCGCTGCATCGCGGCCTGCATCTTTGATGAACACCGCGAACCGTTCGCCGCAATATCCATTTCCGGACCCATTTCACGAATCACTGACGATCGGGTGACAGAACTGGGCGCGCTAGTGATCAAAGCCGCAAAAGAGGTCACGCTGGCCTACGGCGGGGTTCGTTAATCTCCCGCCGAAGCAGTATAATCCGTGCTCAACGACAGCCAAAGTTGAGCACTCTTGATGGAAAAGGATATCCAGGACCGCCGCCCCATTCGGGCGCGCGAAACACGCTGGGCAGCATCCGCCGCCCGCTTTCTCCGCCGTAAAGGTTGTACACCCAACGGCATCTCCCTCTTCAGCATTCTGTTCGCTGCGATCGCGGCGCTGTGCTTTTTGCTGGTCTGGCACAGTGACAGCACGCTCGTGCAACGCATTCTGTTAGTGATCGCCGCCGCCGGTATTCAGGGGCGGCTCATCTGTAATCTGCTGGATGGCATGGTGGCGGTTGAAGGTGGCTTACGAAGCCCGGCAGGCGCGGTATATAACGAACTTCCTGATCGCATCTCCGATACCCTGCTGTTGCTCGGCATGGGTTACGGCCTTCTTCACTTTCCGTCTGGCGTCGTGCTGGGTTGGGCCTGTGCGCTGTTCGCCATTACGACGGCGTATATCCGTTTGCTGGGAGGTACCTGCGGGCTGACACAGCGCTTCAGCGGCCCGATGGCCAAGCAGCATCGTATGGCGTTGCTGACGGCAGGCGCGCTGGCCGCTGCGGTGGTGCCGCAGTGGGGGCAGCACATTGGCCTGACGGTGCTGACCATCATTCTGGCGGGCACGGTGATCACCTGTATTGATCGTACCCGGAAAATTATCCGCGATTTACATGCAGGAGAACGCTCATGAGTTTCTCGCCTGACAAAACCCTCGTGCGCGCTTTACTGGTCAGTCTTTGCCGTTTACTGACGGGCATTAAGGCCAGATGGCAATCCGTTCCGCAAACGGAACGGCCAACGATTTACTTCGCCAACCACAGCAGCCACCTTGACGGACTGGTAATCTGGGCCAGTATGCCCGCCGCGATGCGCGATAAGGTCCATCCGGTGGCTGCTGCCGATTACTGGCAAAAGAGCCGCCTGCGCCGTTATCTCTCCTCGCGCATCTTTGGCGCAGTGTTGATCGCGCGTAACGGCAAGAGCAGTAAACCGCTGCCAGACGAAAATCCCCTGGTTCCGCTCATCGACGTGCTGGAAAAGCGGGAGTCGCTGATTTTCTTTCCTGAAGGTACCCGGGGAAGCGGCGAAGCGCTGGGGGAATTCAAAAGCGGGCTCTATCATTTGATGCAACGCTACCCGGAGGCGCAATTGATCCCGGTCTGGCTGGAAAACCTGAATCGCGTGTTGCCGAAAGGCTCGAAACTGGTCGTTCCCATTATTTGCAGCGCAACGTTTGGCTCCCCGTTAAGCGGTCCTGCAGAACATGAAACCAAAGCGGAATTTTTGGATCGCGCCAAAGTCGCGCTGGAGGCGCTTTCCCATGCGTAATACCGATCATGAATTAATGCTCCTGCTGGCGGGGCTATTTAGTCTGCTGATCATCGCGAGTCTTATTGGCTATCTGCTGGCGAGAAAAAAACAAAACGCCACCATTGCTAATCTCAATGCCCGTATTCGGGCCTGGTGGGTGATGTGCACCATTTCCGTTATCGCGTTGCTGGTAGGCCCCATCGGTTCCGTCGTCTTGTTTGCACTGATGTCTTTCTTCGCATTACGCGAATGCGTTACGTTGACACCCACCCGGCGTGGAGATCACGAGGCGCTGTTCTGGTGCTTTTTCGTCATTCTGCCGCTGCAATATCTGCTGGTCGGCATTGAATGGTATAACCTGTTTGTGGTGTTTATTCCGGTCTACGCTTTTCTCTTTATCCCTGCACGCATTGCCCTCGCCAGCGATACCCGGCAATTTCTGGAGCGCAGCGCCAAAATCCAGTGGAGCCTGATGATCGCCGTGTATTGTGTCAGCCATGCGCCTGCGTTGCTGATGCTCTCCATTCCCGGTTTTGAGGGGGAAAACATCAAGCTGGTGCTGTTTATGATGATTGTCGTGCAGATCTCCGACGTGCTGCAGTATGTGTTCGGTAAACTGTGGGGCAAGCGCGCTATCGTGCCGAAACTCAGCCCGAATAAAACCGTGGAAGGCTTTGTCGGTGGGATCCTGAGCGCCAGCCTCGTCGGCGCCGCGTTGCTCTGGGTAACGCCCTTCAATGCGGTGGAAGCGTTTTTCATCTCTCTGTTGATCACGCTGCTGGGTTTTGCCGGTGGGTTGTGCATGTCTGCGATTAAACGCGACCGTGGCGTGAAAGACTTTGGCGCGATGCTGGAAGGACATGGCGGGATGATGGATCGCATTGATTCCCTGTGCTTTGCCGCGCCGGTCTTCTTTCACGTGGTGCGCTATTTTTACGCCTGATCGGTCTGCGGTTGCTTACCGTAGCGGACGCTGAAACGCTGCCGTCTGCGGTAAGCATAGACATCTTCGACGTGGCCGTTTTTGATGCGCGTTTGCAGGCCGCGCCAGTAGTCGGCGCGGAACAGATCGGCGTGCATCTCTTCAAACAGCGGTCCGATACGCGGGTCGGCGCAGAGCCAGTGGCGAAACTCCTCCGGGAACACATCGCCAGGTGAGACGCTGTACCACGGCTCGCCAGACAGCTCATCTTCCGGGTACCGTGGTGGCGGAATGTCGCGGAAATTCACTTCCGTCATGTAGCAAATTTCGTCGTAATCGTAGAACACCACCCGCCCGTGGCGCGTGACGCCGAAGTTTTTGAACAGCATATCGCCCGGGAAAATATTGGCCGCCGCAAGCTGGCGGATGGCGTTGCCATACTCTTCAATCGCATCACGCAATTGCTGGCCTTCTACCTGCTCCAGCCAGATATTGAGCGGCACCATGCGTCGCTCGATGTACAGATGGCTGATGCTGATACGGTCGCCGAGATCGGTGATTTTTTCCGGTGCCTCCGTCAGCAGTAGCGTCATCAGCGCCGGGTCAATCTGCTGCTTTTCCAGCACGAAGTTTTCAAACTCCTGCGTGTCTGCCATGCGTCCGACGCGATCATGTTCTTTGACCAGTTGATAACAGGCGCGGACATGCGCCGCCGTGACCTCTTTCTGTGGGGCAAAGCGGTCTTTAATCACCTTGAAGACGCGGTCAAACCCCGGCAGGGTGAACACCAGCATCACCATGCCGCGAATGCCTGGCGCTTCGGTGAATTGTTCATCCGCCGCAGAATGGATGTAGTTGAGGTATTCACGGTAGCTTTCGGTTTTTGCATGCTTCTGGCAACCAATCGCCATATACAGCTCCGCCGTGGTTTTCCCTGGTAACAACTCGCGTAACCATTCCACCAGGGCGGCAGGCAACGGCGCGTAAACCATGAAATAGGATCGGGCGAAACCAAAGACAATGCTGGCTTCAGAGTGGGTCGTCAGACACGTATCAATAAACAGCTCGCCATCTTCGCTGCGGTGAATAGGCAGCAGAAACGGCAATGTCGCCGTCGGGGTGAACAGTTTCCCGACCAGCCAGGCGGCTTTGTTGCGATAAAACAGCTCATTCGCCACCTGCAAATAGCTCTGTTGCAGCGTCTGCGCCCCGAGGGTTTCGGTCAGATGCGCGATGATGTATTCCACATCCCGCGCTTTGTTTTGCCACGGCAGTCGTAACGACAGATCGGACAAGACGTTGGTTAATAACGTTCCCCAACCGCGATCGGGAAAGAAATCTTTCGCCAGCGGGCGTGGCATGGTGCGAAAACGGCGGTCGGGCTGCGAACTGAAAATAAAGAGCCGGTCGGGGGTCAGCGAGCGGTGATCAAAGAGACGGCAGTAGACCGAGTTAAAAAAACTCTCGGCAATCTCAAAGCGCGGGTAGTCGGGTAGCAGACGCGTGTAATGCGCTTTGACTTCCAGTAAGAAGGTTGCGTCTGTGCTTCTGTCGCCCGTAATGCAACGCAGTTGCTCCACCACCAGACCGACGTGATGATCATAAAGATTAATACGCTGCTTCATGGCCTGTTGCACGGCGTGCCAGTCGGCCTGCTCAAAACGCTGCTGCGCGCCTGAGGTGACTTCCAGAAAGCGGCCATACTGCGCATCGAAGCCCTGCAGAATGGTTTGAGCGATCAATAATTCCAGGCCACGCTGCATCGTTATCCCTCACGGTAGCCCCTCTCCGGATGGAGAGGGGAAAGAGTATCAGAACTGATCTTCTTCGGTGGAGCCGGTCAGCGCTGTGACCGACGATGCGCCGCCCTGAATGATGGTGGTGACATTGTCGAAGTAGCCAGTGCCAACTTCCTGCTGGTGAGAGACGAAAGTGTAACCCTCGCTGCCTGCGGCGAATTCCGGCTGCTGCACTTTTTCGACGTAGTGCTTCATGCCCTCGCCCTGCGCATAGGCATGCGCCAGGTCGAACATGTTGTACCACATGCTATGGATGCCCGCGAGAGTGATGAACTGGAACTTGTAGCCCATCTCCGAGAGCTGCTGCTGGAAGCTGGCAATGGTTTTATCGTCGAGGTTTTTCTTCCAGTTAAACGACGGCGAGCAGTTGTAGGCCAGCAGTTTGCCCGGGTACTGCGCATGGATGGCTTCAGCAAAACGGCGCGCCTGTTCGAGATCCGGTTTGGAGGTTTCACACCACACCAGATCTGCATACGGAGCATATGCCAGCCCGCGGCTGATCGCCTGTTCAATACCGGCATGGGTGCGGTAAAAGCCTTCGCTGGTACGCTCGCCAGTGATGAATGCGCTGTCATACGGGTCACAGTCAGAGGTGATCAGATCCGCCGCATCGGCATCAGTACGAGCGACCAACAGCGTCGGAACCCCCATTACATCAGCCGCCAGACGTGCCGCCACCAGTTTCTGGATCGCTTCTTGCGTCGGAACCAGCACTTTGCCGCCCATATGTCCGCACTTCTTCACCGACGCCAGTTGATCTTCGAAGTGAACCGCCGCCGCACCGGCTTCGATCATCGATTTCATCAGTTCAAAGGCGTTCAGTACGCCGCCGAAGCCCGCTTCCGCGTCGGCAACGATCGGCAGGAAATAGTCGACAAAACGCGGATCATTTGGCTCGATACCCGCGGCCCATTGGATCTGATCCGCACGGCGGAAAGTGTTGTTGATTCGCTCCACCACGGAAGGGACGGAGTTCGCCGGGTACAGCGACTGATCCGGGTACATGCTGGACGCGAGGTTCGCATCCGCCGCCACCTGCCAGCCAGACAGATAAATCGCTTCGATACCCGCTTTTGCCTGTTGCAGCGCCTGCCCGCCAGTCAGCGCGCCGAGGCTGTTGACGTAACCTTTTTTCGCTTCACCGTGCAGTAAACGCCACATTTTCGCCGCACCCAGTTGCGCCAGTGTGCATTCCGGATTGACCGAACCACGTAATTTCACCACTTCGTCCGCGCTGTAGGGGCGACGAATGCCTTCCCAGCGCGCTTGTTGTGTCCATTCTTTTTGTAACTCTTCGATCTGTTGGGTACGAGTCTTCATTTGCAAATGCTCCATGTCGTTATGTGGTGAGTTAAGGCAACAGGCGGTAGCCCGGCAGCGTAAGGAAATCGATCAGTTCGTCAGAGGTGGTAATTTCTTCCATCAGGCGTGCGGCATCATCAAAACGGCCGCTGCTGTAGCGCGCTTCGCCCAGCTCAGCCTGAATAACGCGCATCTCTTCTCGCAGCATCTGCCGGAACAACTCGCGAGTGACGGGTTTACCATTGCTGAGCGTCTTTTCGTGATGGATCCACTGCCAGATAGAGGTACGGGAGATCTCGGCGGTGGCGGCGTCTTCCATCAGACCGTAGATAGGTACGCAGCCGTTGCCGGAAATCCAGGCTTCGATGTACTGAACCGCGACGCGGATATTCGTGCGCATCCCCTCTTCGGTACGTTCGCCATCGCAGGGCGCCAGCAGCTGTTCGGCGGTGATCGGCGCATCCGTTTCCCGCGTCACAAACAGCTGGTTCGGCTTTTCACCCAGAATGCCGTCGAAGACCGCCATCACCGTATCAGCCAGCCCCGGATGCGCCACCCAGGTGCCGTCGTGGCCGTTCTTCGCTTCCAGCTCTTTGTCCGCTTTCACTTTCGTCAGTACCTGCGCGTTGCGTTCCTCATCTTTGCTGGGAATAAACGCTGCCATGCCGCCCATCGCAAACGCTCCGCGGCGGTGACAGGTTTTGATCAGCAGACGCGAATAGGCGCTCAGGAACGGTTTGTCCATGGTGACCACCTGGCGATCCGGCAGGACACGATCCGGGTAATTCTTCAGCGTCTTGATATAGCTGAAAATGTAATCCCAGCGGCCACAGTTCAGGCCGACGATGTGATCGCGCAGCGCATGCAGGATCTCGTCCATCTGGAATACCGCAGGCAGGGTTTCGATCAGCAATGTCGCTTTGATGGTGCCGCGAGGCAGATCGAAGCGATCCTCCGCGTAGCAGAACACATCGCTCCACCAGGCCGCTTCCTGCCAGGCCTGCGTTTTCGGCAGATAGAAATAAGGGCCGCTGCCTTTGGCTAATAAGTTTTTGTGGTTATGGAAGAAGTAGAGCGCGAAATCAAACAGGCTTCCCGGGATAGCCTCACCGCGCCAGGTAACGTGCTTCTCCGGTAAATGCAGGCCGCGTACGCGGCAGATCAGCACCGCCGGATCGGGCTTCAACTGGTAGATTTTGCCGTTTTCATTGGTGTAGCTGATGGTGCCGTTCACCGCATCGCGCAGGTTGATTTGGCCTTCGATCACTTTGTCCCAGTTCGGCGCCAGAGAATCTTCAAAATCCGCCATGAACACTTTTACGTTAGCGTTCAGGGCATTAATGACCATTTTGCGCTCAACCGGGCCGGTGATTTCAACGCGGCGATCCAGTAAATCATCCGGGATGCCACGGATCGTCCACTCACTCTTACGAATGGAATCTGTTTCCGAAATAAAATCAGGCAGTGTTCCGCCATCGATATCCTGCTGTTGTTTGACACGAGCGGCCAGCAAGCTATTGCGTTTAGCCGTGAAACGCGTCACCAGTTCTGTCAGAAACTCTACAGCTTCTGGCGTCAGGATTTGCGCTTCCTGTTCGCCACGTCGCTGACTAAACGCCAGTTCATCGATGGTTGTTGCCTGTTGATTCATTTCGCAGCTCCTCGTAATCGATCCTTTAGGATTTCCCCAACGTGAACGAACGATCGTTGTGTGGTTTTCGTTCAGCACAATTAAGACTACTCATTTAAATTTCAAAATCAAAAACAATTTCCATTTTTGAATTAAAAACATTTCAACGTATTGATAACAAAGAATTTAAAATTTATTTACTGAATGAAGTGGATTTCAGAAATGAAAAAGGCACCCGAAGGTGCCTGTGGTGGAATGCTGAAACGCTTTAGGATCCTGAATGTCAGGAGATTAATCCAGTGTTGGATTCATATGGCGCAGATCGTACGGTGTGATCTGGTAGACGTAATAGTTGAGCCAGTTGGTAAACAACAAATTGCCGTGGCTTCGCCAGCTGGCACGAGGACGATTTTGCGGATCGTTTTTCGGGAAATAGTTATAGGGGACTTCCGGATTCAGACCGGCTTCAACGTCGCGGAAATATTCACCCGCCAGGGTATCCGCATCATATTCAGGATGACCCGTCACAAAGGCGATGCGTTTATCCTTGCTGGCAAACAGGTAAGCGTCACCGTCGTCCGTTTCGGCGAGGATTTCGAGATCGGTATAGTCGCGAATAAGCGCCGCCGGGAAATCAGCATAGCGTGAATGAGGAGCCAGAAACGCGTCATCAAACCCGCGGGTCAGCAGAGCATGAGGATGGAGGATGTGATGTTCATAAACGCCGGAAAGTTTTTCTGTGCGGGTTTGTTTAGGAATACCGTAGAGAATATTGAGTGCCGCCTGTACGGCCCAACAGACAAACAGCGTGGAGGTCACGTGATCTTTTGCCCATTCCAGCACCTGCCTGATTTGCGGCCAGTAGGCAACGTCGTTGAATTCAACCAGTCCCAGCGGCGCCCCCGTGACAATCAGTCCATCAAAGTTTTCATGGCGTATATCGTCAAAGTTGCAGTAAAAATTGTTCAAATGTTCGGCCGGCGTGTTACGCGATTCGCGGGCATCGATGCGCAATAGCTGAATATCGACCTGTAGCGGCGAGTTCGAGAGCAAACGCAGAAACTGGTTTTCCGTTTCGATCTTCTTTGGCATCAGGTTAAGG
The DNA here is from genome assembly GCF_030053895.1 of Trabulsiella odontotermitis. Taxonomy (NCBI): domain Bacteria; kingdom Pseudomonadati; phylum Pseudomonadota; class Gammaproteobacteria; order Enterobacterales; family Enterobacteriaceae; genus Trabulsiella; species Trabulsiella odontotermitis. The sequence continues at coordinate 4,338,523 of NZ_CP125781.1, forward strand.
ATCAGCACCTTCAGAGGGCGGATTTCCTGACCTGTCGCGCGCGATGCGGTCATCACAAAGACGTTTTCATCACGCAAGAAATTGACGGCTGGTAGCTCGTCCTGTACCCGAATCGGCATAACCTTGTTACCTCACAGCATACGTATAAACGTTTAGACATCCAGATAGCTGAAGATAACCAGAATTGATCAGAATGTCGAGTCTGGAAGCGAAAGGTGAGAAAGTTTCAATTTCAGGAGATGTGAAAAAGGACAAAAACGCAAAAAGGCCATCCTTCCGGATGGCCTCTTCACCTAATTAATGCCTGGCAGTGTCCTACTCTCACATGGGGAAGCCCCACACTACCATCGGCGCTACGGCGTTTCACTTCTGAGTTCGGCATGGGGTCAGGTGGGACCACCGCGCTAAAGCCGCCAGGCAAATTCTTGTGCTCAGTACGCAATAATTTATCGCATCCGCTGCGTTGGCTGCGCTCGTAAACTCAGTCACATACTTCTGTATGCTCCTTCCTTTCCTTCGCTTGCCGCCTTGCCGCTGCGCAAACTATTGCCTACTCTGAATCAATGCTGAAAATCTGTCTCTCACGCCAAAACATCTTCGGCGTTGTAAGGTTAAGCCTCACGGTTCATTAGTACCGGTTAGCTCAACGCATCGCTGCGCTTACACACCCGGCCTATCAACGTCGTCGTCTTCAACGTTCCTTCAGGAGACTTAATGTCTCAGGGAGAACTCATCTCGGGGCAAGTTTCGTGCTTAGATGCTTTCAGCACTTATCTCTTCCGCATTTAGCTACCGGGCAGTGCCATTGGCATGACAACCCGAACACCAGTGATGCGTCCACTCCGGTCCTCTCGTACTAGGAGCAGCCCCCCTCAATTCTCCAGCGCCCACGGCAGATAGGGACCGAACTGTCTCACGACGTTCTAAACCCAGCTCGCGTACCACTTTAAATGGCGAACAGCCATACCCTTGGGACCTACTTCAGCCCCAGGATGTGATGAGCCGACATCGAGGTGCCAAACACCGCCGTCGATATGAACTCTTGGGCGGTATCAGCCTGTTATCCCCGGAGTACCTTTTATCCGTTGAGCGATGGCCCTTCCATTCAGAACCACCGGATCACTATGACCTGCTTTCGCACCTGCTCGCGCCGTCACGCTCGCAGTCAAGCTGGCTTATGCCATTGCACTAACCTCCTGATGTCCGACCAGGATTAGCCAACCTTCGTGCTCCTCCGTTACTCTTTAGGAGGAGACCGCCCCAGTCAAACTACCCACCAGACACTGTCCGCAACCCGGTTTACGGGCCCACGTTAGAACACCAGCCATTAAAGGGTGGTATTTCAAGGGCGGCTCCATGCAGACTGGCGTCCACACTTCAAAGCCTCCCACCTATCCTACACATCAAGGACCAGTGTTCAGTGTCAAGCTATAGTAAAGGTTCACGGGGTCTTTCCGTCTTGCCGCGGGTACACTGCATCTTCACAGCGAGTTCAATTTCACTGAGTCTCGGGTGGAGACAGCCTGGCCATCATTACGCCATTCGTGCAGGTCGGAACTTACCCGACAAGGAATTTCGCTACCTTAGGACCGTTATAGTTACGGCCGCCGTTTACCGGGGCTTCGATCAGGAGCTTCGCCTTACGGCTGACCCCATCAATTAACCTTCCGGCACCGGGCAGGCGTCACACCGTATACGTCCACTTTCGTGTTTGCACAGTGCTGTGTTTTTTAATAAACAGTTGCAGCCAGCTGGTATCTTCGACTGGTCTCAGCTCCATCCGCAAGGGACTTCACCTACGCACCAGCGTGCCTTCTCCCGAAGTTACGGCACCATTTTGCCTAGTTCCTTCACCCGAGTTCTCTCAAGCGCCTTGGTATTCTCTACCTGACCACCTGTGTCGGTTTGGGGTACGATTTCGTGTTACCTGGAGCTTAGAGGCTTTTCCCTGGAAGCAGGGCATCTGTCACTTCAGCACCGTAGTGCCTCGTCATCACGCCTCAGTGTTAAAGCACTCCGGATTTGCCTGGAGCACACACCTGCACGCTTAAACCGGGACAACCGTCGCCCGGATGACACAGCCTTCTCCGTCCCCCCTTCGCAGTAACACCAAGTACAGGAATATTAACCTGTTTCCCATCGA